>JBAZVD010000001.1:854119-1154119 GCA_041661065.1 Candidatus Peribacteraceae bacterium
GCACGTAGCGTTGCTGCAGATCCCGTAGGCATGGTTGGGATGGGGGCAGATAGTGCCGCAGCTGCCGCAGTGGTACCTGTTCGTGTTCAAGTTCACCTCACTGCCGCCGCAGGTGGAGATGTTGGCGTCCACCGGAGCCCCCTCGCACCCATTGGCATCATTGCCGTCCAGGTTCCTCCACCCCTCCATGCATCCGCCCAGGACGCACGTAGCGTTGCTGCAGATCCCGTAGGCATGGTTGGGATGGGGGCAGATAGTGCCGCAGCTGCCGCAGTGGTACCTGTTCGTGTTCAAGTTCACCTCACTGCCGCCGCAGGTGGAGATGTTGGCGCCCGCGGAAGAGACAACCGATGCTGCCGCGGAACTCTGCGGGACCGATGGCGCGCTCTTCGGGCTTCCTCGGCACTGCCCGCCGTTGCAGCGGTCGTCGACGGTGTTCGCATCCCCGTCATCGCAAAGCAGGGTGTTGTTAGCATGCATGCAATTGTTCCTGCCCTCCACGCAAGAGTCATTGGTGCAATCGTTCCCGTCATCGCAGTCGCGGATGCTCCCCCCGACGCACCTGCCTGCCCGCAGTGCTTCACCCACGGTGCAGTAGGAGCCGTCATCGCACGGCTGCCCGTTCTCTGGCTCCCCGTTTTCTGCGGCAGCCTGGGAAGACACGGGAGCGGCGGATGTCGCCCCGTCCCCCGGCCGTGCAAGCTTGGACCAGATGCGGTAGAGGATCACCGCCGCTTCAGCGCGGTTCAAGCGGCCTTCCGGGGCAAAGTCCCCGTTGGGATTGCCCGTCATCAGGCCGTAGCTGCTCACCATTTGGATGTCTGCGAAGAACGGATGGTTGGGCGTCACGTCATCGAACACCACGGCATCCGAGGGTTGCTGCCCGTTGCCTTCCAGCGCCGCTCGGGTGGAACGCGCCACCAGCCCGGCGGTGAAGGCGCGCGAGGAGGGGGCGTCGGGATCGAAGCGGTTCTGGGTTACGGCGGCTGCGTCCACCCAACCGTTGATTTCAAAGGCGCACAGGGGAGCGCGCGCGAAGTGATCCGCAGCCACATCGGAGAAGTTCGCTTGGGAGCAGGATTCGTAGGAGAGCCACTGGCGCGCACCCAGGAGGCGCGCGAGGAGCGTGACCATTTGAGCGCGTGTCACGGGATCGCCGGGGCCGAAGCTGCCGTTGTCGTAGCCGCGGATGATCCCCAACCTGCTCATGCGGATGATGGCTTCCTGCGCCCACCCTGGCTGTTCGTCTTGGAAAGGATTCGTGAGCCGCTCCTCGATGACGATGAAGACGGTGGCGTAGTGGTCGGAAGCATCCGCCGTCACGGCGTACCTCCCCGCCTCCTCCGCACCGTTGAAAGTGAACGAGCACGTCTTCACGTTCGTGCAACCGGGGATTTCACGCATGGACTGCCATGTGGCATGCATGTAATACCAGGAGGCGCGGATGGGCAGGGTACTCGTGCCCACATCTCCCAGCGCCGTGAGGCGGACGGGATCTTCCAATCCGTACGTGCCCCCGCCTTCGGGGATGGGGATGCTGATGCTCTGCAGGCCTTCGATAACCTGCGCGATCTGGCTGGAATCGGAGCTGAGGCTGGCCACGCCGAGCGCAGCTACAGCCAAGACCGTTCCAAGGAGAACGAGGGTCGTTTGGCGATTTGCCATAAGGAAAACGGGGGGAATTTCCCATTACGATACCGCACCGCCCCGGAAATGCACTTGCGGCACGCCGCGTCCATGACCGCGTATGAGGTGGCGGGGACGACCGGAATGACCCTATGGCTTCCGTGACGCGCGCCGCGCAAGCGCCGCCGAGCCGCCGAACATGCCCGTCATGGCGCCGATGCCGAGGAGAAGCAGTACCGCAGATGTGCCTTGGTGGAGCGGCGAAAGGAAACGGGATGTATCCTCCAATGCCCCCGTGAAGGGGCCGGCGCCCGTCTGCGGCAACTGGACGGCAACGGGGAGGACGAGGGAAGCGATGGGCGCGTCCATGTACCCTTGCGCGCGCACCGAAGCGACAATGCTTGTGCCTGCGGGAACGGAGAGCACGGTGGCATCCAGCGTGATGAGCCGTGTCTGGTCGGGCTGGACGTCGAGCGTCCATTCCACCGCGCCCGCCCCGCGGACCATTCCCCATCCCATGTTAGTGACGCTGAGCTGCAGGGGGTCGTACGTGAAGCGGACGGTGACGGAATCAGCGGTCTGCTGGGAACGGTTATGGACGAGGATCCGCACGGGAACCGTTTCGCCGGGCTGCACCATGCCGAAGCCCGCTTGGATGCTCACGCGCACGCCATGCGCTTGCGGGCGTGCGGAAGACCGGGAAGAGGACGACCGCACGGAGGAGGAAAAAGAGGAGGAAGAGGTTGTGCGGATGTACTCCCGGCCGCCGCCGATCCCGCTGCGCTGGTCGTGGCGCTCATCATCCTGATCCCGGGAGAGACAGCCGGGATCCGCCATGTCCACCAACAGGTCGTGGTCATTGTCCATGCCGTCGTCGCACTGGGGAGGGATGGGAACGCAGCGGATCCGCGTGCGTACGGGGACGGTGGTATTGCTCAGCGGGAACGCATCGGTGTACAGGCTCTCCACGGTCGATTGGAGGACGTACTCGATATCCGCGCACGCGTTCTGGTGCGCGGTGCGGAGCACGACGGGGATGGAGCGCCGCACGTCGAGCCCGAGGGATCCGTACGTGCAGAACACCTCATTCTCGTCCGCATCGAAGCTGCACGCGGCATCCGATCCCTCCCTCTCGAAGTGCAACCCCATGGGGAGCGGCGTGCGGACGATGACGCCCTGGGCGACCGCCGGCCCCTCATTCACCACGAAGACGGTGTACGTGAACGACCGTCCGCGGTCGACAGTCGGAACGGTTTGCGCATCCACCACCAGATCCACCGCGTACTCCCGGTCCGCGGCGACGGCCGCGTAGGGGAAGAGCAGCGAGAAGAGGACGGCGCAGAGTGCGGTGGCCGTGGCAAGGGTGGAGCGGCGTGCGAACATGGGCGGGGGGTAAAGGGGAATAGGATGTCCCCCCCTGCCGCCGTTGTCAATTTCGCTCCCACCCCAGCCTGTCGAGGAGCCTGCGGATGAGGGAATTGCTGGGCGCCGCCGCGTGCACCGTTTCCTCTTCGCCATACTCCTCCATCACCTTCCGCACGATGCCGAGCACATCCCGGCGCCGCAAGGGGGCTTGGGGAGAGCTGGTGAGGCGGAAGGGGACCGAGGCCATCCACCCTTCGTCATTCGCAAAGGCCAGGACTGCCTCATCGGTCATCCGTGCCGCATCCCTGCGTACGTCGAAGGCTTCCAAGATAAGGCGGAGCAGCGCGACGCGGGAAATGGGGGCGTCCACGTCCAGGGCGGGATGGGAGAACACGGGGGAACCGCGTGCTTCCAGGGTGGCCACGTACGCTTGCGACCAGTGGTCGCGCGCGGAGAGCGTGGCGGGACGGTCTTGGGATCGGAGGGGAATGTCCGCCGCCTCCACCACGATTTTCGCCGCCTCGCTGTACCGCAGGGTCTGGCTCGGCTTGAAGAGGCGAAGGAAGAATCCCTCCGCGCTGCGGAATCCCGAGATCACCCCCCGCGCCGCAAGGTAGCGCACGTCGGAGGCGACGGGAGAGGAAGCGGAAATATCCAGGAATATCATGAAGCCCCCCTGGCGCACCACAAGGGGCAGGTTTCCCGTGAAGGTGGTGCGGACGGTGGCGGCGAAGGACCGCGCCGAAGAGCTGGTTTGCTGCAGCGTACCGGCAGCCTGTTGCACCATGCCTCCTCCGATATCGAGGAAGGACTGGAGCAGGGAGGAGACCGTCCCCCTGCGTCCGCCGCCGCCTCCACCGTTGCCCCCGCCTCCGCCGCCTCCTCCCGTCTCCCCGGAAGAACCGCCCTCGGTAACCCCGTTCTCCGTGCCGCCACCCGCCGCCCCATGTTTTTCGTCGCTGCTGCTTCCTCCGGCCGTCCCTTTGCCCCCCTCCCCTTCCCCGTCCGAAGAAAGGACCGTGATGGTCACATCCCAGGGGATGTAGTGCTTCTGCGTGTCCCTTGCCGTGACGGTCACGATGTAGGTGCCGGCATCCCCCGCCTTCGTCTGCCAGGAGAAGGAGCCTTGGTTGCCCGTGCTCGTGAAGGAGGAGCCCGGAGGAAGGTCGGAGCCGGTGAGGGTGGGCGTTTCTGTCTGCGATGTCGCCGTGACGGAGAAGGCGACGCGCTCCCCCTCCCGCGTTTCCACGCGCCGCGGGGCATGGACGATGGGGGGATCGGTGAGGGTGGGGTAGGATTTGACGGCATTCCACGCGCGATCGGCCGCATAGGCCACGCCATCCAAATAGGCAAAGAACTCCTGCTCGCTCATGCCGAGCGCCGCATACTTGTAACCTTGGTAGGACCACATGTCGATGGCCGCCTTCCCGTTCATGGGGCCCCCGAGGAAGGAGATGCCCAATTGGTTGTAGAAACTCGGGGAATTGGCGATCTTCCCGGTGCGGTCATCGCCGCTGTACCACCAGTTGAGGAAGGCCATGCCGGTGGTCTTGAGCATGGTCAACGCATGCCAGGTCTTGCCGGGTATGCCTCCGTACGAGAGCTGCGCATTCTCCGTGGCTCCGGTGTGGTAGGGGCTCAGCATGTCGTCCCAGAGGAGGACGGTGGCGGCGGGCGCAAGGGCATGGATGGTGTCGAAGATCTGGTTGAAGAACCGCGCCATGAGCTCGTAGTTCGCGAGGCCGAGCTTGCGGGAACGGGAGTCCCTGTTGAATCCGCGGACCTCGTCCATGCCGATGTAGACGAAGTCCGGCAGGACGTAGGTCAACGTCGGCTTGATCACCTTCTCGCGGTAGACCTCGATCACCTTGGGGTCCGCGAAGCTCATGTACTCGTACCTGTCCTCCTGCATGCGGGGGAGGAAATCGTACTCCAGGGAGAGCGTGGAACCCGCTGCGATCCTCCCTCCTTCTTTCCTGGTGATCGTCATCTTCTTTCCGTTGATAGGATCGGAAGGACTCAGCGCTCCGGTACGGACGACCTCATAATCCTGCCCTTCCGCATATTCCACGGACTTGTCTGCACTCCACACGTGCAAGCGGGTGGCATCGGTTTCGAGGACATTCACGACGCGGTGGCTGACGTTCTTGATCGAGAGGTCATCGAGCCACAGGTTGACGGGAATCGTGCCTTGCGCGCGTGAGTAGATGTACATCTTGGTGGCGTCCAAGGTGGCGAACATCGTCGCGTACTTCCGCCATTTGTTCCCGTTGCCTTCGAATATCAGGGATTTCACGAAACCCAGGTACTGGTTTTTATCGTTGTAGAACACGCACGTCACTTGCGTTTGCCCCACGCCATCTTTCCCTTCCTTCTTTGCCCACAGGGACAGTTCATAGATGCTCTGCGGCTCCAGCTTGTAGTACGGTCCGTTCGCGCCCTGCTGCGGGTAGGGTAACGAGTTGAGTATCGCGCTGGACTTCGTGGTCCCCGAGAGGTCTTTCTGGAGCGTCAGTTTCGCGGAGCCCGGAGCGGAATGGTAATCCTGCGTATCCACGGACCAGAACGTCTCGGCGTCGCTGTTGTTCATGGACCAGCCGTCGGGGACGCCATTGCCGTCCGCATCCGCTTCCATGCCGCCGTTGACCATTTCCAGATCCGTGTAGACGGGATTCACGGTGCCGTCCGCGCCCACGGTGGCGGGGACGTCCTTCATCCAAACGCCTTCGTTCAGGTTCCGATCAATGCTGTTCACATCGTAGGGCGATGCGTTCAGCACGGTGTACATGTGACGCTTGCGCAGGAAGTCCTCCCGGTCGAGGAGCTTCTGGACCGCCGCGGCCGTGGGATTCAGGGAGAGCCTGGGGAGGGAAGACATCCACAAGTTGTACTTGTAGCGGGTGAGGACCTCGAGCCATCGGATTGTCCCCGCTTCCGTCGTAGTAGTGATTGTTTCCCCCTGCCAGGAGTAGACGCCGCCTCCGTAGAAGGCGCGGACCTTCATGTCCGGCCAGTCGGTGATCTTCGTGTGCGGCAGGGTGAGTGTGGCGCCGCTGCCGCGCTCGGGGCTGAGACCGAGGAGCCAGCTGAGCGTCACCATGCCGTAGTAGGCGCCGGCGGTGCTCTTGGCGAGGATGAGGATCTCCGGGGGACGGCCTACGGAGACGGGCTTCACGAGGAGCACGTAGCCTTCGTTGTACTTGTCACTTTGGAGGGCTTGGTCGATGTTGATGCCCAGCGCGGACGCATGGAGCGCAACGTCCGCATTCTCCTTGGGGTTGCCGATGATGATCCGCGCGCCGGAGGGTTGGGAATCCACATCGACGGCGGGATACGCGGAGGCGGGGACGGCGCTCCCCTTCCCCCACAGTTCCTTGCGCAGCTCTTGGACCGTGAAGGCTTCAAAGGGGTCGTCCAAGTCCGCGGCGATCGTCCAATCCGTCGTCACGTCCACGGTGAGGCCGGAGAGTTTCTGCACCTGCTGCGGGCGCGGAGTGACGGCGGCGGCGATGACGGGGTCGTCCCCTTCCGCGTCCGAAGGAAGGACGGTGATCATCACGTCCCACGGGATGTAATGACCTTGCGCGTCCCTCGCGTCGATCGTGACGATACGTGTGCCCGCATCCCCCGCCTGCGTCTTCCAGCTGAAGGCTCCTTGGCCTCCGGTACTGGTGAAGGTGGCGCGGGGAGGGAGGCCGGATCCCGAGAGGGTGGGCGTGTCATTCTGGGATGTCGCCGTGATGGAGAAGGAGACGAGGTCCCCTTCCTTGGCGTTGATCTTGCGGGGAGCCTGCGTGATGACGGGAGGATCCGTGAGAGTGGGATGCGACTTCACGGCGTTCCAGGAGCGGTCGGCCGCGTGCTCCACGCCGTCGATGTTTTCGTAGAACTCCTGTTCGCTCATGCCGAGCGCCGCATACTTGTAGCCCTGGTAGGACCACAGGTCGATAGCCGGCTTGGAACTCGACGGCCCCCCCAGGAAAGCGAATCCGAGCTGATTGTAGAAACTCGGGGAATTGGCGATCTTTCCGGTCCGGTCATCGTCGCTGTACCACCAATCGAGGAAGGCCATGCCCGTGTTCTTGAGCGTCGTGAGGGCGTGCCAGGTCTTGCCGGGTTGTCCACCGTACTGCACTTGGGCATTCTGGGTGCCGCCGGTGTGGTGGGGACTCACCATGTCGTCCCAGAGGAGGACGATGGCGTCGGGTGCAAGGGCGTGGATGGTGTCGAAGACCCGGTTGAAGAACTGCGCCATGAGCTCGTAGTTCTCCAAGCCGAGTTTCTTCGACCGCGAATCCCTGTTGAACCCGCGAACCTCGTCCATGCCGATGTAGACGAAGTCGGGATGGACGTGAGCGAGGGTGGGGGCGATGAGCTGATCGCGGTAGACCTCGATCACCTTGGGGTCCGCGAAGCTCATGGTTTCCGACCGGTCCTCCTGCATCCGGGGGAGGAAATCGTATTCCAGGGAGAGCGTGGAGCCCTGGGCGATCCGCCCCCCTTCTTTGCGCGTGATCGTCATCGTCTTCCCCTGGAGGGGATCCGCATTATTGAGGCCTCCGATGCGGGTGACCTCGTAGTCCGCCCCTTCCACGTACTCCATGGCCTTGTCTGCGCTTCGCACGTGGAGGCGGGTGGAGTCATTCTCTATCACATTCACGAGGCGGTGGCTCACGTCCGTTATCACGATGTCATCGAGCCACAGGGTGAGGGGGCTCGTCCCCTGTGCCCGGGAGTAGATGTACATCCTCGAAGCGCCCTGGGTAGAGAACATGACCTTGTATTTTCTCCACGTATTACCGTTATCCGCGAAGGTGAGGGATTTGGAGAAGGTTGCTTCCGCGCTTCCCTCTTTGAAGAAGACGCACGTGAGTTGCGTGTGGCTTTGGTCCCCCGTCACATCCACCTTCGCCCACACCGAAAGTTCATAGGTCTTGCCCGGTTCGACTGCGTAGTACTTCCCTGCATCCAAGCCCAGTTCGGGATGGGGCAGCGATATGAGGTTGGAGCTGGACTTCGTCGTGCCGGAGAGGTCTTGTATCTGGGCCAACTTAATGGAGCTCCCGCCCGCGTGGGAATCCTTCGTATCGAGGGTCCAGGAGGACGCAGGATCATTATTCGACGGGTAGCTCAACCAGTTGTCGGGGACGCCGTTGCCGTCCGCATCCTCCTCGAATCCGGGGTTCTCGAGGGCGATGTCTTCGTAGAGGGTATGGATGCCGCCGTCCTCACGAACGGTGGCGGGAACATCCCTCATCCATATCCCTTCGTGGAGGGTTTCATCGAAGCTCCGGACAGAATAGGGCGTGGCCGTGAGCGCCGTGTACATGTGGCGCTTGCGCAGGAAGTCCTCCCGCTCGAGGAGCTTCTGGACCGCCGCGGCCGTGGGATTTTGGGAGAGCCGGGGGAGGGAATCCATCCACAGATTATATTTGTAGCGGGTGAGGATGGTGAGCCACCGCTCTCCGCCGGAGACGGTCGAGGTATTGATGGTCTCCCCCTTCCAGGAAAAGATCCCGCCGCCGTAGAAGGCGCGGATTTTCAAATCCGGCCAGTCGGTGATCTTCGTATGGGGCAGGGTGAGGGTAGAGCCGCTGCCCTTCTCGGGGCTCAAGTTGAGGAGCCAGGAGAGAGTCACCATGCCGTAGTAGGTGCCGGCCGTGCTCTTGGCGAGAATGAGGATTTCCTTGGGACGCGCGAGGAGCACGTAGCCTTCGTTGAACGCATCGCTCGTGAGCGCCGTATCGATGTTGATCCCTGCCGCGGCCGCCGCGGCTCCCACAGCCGCATTCTCCTTGGGGTTGCCGATGATGATCCGCGCGCCGGAGGGTTGGGAGCTCACATCGACGGCGGGATACGCGGAGGCGGGGACGGCACTCCCCTTCCCCCACAGTTCCTTGCGCAACTCTTGGACGGTGAAGGCTTCAAAGGGATCGTCCAAATCCGCGGCGATCGTCCAGTCCGTCGTCACGTCAACGGTGAGGCCGGAGAGTTTCTGCACCTGCTGCGGTCGCGGGATGACGGCGGCGGCGATGGTCTCTGCGCCTTCCCCTCCCTGTCCGTCACCCACCGTGAATCCGCTCACTGCGAGCGTGTCCGTTGCGAGACCTTCGTCATCCGTCACCGTGACGGTGCAGTCGCCGTGCGCCCCGGGGGCGAGTGCGGAGAACGTGACGGTGTTGTCGCCGCTCACCGCGCGCACGGTTGCGGACGTGCACGACCCGCCGTAGGTGATGCTGCCGTCAAACGCGGAATGGAACGTGTAGGAAGGGGTCGTGGAGGAGGTGGTGGGAGGGACGGGAACTTTTTCCGTGAGCCACCGGTCGCCGCGGAGCCGAAGGATGCTTGCGGCTAATTGGCGGCGGACCGTGGTGAACGCACGGAAATCACCCGGATCTTGGGCGGGGGAAACATCTTTGAATACTTCCTCGTAATATCCGTCCTGCCGTATGGCGCTGGTATGGGAAGAGGGATCCGTGGTGATACGTGCCCGCATGCCCTCCAGCAATGCGGAGGCGACAGAGGCGGCGGGATGTTCGGGATGCTCTTGAAGCAGGCGCTGGAGGGTGGCGATATACTTGGCGTCCTTGATGCCCTCCCGTATCCCTTCCGCAGCCAAGAGAGGGAGGAGCTCACCGCTCCACGTGGGGTAAGCGAGGATGAAATCGGGATACAAGGTGAACTCCCGCAGGGGATTCACGTCAAAATCGTTGAAGGGATCGGCGACGGAATCGCTCATCGCATACGAAGAGATGATGCTGGCATCGAAGCCGAACGCCCCGAACCCGTGAAGGAAACGGTTGTACACGGGATACCGGACATTGGAGAAATAGGTGGTGTAGTAGCCTTTCCCCCCCTGAATCTGGCTGCCGTATTCCGTGTAGCGCATAGCCAGTACCGGAACATCGAGGAGTGGAAAAAGGGAAGGGACCACACCTCCAGGAACCTGGTAGACACCCAGCAAGCTGCCGCTCAAGGCACGCCCAATGGGGGGATAGGACGTGACAGTCGTCTTGCCGCCATAGGCGCGGATGATGGTGTAGAGACGGTCCGAGATGATACGCAGTTGGGGATTGATCCCCGGCTCATCCGAAACGGAGAAGTGCCACTGCACGCCCCTCGCCTCCCCGAGCTCGATGACCTTGCGGATGTACGCACCGAAGGCGGCAACGAACTCCGGTCGGCTCAGTTCTTCCCACAGCGTCGGTGTGGACAAGTCCAAACCTCTGCCATAGAGCGCCTTATAGATGGAAGCCCAGTTGTACGGTTGGAAGACGGCGCGGTCCTTGAGGAACCCTTCCGCAACCATACGGTCGAGACGCTGTTCGAGTTTCGTGGTGTCGAAGCCTGTGACCGCCCCTTGCGCGTCCTTGAGGGGGGTGATCGACATGTCGTAGAAGAAAGGATCCAAGCCGTACTCACGATAGAAGCGGAACGCCTCGCCGGTGTTCCAGGAGATCGGCTTGAGGTATGGGTCATGGTAGACCGCATTGATGGCAGAGGACCGGTCGAGCGCCAGGGGAAGGACCGTGAACCGCAGCGGAAGTGTGCGCCCGTCGCTCACGCGCACCTCGCCGCGGTACGTACCGGGGGCGGCATCGGGCGGCACATGTACGTGCATCCAGAGGAGCGTCGTGGTGCCGGCGGGGAGCGTGAGGGAGGTGAAGGGCTCCAAGCGGTCCGGCATCAGGGCAGAGCCGCGGCGGGGGTACTCCCGCGCTTGCTTCACGTCATACGTCACCCTGCGCAAGGAAAGCGCCGACGACGGGATGGCGGTGCCGTCCTCCCGCCGGAGGTCCGTGATGGTGAAGGCGAGGTTGGCGACAGTCTCCTGCGCGTACAGGCCGAAACTGAGAGGTTCGATCTCCCCCGGCGCCGAAAAAGCGGAGAGTGCATCCACGACTTCATTTTTCGAAGGCTGTGTGTGCCGGTAGACCATGGCCATCTCATCCCGCTTGAAGACGACGTACGGCTCCGTAAACGTGTCTCCGGATCGATCCGGGGGGAGGGGGACTTCGTAGAACCCCAACCGCTCCCGCGATTCCTTGAGGAAGAACTCGTGCTCTTCCGGCGTGATGGCGCGCAGCGTGATGTAATCGAGAGGAAGTTGCAGGGACGCGTCCGCGGGAATGAGGTTCGGCATGCTGATGGAGAAAGAGAACATGCCGTCACGCGCGCGCAGAAGGGAGAACGGGGATGCGGAGAACACTGTCTGTTCCACCCGCCAAACCCCGTCCCCGTTCCGTCCCAACCCGAAGGGAACGGCTACCCACGCGTTCCCATTGGCGACGAGGGGGTCATCGGGGATAAAGTCCACGCGCTTGCCCACGGTGGCACGGTGATTGGTGGCGGATGTGGAGAGCGCCTCGTCGATGGTATCCCTGTAACGCACTTCCAGGAGGAGAGGCGTTTGGGGCAGGCCTTCGCCGTCCACATTGAAAGCGGGGAACCGGACTTCGAGGCGCTTTGTGGGGAGGAGGGACCGGAAGGAGGTGCTCCCCGTACTCGCTCCCGGACCCAGCACGTCAGCCGTGTAGGAAGTACTCTCGCTCATCACGGTATCCATGCCGAAGTCGATGCTCTTGGCGTCGGCGCCGTCGAGCGGCCCCGTGGGGAGGAACACCGCATTGGGACCGTCCGGCAGCCGGACGAGGGAGACGTCATCGAACCAGGTGACACCGCCGGTCCTGTAATTCGCAGTAAGGAGCACACGGACAAAGGAAGTGCCGCTGGAGGTGCGCAGCATCGCCGCGGCGGATGTCCACTCGGTGGGCGCGAAGAGGTAGAGGGGGAACGACGGCGTGCGGATCCGCTGCATGTTGGCGTCGTACTCCCACAGGTTGATCATGGTGTACTCGTTGCCCCGGAGCCCCTTCACCCACGCCCCGCCCTTGTACCATGTGCCGGGGGTGACGGGTATTTGTTCGGAAAGGCCATACTGGGTGCCCGAAGACGTGATCTTCCACGACGCTTCGCCTCCGTGTTTCTCCGTGGTATCGCACGTCCTGCCGCCGATGGTGCCGTACCGCTCCCACGAAGGAGGCATTGCATCACCGTCGGAAAGGACGGCGCACTCCCCTTCCATGCCGCCGTTCCGGAGAAGGTTCTCTCCGTTATCCCATAATTGCGCGCGTAATATTCCTTTCCACCCCATCCATCCGCGTTCCACGCCCGCCGCAACGGCCGCGAAAACCGCGATGTAAAGAAGGACGATGAGGAAGATTTTTGTCTGTTTCATTATCTATTTATTTTAACATATTTATACTTATTTTGCAATTATTCTCTTCGCTACTGCAAGCCAAAGTTACCGCTCTCCCGGCACCACCCGGCACTCCACCATTTTCCCCTGCCGCAGCACCGTGACGGTGACGGGATCCTCGGGCGGGAGGAAGGCCAGCTGCCGCTGCAGCGCATCCATGTTCGCCATCACCTGTTCGCGGATGGAGACGATCACGTCGCCGGGGCGCAACCCCGCCGCCGCCGCCGGACTCCCCTCCTCCACCGCCACCACTTCGATGCCGCCCTCCTGCTCCAGCGAGAGAAGGCGCGCAACGTACCGCGGCAGCGGGATGCTCCTGCCGTGGAGGCCCAGGTACGCGCGCACCACCCGGCCGTGGTGCATGATCTGCGCGAGCACCTGCTTGGCGGTGTCGACGGGAATGGCGAAGCACAACCCCTGCGCCGGCACGATGATGGCGGTGTTGATGCCGATCACGCGGCCGCGGCTGTCCGTGAGCGCCCCCCCGCTGCTGCCGGGATTGAGCGACGCGTCGGTCTGGATGATGTTGTCGAGCAGATACCCCGTGGACGTGCGCATGGTGCGCCCCAGCCCGCTCACGATGCCCGCCGTGACGGTGGATTCGAACCCCAGGGGACTGCCGATGGCGCAGACCAGCTGGCCGACGCGCAGCGTCGAGGATTCCCCCAGCGCCGCGAACGGGAGAGAGGATCCTTCCGCCTGCACCACCGCGAGGTCGTTCCAGGGGTCGGTGCCCACGATGCGCCCCGGGTACTCGCGTCCGTCCGTGAGGCGCACGCGCACCGCCTCCGCATTCTCCACCACGTGATGGTTCGTGAGCAGGAACCCGTCGGGCGCGAAGAACACCCCCGAGCCATTCCCCGATCCTCTCCTCCTCTCCACCTGCACGTTGACCACGGCGGGGCGCACGCTCTCGGCTACGCCCGTGACCACTTCCGAGTACGCGTCCAGCGCCTCGCGCTCGCGCTCCTCCGCCGCGGAAGCGGAAGAACGGTCCCCGAGGTGGATGCGGGTACGGATGAAGTGCGTACGAGGCGGCATGTCGGATGCAGCGTAGGGAGGATCGCGGACGGGGGCGAGGAAATGGGAGAGTTTTTTAATGCAGAATTTGAAATGCAGAATGAGAAATGATTGCAGAAAACACTAGCTCCGAGGAACACCTTCCATCATTTTGCATTTCTCATTTAGCATTTTGCATTGTCATAAAATCATCATCCCATCCCCGAACGAGAAGAACCGGTACTCCCCCTCCAGGGCATGCCGGTAGAGATCCAGGATCTTCGAGCGGCCCCCGAAGGGAGCCCCCTTGGGGCTTGCGAAGGCGGAAACGAGCATGAGGAGGCTGGATTTGGGGACATGGAAATTCGTGATCAGCCCGTCTACAAGCCGAAATTTGTACCCCTCTTTGATGAAGAGGTTCGTGTGGCCGGAAGGTTTGACGATGTGGCCGTTGGCATCGGAAGCGGATTCCAACGTGCGGACGACCGTGGTGCCTACGGCGATCACCGGCCGCTTCTCCCGCTTCGCCTGCTCGATCAATTGGACGGTGCCGGGATGGATGGCGTACTCCTCGCGGTGGAGTGACCCTTTTTTCCACTGCTCCTCGGTGAGGGGGGCGAACGTCCCCAAGTGGACGTGCAGCGTGACGAACGCGGTGTCGTGGCCGGACTTCTGCAGCTTGCCGAGCAGCCGCTCCGTAAAGTGGAGCGACGCCGTGGGCGCGGCGATGGATCCCGTGTTCCGCGCGAAGACGGACTGGTATTCCCGCCGCTGCTCCGCGGGGCTGAGCGGCGTCTCCTTGATGTAGGGGGGCAGCGGCATCTCCCCGATTTCCTCGCAGGCGTCGATCCAGCGTTCCGCGGGGAACGTTGGCAGGAGGAGCCACTCCCTGCCGTCCGACCCGTCCACGGTAAAGGTGTGCCCGGCGGGGAGCGAGAGCTGCTCGCCGATGCGCAGCTTCTTGTCCGCGAGCGCGCGGAGCAGTTCCCCCGTGCGCCCCAGGATGAGGAGGGAGACCATGCCGCCCGTAATCCTCCACAGCGTGAGCTTGGCGGGGATCACCTTGGTCTCGTTGAAGACCAGGAGGGAGCGCGGCGGCAGCACGCCCCCGATGTCCCGGAACACCGCATCGGCGGTCCCTCCCGTCCGCCGGTCGTAGACGAGGAGCCGCGCGCTGTCCCGCGGGTCGGCCGGAGCCTGCGCAATGCGTTCGCGCGGACAGTGGAAGTCGTACAGGCCCAGGATGTCCTGGAAGGAAGCCATGGGGTGGGGGCTATTGTGACATAGGGTGAGGAAAGTGGGAACAATGTTGGGTGCATTGGAAGATTCCGAAGATCCCGAGGAGTCCGAGGAGCGGTTGCATCTGCCTCCTCGGATCTTCTTCCGGACATTCCTCGGAATCCTCGGCATCCTCTTCCCTTGACCTCCCCGCGAACTGATCTCCGTTAACCGCCTCCTCCTGATACCATGGGACCCATGCCGAACGGACCTGCCGCCTCCGCGAAAAGCCGCATGCCCAAGGGGATGGACCTCCCGGAGAACGTGGTGGGCCGGTTCTCCCCCCTCACGGTCACCAAGGCGTTCTTCGCTTCCCTCGCCGTGGTCGGTGGCGTTCTTTTGGCCTATCTGTTGCGGAAAACACTATTGCTGTTGCTCATCGGCCTCTTCATCGCCGCCGTCATCGATCCCGGCGTGCAGCGCCTGGAGGGATGGGGGATCCCGCGGAGCATCGCCGTGCTCATCCACTACGTGCTCTTCTTCGGCCTGGCCGTGTTCCTGTTCCTCTCCCTCGTCCCCATCATCGCCGAACAATTGACGGAGCTGGCCTCGCTCTCCACGGCGGAAGTGAACCGGTTCCTCCTCCGGCCCGAGGTGGAGCTGCCCATCCTCCCCGAAGACTGGAACCGCGAGCTCTCGCTCCTCCTCCAGAGCACGCTGCAGCACCTCTCGGTGGAGAAGATCCCGGACATGCTCCGGGAATTCGCCTCGTCGCTCTCCACCTTCGCGCGGGGTTCGCTGCAGTTCGCCACCGGCCTCGCCACGTCCGTGCTGTGGTTCGTCATCGACACCCTCGTGGTGCTCCTCTTCGCCTTCTTCTTCGAGATGGAACGGGACCGCACGCTCCCCTGGCTCCTGCAGTTCCTCTCGCCGGCGCAGCGGACGTACACGGAACGCAAGTTGAACCACGTCTACGTCAAGCTCTCGCAGTGGGCCAAAGGCCAGCTGGCCCTCTGCCTCATCATCGGCACGCTGGTGTTCCTTGTGCTCACCGTCCTGCGGATGCCCTACGCCCTCACGCTCGCCATGCTTGCCGGCTTCACCGAGTTCATTCCCTACGTGGGGCCCTTCCTCGCCGCCATCCCGGGCGTGCTCATCGCCGTCAGCCAGGGGGACATCGTGTGGGCGCTCATCGTCGCGCTCTGCTACTACGCCGTGCAGTGGAGCGAGAACAACCTCATCGTCCCCATCATCATGCGGCACGCCGTGGACGTCTCCCCCGTGGCCACCATCTTCGCCATGTTGGTGGGCGTCAGCTTCCCCACCGTCATCCACCCCATCCTGGGCATCCTCCTCTCCATCCCCGCAGCGAGCATCGCGGGCATTTTCCTCGATGACTTGCGGAGACCGTCAAAAACGGTGGTATAATCCCTTTTCCTCCTTTCCCCTCCCTCGTATGGCTGCACGCACCACGCCCAAGGACGTCTTCCTGCACCTGCTCGCCATCGTCATGCTCTACGTGAGCGTCACGAGCATCCTCACGCTGCTCTTCCAGTACGTCAACGAGCTGTTCCCGGACGTGCTGACCGCGGAATTCAGCTACCGCGCGGGCGCCAACCTGGAATTGATCCGCACGGCGGCCGCCGCGCTCATCATCGTCTTCCCCGTGTACCTCCTCGTCTCGTGGCTGCTGCAACGCGACAGGAAACAGGACCCGGCAAAGGGGGACCTCCCCGTGCGCCGCTGGCTCCTGAACCTCACGCTCTTCCTCGCCGCCCTCATCATCATCGTGGATCTGGTGACGCTCATGTACCACTTCCTCAGCGGGGAACTGACCATGCGCTTCCTCCTCAAGGTGGTCGCCGTACTGCTCACGGCCGCGGCGGTGTTCGGGTACTACCTGTGGGAACTGCGGCAGACCGCCTCCAAGTCCCGCGTGCCGCAGTACAGCGCCATCGCCTCGGGCATCGTGGCCCTGCTGGCGGTGGTCGCCGGATTCTTCATCATCGGCTCGCCGTTCTACCAGCGGCAACTGCGTTTCGATAACCGCCGCATCAGCGACCTCGCCACCCTCCAGAACCAGGTGGTGGAATTTTGGATCAACAAGGACCGCCTCCCTTCCACCGTCGATGAACTCCGCAACGAGCTCCAGGGCTACATCCCCCCGCGGGATCCCGTGACGGATCAACCCTACGAGTACCGATCCGTCTCCTCCCTTTCCTTTGAGTTCTGCGCCGAGTTCGCCACGGAGCAGACGAAGGAAGACGCCAACCGGACCCCCTACGGTGGCCCGTACGGCGAACCCCAGGCGGAGCTGTGGGCCCACGGCAAGGGGCGCGCCTGCTTCACCCGCACCATCGACCCGGAGATGTATACGCAGCAGCGGTTGTACCAGAAGGGGGTCCCTGCGGAGACCGTACCGCTGTAAGGGGAAGGGATGGGAGAGATGGTATACTCCCTCCCGACAGACTCCATGAATCCTCTCCCCCTCCCACAGGCTTCCAAGCGCCGCCGCATGCGGAAGAAGCGCGGTCCCAAGGCCGCAGCCGTACGGCGCGGGACGCGCAGCGTGTTCATGCTCCTCGCCTGCTACGTGCTCACAAGCTACATCGTGCTGCCGTTCGCCTGGCGGGTGGTGGAGGGAAAAGCCTTCGCGGACGCGCCCACCCTCACCGAGAACAGAATAGGCATCCCGGGCGACCCCCTCAACGTGGCCCTCATCGGCGAGCGCGAGGAAGTGATCCGCGCCCTGCTCCTGGCGGGATGGCAGCCCGCGGATCCCCTGACCCTCAAGACCGTCCTCTCCACCGCGGCGAGCATCCTCCTCAACCGCCCCTACCCCACGGCCCCCGTGAGCAACCTGTACCTGTGGGACCGCAAGCAGGACCTGGCGTTCCAGAAGATGACGGGCAAGCGCCCCACGCAGCGCCACCACGTGCGCCTGTGGCTCGCGCCCCCCGACGGCGGGGACGGCCTGCTGGCTGTGACGCCGCGGAACGGCGGGCGCCCCCTGTGGATCGGGGCGGCCACGTTCGACCGCACGGTGGGCTTCAACCGCTTCACGGGACAGCTCACCCACCACATCGACCCCGCCATCGATGCCGAACGCGACACGCTCATGGGGGACCTACGCGCCGCCAAGCAGCTCGTCGAGCTCCTGCGCGTGCACGACATGAACACGAATACGGAAGGCCGCAACGCGCAGGGGGACCGCTATGTGACGGACGGGGACTTGGCTTTGGGAATCATCCACTCCGCAAACACGCCGCAGGAGTGATCGCAGGAAGTGTGCCCCTCTTTCACTCCTCTATCCCCCAACCCCTTTCTCCTTCGGAGAAAGGGGAGTACTTCCTGTGGCTGAGGAGCTTTGAAGCGAAGACAGAAAGTTCATCATGACAAGGAGTATGCCCCTCCTCCGAAGGAGGAGGGGTTAGGGGTGGAGGAAACAAACAAAAGAGGAGGGGTTAGGGGTGGAGGAAAAACAAGGAGGAGAAAACAGGAGTGGAGGAAACAAAAACAGTGAAGAGACCGGGGGCATGAGGTAGTACAACACAAATCCTCCCCGTTCCACGCCCCCATGGAACGTCTTTCATCCCCGGGCGAACACAGGAACCTCACCCTTGACAGTTTTTCTTCCAAAAGACCTCTCCTCCACCCCCCGCAGCGGTGCTTTGATGGTGTCGTTCTTCCCCTCTCTCCCATGCCAAGCAGAAACCGCCCGCATTCATCCCCCCAAAACGGCCAAATCCCGAAAAGGAACCGCCCGCAATCCCGACGGAAGCCCTCCCTCGAAACCCTGGAGAAGCGGTACCTCATGACCGGAGCGGAAGGGGAATTTACCGGGGAAGAGCTGGAACTGATGCAGGAGAACTACGCGGATTACATCGGGAACATCCTCCTGCGGGAAGACCAATGGGATGAGGAATCCCTGGCACGGCTCATAGACGGTTCGGTGGGAGACAACGAATTCATCGGGCTGGGTAACCTCATCTCGAGTATGGAAGACAAGCGGGATCTTCTGCGGAGCATGGACACCCGCAGCGACCTGCTGGAAGAGGACCTTGCGGGCATCGAGGCGGAGATCACGCAGGATACCGAAGAGCTGGAAAGGCAGGTGGCGACGATCAGCGCCTCAACCGCGCGCATCAGCGAGCTCGCCGCGCAAGTGGAGAACGACATCAGCGAGATAAACCGCCTCACGGATGCCATCGCGGCGCTCCGGGAAGAGGACAGGGTGGGTGACGAAAACATCGCCATGCTGGAGCAGAACCTCCCGTCCTACCAAGCGAAACTGGAGGAGGTGACCGAGGATCGCGTATTCCTTGAGTACAAGGTGGAAACCATGGGTGCGAGAGTGCAACAGTATGGGGAGCGCATACCCGTACTCGAAAAGCTGGTGGAACGGTATCCCCAGAGCCGCGTCTACCAGCGGATGCTGCTGACGACGCGCATTGCCTACCGGGATGCGTCCGATGCCCACGTGCGGTACAAAGACCAACTCGCCGTCCTCACGATCATCCAACACGACCTGCAAACGACGATTACGGACACAACCGACATGCTCACCACGCTCCACGCGCGTGACGCCGCCATCCCCGAGGAGATCGACGCCGCAGAGGAGGGGAGGAATGAGGCGGCCGCGAGGAAACAGGAAGCGGAAGAGGAACACGTTGAAGTCGCCGGCATCCTCGCCTTGGCGGAGGAGGCAAGTGATGCGCTGGAGGCGGATCTTTTACGCGCCGCCGCGATGCACGAGATGGATGAGGAGATGCTCACCGACATCGCGACGGATATCGTCCAAGGGGTCGATGACCTCATGGAGATGCGCAACGTCCTGCGGACAACCATGGAAGAATTGCTCGGCGCAGAGGAGGAGCCGCTGGCCAATACGGACACCGTCTCCCAGCAAGTGGCGCTCATGGAAGGCAGTTTGCAGGAAGACGGGAGCTGGCTCATGAACCTTCCCGAGATCGGTGGCACGGCATCCTTCGGCGCCTGGCCGAAAGTCGGTGGATTGACCATGAGCTCCCTCGAAGGAGCGCTCCTCCACCGCGCGCTGGTGGGTGCGGGAATAACGCAGGAGCAGATTGATGCTTCCCCTGCGTTGGGAACCCTCCTGGGGCTGGAGGAAGGCCACCAACAGGGAACGGTACACGTAAATGAATACATCATCCTTCCGCTACGGACGAAGACGGTAGCGCTCCCGACGCTTGGGACAGCCACAATACAAACACATTTATGGAAGCCTCCAGATCAGAGAAGTAATTCGTGGGCTTTCCTGCTGAATCAACAAGGGGTCGTTTCCGGAGGATTTGTTGACTTTAACAATAATTACGCAGTGAGCAATGCACAATCAGGCCCCATTTCACTCACACTCGCAGAACCACGGTACGTGCAATGGGTGGAAATCAAGCATTTGGGAGGGGACAACCATGGAACACTCGTCGTTACCCGCGCGGACGGTAGCACGTATCCCATTTACCTTTCGTCGGGTAACGCACAGATAGCCATTGATGAACCGATCCTCGGTCTTCGCATCAATCCCTTATATTCCAATTCCTTGTATGGTTTCGATGAGATCAACACGGATGCCCCGGTGGGCATTCCGGATATCCCCGCAGGCGAGAAGTGGCTTAATAGTAACGGGTTTGTGACGGCGCTGGATCTGCACAATGCGGGGAAGATGGTGAGCGAGGTGAAGTGCTACGTCAAAGCGGACCGTCCGAATGTGCCAGTGACGGCGTACGCCTACCGCGGCGATACGCTCATCGCCACGCAGGAAGTGGGCGCGGACGGCATGGTGCATATGACGGATGAAGGGGGCATCACGAGTGTGGTATTGGCGAAGAACGACCAGACGGCAAATTTGATCGTCTCCCCCGTGGCCACCACGGGGTGGAAGGACCTCCCCCAGCCCGAAGCCGATCCCCTCTCTACGGCTAATAACGGGAAGATTGCCCTCCATGGCGCCATGCCGTGGGGGGTAGTGCCTGCGAATTATTACGCGTTAATGCAAAAACTTGGCGTGAACTTCAACTGGGGTCTCCATATTACCGATGAGCGCACCGGATATCGGATATTCCCCGGCATCACGAATACCGCGGGATATACGCTCCATCAGGTGAATACGGGCGACGCAGTGGGCATCAGGGAGGTGTTGTACTTTACGGGGGACGGACACGGCGGGAGCGATCTCTATAAACTACCTCCATCGTATTGGAGCTATGTGGACGGAAAGTACGGTAAAGCCATCATCACGTATCCCGGCTGCCCCACCCACATCGTCTTCGGTGTGGGAGGTTTGGGCACCTTCTTGCTCGATGCCAATGCGCGAACGGGAGAACGATTGACCGACGTCATGCCGGTAGAGGAGATGAAGCTGGAGGTGACTGATCTGTACAGCCGACGGGAACCCGCCGATGAGGGATGGGTGGATGTACCGATGGAGGGCACCCCCGGCACCAATTTCCACGGCGGCGGTGGTGACGAGTTCAGCATGCTCTTCGGTGTCTACAACTTAGGTATTGGGGGAGGTTCCGTCACAGCGCGCGTCCACGTGGGGCAATCCGGGAGCGCGGATGACCCCGTGGTGAAGGAGTTCACGGGTGAAATCACGTCCTTAAGCAGGCAAGCGCTGTGGATCAATACGGCACTGAGGCAGAGCGGTGACTGGGTGACTCTTGAGATCTTGGATTCCGAGGGAGTGCAGCGAGGCATCGACTCGCGTAAAATCCATCCGCCGAGGGTGGGGGAGATGACGGAGACCGAGAGGCAGGCGGAGATGGGTTCGCGGCGCATCCAAACGCTCAACGCAAAAATAGTGGATGCAGTGCATAACTCGCCGACATTGGATAACTGGAGGGAGAGTGTTTCCTCTTCCGGCCAATCAATGCCGACCATGGAAACGCTGGAGCAGTCTTTGAAGCTGACCAATATCGCCCTACAGAAGGAACATGATGCGTTCTTGGAAAGAGGTGTTTCTGCGGAAGAACTTCATGCCCTGATACTCGCAAAATTGAAAGATATTGTGATCAACAGGGGATATCTGGCGCTTGCCGGACAGGATCTGGATACAGCACTCTCGTACGACGCCATCATCGCCAATGAGGGTAACCAACATGGTTCGGCGCCGGACATGATTGACATTGATGCATGGGACGATGAGAAGACTGAAGAAGTGATGAATGAAATGTTGCTGTGGTTCCATAACCCCAATCCGCACGAACCGCTCATCATGCACGGGAAGATTGTGGAAACAAACAGCCGCATGGGAAGGATCTTCGCGGGATTCTTCCAGAAAGCGATCGCCGCCGACAGCGATGAGGACCTCCGTATGATCTGCGCAAAGGTTTCCAAAGTGATCGGCATTGACCAGCGAAAACTCTTCATCATGGCTTCCTCTTCCGACGTCAATCAGTTCTTCGACCGCCTTTCCTTCCTATTCGAAGAGGTGATGGGTTTCAACTATGTGCTCGAAGAAACACTTCCCTCCGGCTACACACCGGATAGGCCGGTGCGTGTTTCAACGGAATACTCGTACTACCGTAATGGCAACATCCGCGTGTACTTCGATCTCCCCATGGGCATCGATGGAGTAGGAATAGGCTACAACTACGTCTACCTCATCAATCAGATCACGGGGGAACAGATCAATTGGAGACCGGGGCAGCAGTACTTCGGACAAGCTTTGAACCAGCTGTACGTAGACATTCCCGTGGAATGGATCGGGGAAGCGACGGGCGGACGGTGTATGCCGATCATGGTCAAGGTTGTGAGCTGGCAGGAGGGCGCGCAAGTGGGAACAGATCCCCACATTTTCGGAATATCAGAGCGGTCCATTGAGGTCCAATGGGATGGGAGTTTTAACAAAATTCCGGAGGGGGCAACCAATCTCTTATCAATCTTACCTTCAGGACAAGATTACTATGAAGGGCATGTTGGAGGGGACTATACAATGATCAACGATAGAGCCGCGGTGCAAGGTGATGAGATTTGGTTACCACAGATACCGGGTGCAACTATTCGCGTTGTCGATGCACAGCCTGTATCAGGTTATGGCACGATGGCAGTTAAATTCGAGATCAAGTTTACAGAACCTAAAACATTCAAAACGGAAATTCAGATGGATAAAGTAATTGACATTATTGAAAACCCAGAATTTCAATCAAATGATTATAGCAATTGCATACCCGCAATCGTTGACTTACAGCATAATCCAAAACTACTTGAGGAAGTCCGATCCATCATTGTGGAATATCGACAGCCCAATGCAGACAAACCGAATCTCGAAGAGGTTATTGCAAAGAAAATTGGAATTCAAAATCACATAACGACTGATACAATTCGTCTCTTTGCTGGTCACCTCAGACCAAGTAAAGATGTGGTATGGGACGACAATGCGCAAAATAGATTTGATCAGGGAAAAGATGAACTTCCCTGGATACAAGCCTGGCAACAAACGCCAGCCGGAGAGAACTACTTTGTAAGGGGAGCTATTAGGATAGGTTACCTTGAGATGGGCGACTTGGATTGGCGAGAAGATGTTAGAGGACGAGACTACGCAGGATATTCTTACGGACCTCATCTCCACGTGGGATCTATAGCGGCCATTGACGCGGTAATGGAAACGTGGGCGGGAAATGGTGTGGGAATATTAAATCCCTACAGAATAAAGTATATTAGACCAGAAGAACTATTCTTAACTCAATAGCTGCTATGACTGTCAGATATTTATCGGCATTTGTTCTCCTTGCACTGCTTTCCGGCTGCACAAGAACTGCTATTGAAAGCGATTGCTTTCACAAGATTGCTATTAAAGACTATAAATTGATTCCTGTTCTGTGCCCTGACAAACCTGATAAGCGAACATATCGCAATTCCCTTTTTTCAATAACATTTCCTTCCAATACATTTGCCTACATTGATGGTCAGGATGAAGATCAGGTTGCATTCCAAACGACTCTCGACGCTGGTCATGCGCAATCCAATGATTTTGTTATGAATATCAGTTTCACATCCAACTCGTCCTTGAAATGTTCGGATGCTTTACGTGATGCCGCTACAGAGAAGAGGGATTTCAATGGCATGCAAGCATTCTTTGGAAAGGTGCAGACACAGACCGATAGCTTCATCAGAAACAGCATGAGCCCTGATATTGAATACCCTCTTGTATGCATGCCAATTAACAATTCCACAAACATTGCGTATGCATTCTGTACAGAAAAGGAGGGCAAACAAGCCGTAATATGCCTCACTCAAGTAACGGATAACCCCCAACTCGCGGAGGAGATATTCAAGACGTTCCGGTGGACGGAGTAATTCCAAAATACCCGGAGCGGAACACGAAGCGGCAGAGTGCAGCGTCCATCGGTATCACCCACGCACCAGTCCCTCGCAGGTTTACCCTGAGGGCTATCGGTGGCTCGGGACGGTGCGGGGTTCCGCACGAAAGGAGCCGCGAAGCGTATCAGGAGATGCCCCAACCATCAGGCCGGGGAGCTTCACTTCAACTTCCGCAAGTACTTCGACGTGTCCTCCGGCGGCCGGAAGAACTTATCCTCCACGCCGGACTGCGGGAGCGGAGCGGCGCCCGCCACAATGCGAACATCCGCCGTGGCGATGAGCGGCGCGGAGAAGGCGGGGCTGTTCACTTCCGCGATGGTGGTGACCACGTCGCCCGGCAGCACCGTGCGCGAGAGCGTTGCGCGGTACGCGAACGTGCGGCTCTGGCCTGCGCCCAGCGAGGGGAGGGTCCAGGTGATGGCGTCCTCGGCGTGCGCGCCGCCGCCTGCATTGGTCACGAGGAGGGCGGCCGGGAGCAGCGCCTCCACCGTGAGGTTGGCCACGGGCGAAGCGGACGTGTTACGCACCGTGATGCTGTAACGCACGGCGCCCCCCGCCGGCCGTTCCGCCGCATCCGTCCGGTTGGTGACGGTCACGGTGCCCGCCACCGGGACAGGTGCGGCAACGCTTGAAGACGAGGAAACGGAAGAGAGGGATGACAGAGAGGAGGAGGATCCTTCCTCGCCGAGGAAGAAGGTGTAGCCGGAATTCGTAGAGGAAGAGGAAGCGGATGAGGAGAGGACACTCCCCGAGAAGGAGGAAACCCCGCCCGCGCCGATGCGTATCTCCGCCTGCGCGGTGGCGGGGTTCGCCAGGTTCCCGGCGCGCAAGCTGACCACCGTGCGCACCACATCCCCTTGTCTCAACAGTTCCGAGAGCTCACCGCGGTAGAGGAGGTTCATCATCTCCCCGGAGGCAAGCGCGGGGATGGACCAGCTGATGCGGTCATCCACCTGCCTGCCCCCCGCCGTATCCGTGATCCGGAGCTTTTGGCCGGGGATTGTGACGTTCACTTCCGCGTCTTGGAAATCGATGGGGGTGTTGTTGCGTACGGTGATGAGGAAGGAGATCTCTTCGCCGGGATTCGCCGCATCCTTGTTGGCGCTCATGGTGAGCATTCCCTGTTCCCGTTTACCTCCGGTTGCGCCCGTTCCCCCGAGGAGGGAACCCGTCTGCGTCCCGTCCCCCGTGGAAGGGGAACACGCGACGAGGACCAGCGGAAGGAAGATCACCGCGAAGGTGATGCGAAGGGAGGAGGAGAGGGAGGCCATAAGGGGGGTATTATGGGCATAATTCCCCTTGTTGTCAAATATTCTTTTCATTCTCGCTCCTCCCTTCCGGGGGTTCCGGAAGCGGAAAACCGGCGGCCAGCAGGAGGAGCATCATCCCCGATACCAGGTAGTAGTAATTCACGAAGGCCTGCGTCCCGAAGAGGAAGGTGGTGTACAGGGTGAAGACGGAAGCGGCGAGGAACGCCGTGACCCGCGGCAAGCCGCGGAGGAAGACGGCTGAGAGGACGGAGGCGAGCGCGCTCACGAGGAGCGTCCACCACTTGGGCGGAACGATACCCGCCGTTTGGGAGAGGAACCCGAACAGGGAGAACGTGTCTTGCCGGAAGGGCGCCTGCAGCTGCAGAAGCACCCCCTCCGAAAGCAGGCTGCGCCAGTCCCACAGGAGGAAGGGGAAGAGAGTGGCCACGGCGACGGCGCCGCTGAGAAGGAGTAGTTTCCACCGCCGCTCCGCGAAGAGCCAGGGGAGGGCGAGCATCACCAGGTACTGCTTGAGGCTGAATGCGTACCCGAACGCGGCGGCGCCCAGCGCGCCTTTGCCGCGGGAGAGCGCGTACGCGGTGAGCGCGAACGAGAGGAGGATGAGCGGCTCCGTCCATGCCCCGTCCAGCACGAAGATCGCCAGGGGGTGGGAGAGGGCGAGGAGAACGATGAGTTCGGCTGCATCACGGCTCCACAGCCGCCGTGCCAGCACCCACAGGAGGAAGGCGAACCCCAGCTCCGCCGCAATGTGCGCGTACCGCGCGTCCCCCGCCAGTTCCGTCGCAACCGCCTGGGGGTAGAGGTTGGCGGGCAGGTAGACGTACCCTTTGATGTCATAGCCGTACGACTTCTTCCCCCCGTACACGTCGGTCACGGGCGTCGCGTACGGGTTCCGCCCCTCCAGGAGGTGCTGCGCCGATTCCTGGATGACGACGTAGGTGTCTATGCGGGGCGCGGGCGAAGCGACCGGCAGCCAGAGGCGCAGGAGGACGGCCATGCCGAGCGCCGCGAAGAAGAGGCCGCGTCGCACCTTCCCCGGCATGGGCGGAAGGTACGCCAGGGGGATGAGGAGCGCGAGGAGCGGCATCCACCGCACGTACGTGGTGCCGAACGGGACGGCGAGCGGCCCGTGCGTGGAGAGGCGGAGGGAGGCGAGGATGAGGGAGGCCGTGAGCGCGAGCGCCAGGGGGAGGCGCAGGGGGAGGCGCGGGAAGTCTTTGCGCCGCAAGAGGAAGAGCGCCGCCGGGAGCAGCGCGAAGCTGAGGAGCAGGCAGAGAAAACCCGCCCCGTCGTACGACGCGCTCCCCCGCAGCATGCCGAACGAGAGGAGCGCATGGGAAACGAGGAGGGCGATCGGCGCGGCCATGCGCGTCATGATACGCCCACCTTCCGCTCATGCTCCAGCAGCCACTCCTTGCGCCCCACCCCCCACGCGTATCCGCCGAGGGAATCCCCTCCCACCACCCTATGGCACGGGATGAGGATGGAGAGCGGGTTCCTCCCCACCGCACCCCCCACAGCCCGCGCCGCGCCGCGGCGCCGCAGGAGGGACGCCATGTCCCCGTACGAGAGCGTGGCGCCGTACGGGACGGATCGCAGCGCGCGCCAGACATCCACGGAGAACGCCGTACCCGTGAACGCGAGCGGCAAGCCCTCGAATGCGCGCCTCTCCCCCGCGAAGTACTCCTCCACCTGGCGCACGCACCGCCGCAAGTGCGGGAGGCGCACGTCGCTCTTCCCCGCGCGCGGAACGAACCGCACTCCGGTGATCCCCTGCTCCGTCGCGGTGATGGCGAGGGGACCCAACGGCGTGCGGACGTAAGCGTGGGATGACATGGGGAGAGAATACAAGGACTCAAGGTTCCGGGAATACAAGAAAGGAAGAAGATTTCACTTCTTTCATGTGAAGCATGAATTGGGTGAGCATCCTCTTTCTGCTAGAATCTACCGAGCAATGAAAATCTCACCTCTCAAGCAGCGGGATGAATCCGATTGCGGACCAACAAGTATTCACATGGCTGTGCGTTACTTCGGACTTCCGTACTCATTCGAACAAATCGCGACAATCTCTCAATATATAAAAAAGGATGGTCTTTCCAATGAAGATCTTGTCGAAACATTCAAAAACCTTGGCTTGGACGTCCGTGCTCAAGCAAATGCAACATGGGAGGATCTTCAGCGATCCAATACTCCTGATACCGTGATAGTCGTTTCTTGGATGAAGTTCGGTTATATCGGACATTTCAGCGTCGTGGAGAACGTTGAGAAGGATTGCATTGAATTGGCCGATCCCCAAGAAGGAAAGATAATCACAATGGAAAAGATTCCCTTCATGCGTTTGTGGATGGACTACGATGACATGTGGTACCCGTCCAAGAACACCGATATCCAGTTGCGGTGGATGTGCGTTGTTTCAACAAAACGTAGAACAAAAGCCTGAAGCGGATACCCCCTCCCCCATCCCCCTTCAACTTCTCGAATACAATCCCGTGAGTTTCGTTTCCTCCACAATGTGCCCCTCCATCGCCCGGCGCAATTCATCGGGAGCGGCGCCCGCGGGGAGGCCCAACTCCGCATCCAGCGCGAAGAGCGTGAAGACGTAGCGGTGCGTTCCGGTGGGAGGGCACGGCGACACGTACCCCTTGCCGCCCGCGGTGTTCTTCCCTTCCCGCGCCCCGGGAGGGATTTCCCCCGTCGCCACATCCTGCTCGCGGGCGGGGATGTTCCACAGTGTCCAGTGGATGAAGCTGCTGCCGGGGGCATCGGGGTCATCCAGGATGAGGGCAAGGCTCTTGGCTTCGGCCGGAATGGAATGGAAGACAAGCGGTGGGCTGATTTCGTCCCCGTCGCACGTGTATGCGGAAGGGAAGCGCTCGTTATCCACGAACGCGGGACTCGTGAGTTCCATGAGGGAAAGGGAAAGGGAGGAGGACGAAGAGGAAGAACCGTTCCCGGGCGCCGGTCCCGACTGCGCACCGCAGGAAACCAGGAGGAGTGCGGTGATGATGGGGAGAGTGGCGCCGCGCATGATTGCTCATTGTAGCAGAAAGCGGGCGCGAAACAGCAAAAATGAGCCGGATGTACCCGACCCATTCTGACCGCTGACCGCCCTGCCCTCCGTAGTCCGCCGCGGCGGACGAAGGAGGGTGACAGCTGACCGCCCTGTCCACCGTAGCTCCGCCGAAGGCGGACGAAGGTGGATGTCCCCTACCCCTGTATCGTCACCGTCGCTTCCACCTGCGATCCCAGGGTCGCGTTGCCGCTGGCATTGGAGATACGGAAGTAGAACTGGATTTCCCCCGCGTCCCCCGCATGTTCCAGGAGCGGGATGGCGATGATCTTCTTCATCTCGCCCGGCGTGAAGGAAACGGTTCCGGAGACGCGCGTGTAGTCCGCATTGTTCCGCGCCGTGCTGTCCAGCGTCTCGTAGTTCACGCTGGCGGTGCCCGTGGGGGTGCCCGCGCGCAGGATGGTGACGTAGGCGTTGCCGTCGGTGTCATTCACGGTGTAGGACGGCTGCTCCAGCCGGATGATGCCCGAACCCGTGGCCACGCTCTCGTTGTCCATGATGGTGAGCGTGGCGCGCGAGGGCAAGCCCAGCACGGCGCCGGCGGTGGGGGTGCGGAGCTCCAGGTTCAAGGCTTTGTTCCCGTCCGCCGTCGCATTGTCCGTCACGCGCACCGAGAACGTCTTACTCGTCTCCCCCGCCGCAAAGGAGAGGGTGCCGCCGTTGGTTTCGTAGTGCGTGCCAGCCGAGGCGGAGGCGTTGACGGTGGCGAATTCCACGGTCGCAGCGGCGCTCACGGTGCCCGTGCGCGTCACAGTGATGGTGGCGGTCCCCGCGTTCTCCAACACCCCGTACCCCGCCGCCGAGAAGATGAAGGTGCCGCCCGCGGCATTGGAACCGCCCGCGGCGGAAGAGCTGCTACTGCTGCTGCTCCCGGTGGAGAGCCCCTTGGAGAGGGTGACGACCGCGCCGGAGGGATCCCCCAGCACGGCGCCGCCGGTGGGGTCGCTCAACGTGAAGTTGACAGTGCGGCTGCCGGTGGCCCCCGTGTTGCGGAGGAGGCGCGCGCTCACGTTCTTCGATCCCTCCCCGTCCTTAAAGGTGAGCACCCCTTTGGTGGGCACGTAGTCCGTGCTCGCCACGGCCGTGCCGCCGGAGAGCGTGTACGCCACCGTCACCTGCCCCTTGTCCCCCCCCGTGCGCAGGATGCTGAGGGAAAGGGTGGGGGCGACGTCCGGAATGCTGAAGGTGGGAGCAGCCAGCCGGAAGGCCCCGTTGACGGAGGTGGCCGCCGCCGAGCTGCGGGAGGAGGAGGAAGAGGACCGGCGGGAGGAGGAGCGGGAGGAGACGGAACTGCCGGCGGTTGCCTCACCGGAAGAGGAGGGCGCGGGCAGCACGCCGTTGATCTCGTCGCGCAGCCGCTTGAACAGCACCGCCACCTGCCCGCGCGTCACGTAGTCCTCGGGATGGAAGGTACCGTCCTCAAAGCCCTTGATGATCCCCTCGCCGTACATCTCACCCACGGCTTCATCGTAGAACGTACCGGAGCGCACGTCGGGAAAGACGGCGGAACCCGTGAGGGCCGCGCCGGCGCCCGTGGTGAGCGCAACGCCCGCCCCGATGCCGAGGAGGAACGTCACGAGGAAGTACTTGTTCACGGAGAAACGCGGTGCCATACGAAAAGAGGGGAAAACGAGGCAAGTATACGGGAAAGGTGATGCTTCAATGCAATTGCCCCGATCCTGCTTCCTGTTTTCGTATCGCATACGTCCATTCCCACTCAACGTTCCCCCCGCTGCTGATAGGACGCAAGCTGTAGAGCTTGTGCTTCCCCCAGCGATTGGCCCAAGGCCATCGTGGAATAGTAGAGGTTTGTGGCATTCTTCCGGAGTTCCAAGAGCAGGTTCGCCAAGTTGAACAGTCTCCGCATGAGTTCCGGATGCACCGTGCCCTGTTGCCGCCCATGCCACCATTCACTCGCGAGGGACATGAATTGCATCATGGCGCACAGCAACGCTTCCTCGATGAACAACAACGCCTGCATATTCATCCGCGGCGCCGTCTGTTGCTCCTCACGTAAATCTTTTGTCACAGAGCATGATTTTTGTGTAGGAAAAGCAAACAAATGAACCCCATAATACAAAATATTCCGCCAGAGGCGAGTATGGCAGCTTGTAGTGAATAAACATCAGTAATCCATCCGATGAATGGACCAACAATTACAAATAACAATCTACCTGCCAAACTTTTGACGGAAAGGACAGTTGCTCTCATGTTAGACGTAATAATTGTATTCACATAGTCATCCAAAATTGGTCCACTAAAACCTCTCACCATATAAAACAGAAAGAAAAAGGTGATCGCATAGGGAGTCGAGGAAATTCCCAATAGCAGATATCCTAAACAAGCAATAAGAATGAGCGAAATCAATGTAAGCCTTCTGCCAATCAATTCTTCGTATTTGTGGCTGTAAAAAGAAGAGAAACCAACGAAAGCATTAAGGGCAGCCCAGATGATTCCGAAAAAAACGAGTGGTACGCTCATTTGGTTCAAAAAAGGCTGGACAAGCCAAACCGCAGTTAGGGTTGCCGCGACTGTTGTACCTGAATAGCATACAAGCCACTTTACTTCAGCATGATCGTGGATTGTGTATTTCACGATTTTGAGAATTTCCTTTCTCAAATTGCGTTTATTTTGTACCCGCTCTCTCACAGGTTCTTTGAGAAGCAATGCAAAGGGTATCGAAAGAAAGAGCAATGCGGTTTCAATATAAAACGGCTTTCGTAAACCATAGGAAGCTACAACGCTACCAAGTACACTCGCAATGCTTTCTGAAAAGTGGGATATGGATTGCATTCGGCTCTCAGAGAACTTATATCTTTCTTCTTCATCCAATTCTGCCAAACTTTCATAGAGCAATGCTGAATCAGTACCCGAAAGAAAGCTAGATCCAAATCCAATTGTTAATTCCGCAGCTACAAAACTCCAAAAATTATGTGCAAAAGAATATATCAATAATCCGAGAAATGAGAGAATACAGCTAATGAGCACCGTGAGCTTTCTTCCCAACACATCAGCGAAATATCCGGTAGGTATCTCCATCACTATTATGGAAATTGAATATATTGATTGCAGAATAAAAATATCTCTTATTGAGAGACCACTTTGTTGATAGAACAAAACAATGGTCGGCATGATCAGCAAAAACCATCTCAAAGCTTGGATAATAAAAAGATTCCGGATATTTGCTCTGATGCTTACTATCATAGCGATAGAAGTATGCCAGATTTTTGAAAAGGGCACAGGATTAGCCTGTGCCCGGTGAACTTCAAAGCAATGTACTACCGTCCTTATACATATTTCGAACGAGCCTGTGGCCTATGAGCTCTTGGGCTTTTCGATAGATGTACTCAACGCAATCAGAAGTAACCCAGTTGGGGTGAAACCATTGCCCCTCTTCAAAGAAGTGCCAAGGGGCACCTTGATTCGGCGGTTCTCGATCATACTGCAAGAGATGGTGCATCTTATTCCCTTCCCGGGTGCCCAAAGTAAGTGGGGTATTGGGATGGTATGAATAGAGGCTCATGCTCACGCAACTTAGGATTCCGAACCTGTCCAATTCTGCAACATAATCCATTGTCGCGGAAATACTGTCGGGAGTCTCTCCAGGCAAACCGAATAGAAGTGACGTTCCAAGCTTGATTCCACTGGCCTTAAGATTTGTAATCCCTCGGCAAATGGTTTCTATTCGCTGTCCCTTGGCGACCATCTTTAGCACAGATTTATCCAATTGCTCGATGGCACAGTACTGATAGACAAAACCCGTGTCTGCAAGCTTTTCGACAAAAAATGGGTCTTGAAGTGCATCAAAACGGTTCAACGAACCGTACTGAAGTGGGAATATTTTCAATATATCAACTAGATTCCCGAATTCTTCGTGGTCACCAAGAGTGCTGTCATCAAAGAACACTCCTTTTATGCCAGCTTTCGCTAATTCATCCAACTCGGCTTCAATGTGGGCATTGTTGCGTGCCGAATAACCTCCTCTCTCTGAACAGAAAAGGCAAAAACTTTTACATCCTCTATGCAGCATCGTTGAAGTTGAAGGCAAAAGCGATACTGTACCGTCACTATTATTCTGCTGGAAACAGCTGAAACCATATAAATCTAAATCATTGCTGAACATCTTGCGCGGCATAATCGGCAATTTCGAAATATCCAACGGCAAAGACGATCCAGAGATAACATGCGTCTCTCTATCTCTTCTTACATGGATTGCAAAATCCCCCGGAACAAGGGCGAATGACTCGTGCGCTTCAGGTTTAAAAAGATAACGAATCAAATCACTTGTAGATCCAATATTCGATAATTCCCGCATAAGGTGAAGGAGAACAAGTTCGCCATCACCTCTAATCAGAATATCAAATGGACAGACAGTTTCGTTAAACGGATAAATCTGAGGCATGACTTGCATCACATGAGAACTTGTCACCTCATCGATGTGAGGTCCTCCGTAAACGATAAGCATCTCTGGATTGTTCTGCTTAGCAATCGATCCCATTTGAATTGCAGAAAAATGTGAATCATATGTGCTGGAAAGCAGAAGAACATCCGGTTTTTCGTCACACACAATTGTTTGGAATCTGTCCCAGACCCCCGGCATAACTCTCAGAGGATCAAAGATTTTGGGAACGTATTCAAATCCTCGTAGATTTCCCAAATCGATTTCCTCAATAAGTGAAGCAATTGCCCACCCTAACGAGGTTGGCGTAGTGCTAAAGAAGCGATCCTTCACATCTTGTGAAGGAGCAAAAGAGGCTAGAATTTTCATTTTACAGTCCTTGATTAAGAAATTTCTTGTCGTAGTGCACTAATGCTAAGCAATAAGCAATATTAGCCATAAGCCAGTAAACTTTTTGGAGCGGGGTCAAAGAAGCTTGAAGCGCAAGGTTAGACCAGCGGAAAAACATTTCCCCCGGCGATTCCGATAGGCCTAGATGTATGCAATTCTCACGGCCTAAATTTGCTCGCAAGAATGCAATCCCTTTGGCATGCTTGATTTTCCTTCTGAGCAGACTTAAGAAAGACGTCGGATATTGAGTATAGACAATGATCGATTCATCAAAGTAGATTTTAATACCTGCTAAGCGCAATCGACATCCCAAATCAATATCTTCCGCCATATTGCGTTCATCGGCGCTAAAAGGAATCTCAGGTAGCAAGTGCCGCCAAATAGCGAAATTTGGGAATGAAATATACTTCACTTCACCAAGTTCGTTTACCGATTTCATTCTCATTTGATCGATATAAGCATCAACTTGGCTACATCTATTTTCCTGGTTATTAGCCGCTAGATTGCCAGTCACTACTCCGAAAGTTGACACTCTTTCTTCCATGCGGACAATCCAATCCGAAGCAACAGAACAATCATCATCCGTAAACACGATGATACTATGCTTCGCAAGCTTGAGAGCCTCAAGACGTGCATTTGCAGATCCTATGTGAATCTTGCTTTCTTCAAGTCGAACACATGGATTTTGTCTGGCAAATATTTTGAGAAAGTCATTACTTTCCAAAGATCTATCGGCCATGATGATAAGCTCCCCAGGACCTTTATAATTTCGCAAAGCTAAGGCTATGCTACTTAGATTCCTTGGGACTTCATCAGTTTTGCGAACAGAAGGAACAATAACTGAAATGCCATTCATACTCTTTCCCTTTCACCTGGATTCAAGAAGATCCAATATGTCATTAACTCCTACTGAAAATGCAGCGAGTAAGTCTTTTCTTTGTAACTCACTATAAACAACGGTTGTCGGTAGATAGCCGACCAATTCCACTGCACGTAGCATGGCTAATAGTAATATTTCTTCTTGTTGGCCTGGAAAACAATCCAACAAATCGGTTACTGCAATCCACTGCGCTTCAATACCAGAAATTTGTTCGAGCAGAAGATTCGCAAATCCATAGACAGGGTTGAATCCCATTGCGAATTCCCAGTCAATCAGTCCAGATAATTTTCCTTTCTCGATGAGAATGTTTCCCGAACTTAAGTCGGGATACGTAAATTGCGGCTTGTTTCCTGACAAGATGGCTGGCAATTTAGCCATGTTATCCATGATCCTGATTCTTACTCCAAGGGGAAGTAAATCGGCCTTACTGATTACATCCATTTGCTTTGTCGCCATTTTTCCCGCGTATTCGTAAAGAGTGAAGCAATCACTTGGATCATGTAAGTAACCGATGTTCTCAACTGGCACCGCTGCAACGCGCCTTAAGAGATTCTGCAAATCAGCAATCAAATTACTCGCATTCATTGTCTCCAATTGTTGCGAACAATCAGCAACAGGACTACCAATAAGCCTGGAAAGAAAAAGAACAGGCCTTTCAAAATGCGTCGAATCCGCACCTAACAGTTGCGGAATTCCGTTGCCACAGTTAGCAACAGCATTCAGTACCATAACTTCTGTTGAAAGTTTGTCGACGAAGAAAGCAGGATAAAATCTTACAACAATTTCACTTGATCCGTCGCTTACTAACCAGTTGCTGTTGATACGGCTCCTTTTGAATTTTGAAAATTTTGCCGTTTCTCCAAATTTATTTCTCAAATACTCAAGTTCTTTTTGGTCAGAGGTAATCATGGTTATTCTCCTGATGCGATGATGTTAAAGAACGGAATATGTCGCTCTGAAAGCAATGTATAAATTACCGCAAAATTAGTATTATTCAAAATACATATTTGTCAAATATTGCTTAAATTTTTGCTACATTGCCGAATTCCCATTCCTTAGAGAATTCCCGCCACCTCCCGCAGCGTCCCCCAGGGATCGTGCGCGCTCTTGAGCACAAAGCTCTCCGCCCCCGCCTGCAGGAACTCTTCGCGCGTGCCGCGCGAGGAAGAAAAGCCGATGCAGCGCGCGTCACTCCCCTTCTCCTTCAGCTCCCGCGCCACCGCCATCCCCAGCACCCCGTTCCCCAGTTCCCCGTCCAGGAGCACCACCGCGGGCTGGAACCCCATGACCAACCCCACCAGCTCCTCCTGCGTTTCGTCCGTGTGGCGGAGGAACCGCGCGCTGCCGCCGGTGGCGGCCACGAGGGGCGGGATGAACGCGGCGAACACGTCGGTGGAATCGTCCACGAGCAAGATGTCCTTGCCCTCCAGGCTTTCCAACCCTTCGGGGACTTCTGGGACGCCCGTACTCGGAACGCTCAGGTTCACGGAGCCGTACGCATGGGAGATGAGCGTGGCAAGATCCATGCCGCTCGCATCGGAGGAATCGGTCATGGGGGGAGTATACCGTTCCTCGGTTCCTCTCCCGCCTTGACAGCGGTAGTAGAGTAGTGAGCTGCCATGGAAACACCTCCCGATGCACCCGACGGCACCATGAACACCGAACAGGATCCGCTGTCGCCGGTGCGGAAGTTCTGGCTCCAAGGCGCCGGCGACGATGAATGGTACAGAGTATGGTGGAACAACGGTGCGCCGGACATCCGTTCCACCGAATCCCTGCACCTCTCACCGGTCAAAGTGGAGGAATGCCGGCAGAAGTATCGGGGGACCGTTGCGCGGTTGCTCGATCGCGAGCCGGACTTCAATGAGCTGCGCATTCCGGGAGAAGCCCGCCGCATCGCGCAACGCATCCACTCCGCACGCGACGCCCTCTTGGCGTGGTCGCGGAAGCCCGAAACACCGCTGGATCTTTCCGCGCTCGCCCGGAGCATCAAAGCCGGCAGTGATATCCGCAGCTTGCAGAATGGAATGGCGCTGGTTTTTGAGCCTGCAGTTCCACAGGATGCTGAATCTGCCGCTGCAACCGCTCCCGAAACTCCCCCTGCAGCGACCCTTCCCCAGACGGAAAACGAAAGACAAGCCGCAATGCGGGAAGTGGGCGACCGCATGATTGAAGCACTGCAGGAATATGGCACAACCGTTGCGGACCTTCGACGTGCTTTCGCATCACGCCTTTGCCTGGTCCTCAAGTGCACGCACTTTGCGCCGGGTATGGCGCCTGACTTGAGAAAGTGTCCGGAGAAATTAGCGGCTTATCTGCAACAGGAGCATGAATTGTATTTGATCCAACAGACGGTAGCTGACTGCGTGGGCATCGACCGTATGCATGTGTTCTATGAGGGGCTGTCGAGTGAGAACGGCGCGTGGGAGCGCGCATGTGAACAGCTTCAGGCGCAACCGGACAACGCGCAACTGTGTGAACAATACCGCAACAATCCTTCCGCACCCTTCGGAGTGCCTGCGGACAATCATAGAAACATCATGGCCTTTCTGCAGCAAGGAATGGACCGGCAGGCGGAAATGTCTCTATACCTGCTCAAGGGCGATGAAAACTTCGCCATCTGGCGTGCCCGAGGGGGCGATGAGTTGCGGGGGAGGGTACACGGCCTTGCGGATAGCGTTCAGAATGCGGCATTTCCTCAAGAGCTCCGGGCCTTCCAACAATCCATGCGAAAGGTCATGCGCGAAGATCCGGCAAAGTATCAAGCGCTCTTCGATCAATTTTGCCGCGAGAAGCGTCTGCAGAACCTCCATCCCTTCGTAGCCGGGCAATTACACCGGCATATCCGACAGGATGAGGTTGGGGTTCTCCCTTTCGGGGCGGATCACGTGAGAGAAGGCTACCACCAACCGCATTCCTGTGATGCTTTCAGGGGCTTCCAGCTTGAGGATTACACGGAGAAAAACCCGGAACTGAAAGACCTTCGTCTCATCGTCATCGAACCGAACGGATATCGTGCATTGAATGAGCCCGCCCTCTTCAACCGCGCCAAGTTCTTTGCCGCATTGGGAAGGCAGCCTTCGGAAATGTGACATTGGTGGGAGAGGGGAGCCGGGGGGGTGAGGTTACAAAACAGATAACAACACAAATCTTCCCCGTTCCACGCCCCCATGGAACGTCTTTCATCCCCGGGCGAACACAGGAACCTCACCCTTGACAGTTTTTCTTCCAAAAGACCTCTCCCCCATCCCCCACGGCGGTGCTTTGATGGTGTCGTTCTTCCCCTCTCTGCCCATGCCAAGCAGGAACCGCCCGCAAGTCGACCAGGATCCTTCCCTCAAAGAGCACCAGCATCCGAAGAGAAGCCTCCCGCAAACCCGGCGGCAGCTTTCCCTGGAGACACTGGAGAAGCGGTATCTCATGACAGGGGCGGAAGGGGAATTTACCGAAGCGCAGCTGAATACCATCCACGACATCGAGTACGCGCTCACGGAAGAACAACTTCTCAACGAGCAAGCGCGCGACACGCTCGCCATCTCGTCCATTACGGAGCAGACGAGGCAAGACATGATCACCTTCTCCGATCTCTGGAAGACGGAAAACGCGGAACTCGTGCAGGATACCGCGCGGTTCGACACGCTCACGGCGGAGCAGCAAGCACTGGGAATGGAGTCCCAAGATAAATTCGCTATTTTCGTGGAGAAATCCGATAGAGTCGAGGAAGCGGAGCAACGCATCCAAGACCTGTCCTCACAAGCTACAGCGATCAGACAGGCACTGGAGGGGATGCAAGCCCAACAAACACCGCTGCTGGAGGAACGGAACCAAGTGCAAGAACGGGCTGCCTATGAACGGCAGCAATTGAATGCTTCTCAAACCACGGTGGATAATCTCCTCAACCGACAAGCAGACTGGCAACAGAAACTCCCTCTCCTCCGCAGCCGCTTGGATACGTACGAACAGGGCATCGAAGAACTGCGGCAACTCCTTCAGCGGAAGGACGGCTTGGAACAGGCAATGGAGGAAACCGATGCGGACATTGAAGGGAAGGTACAGGCGAGGGCGAATGTAGATCAGCTCATCGACCGGGAGACACGAGAGAACTGGCAGCCATTGTGTGACGAAGCTACAAAGCTGGTAGATACTTTTTACGGGCTCCAGGACCGTATCGCCGCGCTGGATAAAGAGCATGCAGACTTGGAACAACACTTGCCGGAAGCCGAGGCGGCCCTTGCGGAAGCCACGGCACAGTTGGAAACGCTGTTATCCCAGTGGAATAAAACGGAGGCTGAAATCCTTTCTGTCGAAAGGAATCTGGAACAGACGCAATCGAGGATTTCTCGGCTCGAAAACATGGCCTCAAGGTTCCCCCGTGTCAGGTCATCCGGGTCGCAGCTTGACCAGCTCCTCGAGAGACGTACGGAACTGCAACGCAAGCTCACGTCACTCAAAGAGCTTCTGGAGAAGCTCGCGGACCAAATACTGGTTGCACAGCAGGTAAAATTTGATGTTTCCCAGTCGCTCGATACCCTCCGTGCGCGTGCGGATGCCGTTTCTGTGGAAAAGCATACGGCTGAAGAGACATTGCATGAAACGCATGACGCGTACCAGCAAATATGTACGCAAATCAATGTGGTCGTTGAGCGGATCGAGAAACTTACTGATGAGTCAGTCGTCTTGTACGGCGCCATCAACGGCGCCCGGAACCTCCGCCAAGCACAACAGCAGGAAAACGACGGCATCATTGCGGAAATTTCCGCGCGTACGCAATCGCTCACCGACGAACGGGAGGCCTTGCGCCTGTTCTTCGCAGACCTGACCGGCGAAACACGGGACATCAACCCCGCACAGGACCTTCCCGCATTCAAAGAGGCGCTCCAAGTCTTCGAAGGAGAGTACGGCCAATTTGCGGACGCCTTTGCCGACTTGCCGAATTGGATAGCGGAATACACGGGGCGCGTTGAAGCGTTCCAACGTTCCTTGGAACAATTGAACGCGCGCCTCGAAGAGCTCACCAACCTCATCAACGCCAACGCCCAAGCAATCGAAAGGTTGACGCAGACGCTTGAGGAAGTGCAGACGACAATGGAACAACAGACGGATATCCGTGATGCCGCAAGCGCCATCGTAAACGCCATCCGCCAAGACATCCTGCATATCATAGACCGGAAAGCGGCGAACAGATCTGTCCTGGACACCCTTGCCGCAGACGTGGCGCAACACCGGCAGAGCGTGGAAGACATCCGTGCCTCCCTGCACGCGGCGGTGGAGAAGGCGATGGAGGAATCCGAAATCATCAATCCCGTGATGGATGTGGTGACGGGAAATCGACAAGTGACCGTACAATTCCAGTCTCCCCATGATGCGAGCAACCTGGACCTTGTTCCTCCCGACCTTACGAGGTCATACACGTACCTCACCGTGGAGCATCCCGGAGGGACCAGGACGGGAACCGCCACGCTCATTCTGCCCATCGGACTGCCGGCGCGACAGGTCTTACTGAGGCTGAAAGACCCTGAGGATAACGTGATCGCCACCATGACACTCATTTGGAACGGCCAGAGGTTCACGGATATGTATAAGGAGAGCGCGGGAAGCGTTGCGAAATTCGTGGACGAGAACCCCTTTCCTCCCATCGACCTCACCGACCCCGGTGTCCGGGAGAACTTCGCCTATCATGTCGCGAGCATCTCCCATCTCTACCCAACGCTCAGCGCTCGGGATGTGGCAAAGAACGCGCAGCCGTGGTTCTTTGGCGCAACGCCGGCTGAAGACGAAGAGGCGCTGCTGGCGTATGCCCATTCGATTGTGCTGCAGAATCCCGGCCTCAATGAAGGCCGCCTGGTCGATTCCTTACGCCAGACACGGCAGGATCTTATCACGCAATCGCAGCGTACCATCAATGCCGCATGCGAGATCATCCAGGATGTGGCTGATGACACCTACTATGGCGTGCTGGCCGGCGAACAAGGCGACTTTGTCACAATGAATGCGCGCTTCGCCCATGCCGAAAATTGGTGGAATGTGCATTCGGAACGGAGGAATTTGATTGTTCCCTTGGCATATGCTTCGGCGGGTGCCATCCGCGGAGCGGTAACCAACCACTTCTACGAGCTGTACGAAGAGCAGCTGTTCTGGGAAGTGCAAGATGAGCAGTGCAAGCAGCGTATCTTGAACTTATCCACTTGGGGCCTCATCGGCACCACCATCCTCCCGGACGGAACCATCATCCGCCCGAACGGTAAGGTGTACCACCCGGACGGAAAGGAGGGCTCCATGAACCCTGAAGACGTCCCCAAACAAATCCCTCGAAGCACAGCACAGTCGCGGCAGAACGTGCTGGAGTGGATGGTGCTCCACTGGAACGACTCCATGCTCGACGGCTTCCGCGATATCGAAGACCCCGCCGAGCGCCGCCTCGCCATGCTGGAAACGCTCTATGGCGACCACAATCTGTGGACGGATACAGGAATGCCCCCGCCAGAGGATGGGAAAGCGCGAATAGCGCCGAAAGATCTGGATGTGAAGAGGGAGGTGGGGGGAGGAAGCGACGATGGCACATTGGACCTTTCTACACTCGATGCCGCGATAACAATGACAGAAGTGATGGGTTGGTACCAAGAGACTTCAAGCGGTGCCCTGGAGAATGTGGAAGGATATGACGTGCGAAAAGACACTACCATTGGCCGCATTTTTCTGGGACTTGCGCAACAAATGCCGAACAAGACTATGAAAGAATTCCGCGCAATGTGCTCTAAAGCCGAGAAAATCACCGGCATCTCCGGGGAGAGGCTGGCAAATCCGGCCGTGAGTGGCGACTATAACCGCTTCATCACCAACCTCGTAAACGTGTTCAAGGATGCTGGCCATGAGGCAATCTTCAATGGCAATCCCAACTACACCCCCAATGACCTGATGCATGTGCGCACGGAGGATGTCTACTATACCAATGGCACCATCCGCGTATTTTTTGACCTACCGCAATCCATCAACGGGAAAGCTATCGGGCACTCCGCCATTTACCTCCTCCGTGGAGACACGGGGGAGAAACTCCACAATAATCCTCTCACGGGCGAGATCCGCAACCAGCTCTACACCGATATCCCCGCTTCATACATCGGACACCTCAATTTCCCCCAGGGATTCAAGATCAAACTCGTGAGCTGGCCCGAGGGAGCCACAGATGATTCTGAGAGAATTTACTGCACTTCATCGGAACCATTCTTCCTGGAGTGGGACGGCTTATCGGAGAATCCCGTGGGGGATTATTCAACGCTGCCAGAAGGACCTGCACATGAGAGGGAAAAAATATTCCTTTCTGAGTTAACATTTCCCGTTGCTCCAGGCGATTGGAGTTTTGGTATGGGTTCAACTGAACATGATGGTTTGGGGTTGTATGCAATCGACTTCAATGTCGCGGGAGATGCTGACAAAGATAGAACAGTAAGAGCTGCATGCCGAGGAACAGTAACGCAAGTCGACCTGGAACAAGGCAAAGTCGCCATACAATATGACAATCTTGATGGTACACACTATAAAATCACGACATACCACATGACGCACATTTTCGAGGACCTAACCGGTATAACGTACCTTGGTGCTCAAGAAGCTAGGGTACAAGGTGCCGATGAAAATGCTGAGGCAGTGAAAAGGGCAAATGCTCAAGCAGCAATTAACGCACTCATTACACAGGTTTTGCATGTATCAGCCGATGCGCGTTTAGGAAAGGTTGGCGATGAAGGGTATTCATTTGGATACCACCTTGACTTCCGGATACACTTAAGTGACGGCACTCCTGTGAATACGTACCGCTGGGCAGATGCGATGCAACCCGGATTCCCCGTAAAAGGTACGGTTGGTAATAAGGAACTCACTATGCACTGGAGTGATGGTGCTATGACATTAGTGAACGATGCCGAACAAATCGCCATGAAGAGGGTAAATATTCGCAATGACGAAAATGAAGTGACTGGTGCAGAAAACCTGGCTTATGCATGGGAATCGGGTAAACAAATCGGGCAGATGACAAGAGTGATGTGGGATGAAGGGACAGGAGCGTGGTATGAAGTCGATATGAATGGTACTCTGGTTTCTAATGATGACGGTAAGAAACACATTTGGCTTAAGAACGAGTCATCCAGTAACTATCATTTTATATGGCAATGAAGAAAGCTTCCTTTATCTGTGTTAGTTGCGCGCTACTTATAAACTGTAGCGGTATTGTGCCTGACGAAAACAATGGAGGGACTAACAATCTTGCAACTCAATCGTATTACTCTTTGAATACTACAAGAACATTCAATTATCGTTATACACGATCAGATGGAAGTATCTCATATACAAATTTCTCGGCGCCCAAGTTTCAATTCTATCCTCAAGATCTTATCGTTGAAATCTATGAACTTAATTCCGTCCCCTGCTCCTCCTCCATCACTGGCGCCTCTCAGACGAAAGTAATCAGCGATGCAAACGGTTATGCGGCCTGGGGCAGGATGGATGCGTGGGATGGTCGCGGGTTGGAAGGATGGGAATACCCCGTCAATTGGGAGCAAATCATCTGCAAACAAGAAGGGACACCCTTACCGACATCGGTCTATGCTTTCTGTGCAGAAAAGGATGAGCGCACGGTAGTCATTTGCATGAATCAGATGACCGACAACCCCCAACTCGCGGAGGAGATCTTTAATACGTTTAGGTGGAGGGAGTAGAGGCATTATGGGGGTTTCTTTTTGTTGTTTTACCTCACCCCCAACCCCTCTCCCGCCTCGCCATTCTTCCCCCCAGGTGACGGTTGAAATGAATGAACGGTGCGGGGAGAGGGGCGTACTCTTTTCCTTTTCAGGCCGTGCTGTGGGAAATATGCACCGAAAGGAATGAAGTATTGTCATGTTTGTTGTACATGTTTATCGTTTGTCCATGCATGAAGAACGGGAGCGGCTGGGAAGAAAAGCCTTTGCGCGTTCCTTGCGCAAGGACATGACCGATGCAGAGTTGTACCTGTGGGCGGCATTGCGGAACCGTCGATTCCGGCAATACAAGTTTCGCCGCCAGGTCCCCATTGGCGCGTATGTCGTGGATTTTCTTTGTATGGCGCATCATCTTGCATTGGAAGTGGACGGCCCCATCCATGAGAAGCGGGAGCGTAAGGAATATGACAGGAACCGCGATGCATGCTTATGGGAATTGGGCTGCCGCACGCTGCGGTTCAAGAACGAGGAAATCATGACCGATCTGCCGTCCGTCCTCTGCCGCATTGAACAGGCAATACTGCAGCCTGCCAAACAACAAACATTCCCCCTTCTCCGCAAACCTGACGCAGTCATATCAAAGCAAACACGCATGGCTCCGATGACGAGGACGGAGAAGGGGGCAAGGGGGATGAGGTAGAACAAACAGATAACAACCTACCCCCCCGTTCCACACCCCTGTAGAACGTCTTTTTGGGCTTCCATTAGCCAAGAATTTGACTACCCCCAAACAATCCCTTCCGGACCCCCTCCCCTCCCCCCTCTCATAGTGGTTTGATAGTACCGTCTTCTTTCCTCCCCCACCCCCATGACCCGCCTCGCCGCCGCCTGCCTTACCGGCCTCCTCCTCTTCACTTCCGCCTCCACGGCCTACGCCAGCCCGCGCAGGGGCGCCGTAGGGGGAACCTCCGCAGACCCCGGAAAGCTGGACCTGCGGTGGAAGAATAACGTGCAGTCCTCCCGGCCCTCCTCTCCCTCCTCCGTAGCGCCTCTCATCATAGGGCAGCACGCCCTCCGCAATGTCACGTTCTCCGCCCCCACGGGCGGCGGATGGGTGGTGGATACTGGAGAATGGAAGCCGACGAACGGCTGGGCAACAGAGCTCCGCAAATCCACGTGGTCCCCCGAACTCCTGGCGAACGTGTATTCCACGAGCATCTCCGTGGGTGTTGCCCCCATAACGTTGAACTACACCAAGGAGCAGCTGGATGGCTACTTCACACGACTGATGACGCAGAGCCCCACGGGGGATGGATACGGCGACTACTACGTACCCAACTACGCCTCGGCAGGAGACCCCACGGACACGGAATTGCTGGGCCTCCCGGCGCGGAAGTATCGGTTCACCGTTGGAAAGACGCAGCGAGGCGAGGCGATTTTCGCCACCAAGGATAAGATGATCTACTCCGTGATCATCATCGCCAAGCTGGAACAGTACGAAGAGGCTGAGTCCGTCTACCAAGAAATCACCCGCACATTGTCCTTCTTGCCGCAAACGCCGTCCTCCTCTTCCGTCCGTTCCTCCTCCTCTTCCGCCTCCCCCTCGCGCATCCAGCGGGCACGGCAGCAGCGCCAGAGCAAGCGGCAGGAGCGGCTGCAGAAGCGGCTGATGAGGGAGAAGAGGTAGGAGATATGCATCTTTTCTAGCTCACTAATTTTCTATCCAATAGATCCATGCAATCATTACTTGCGTACTCTGCCGGCCAAACAAGAATACGAAACGTCTTCCTGCGTCTCACCATAGTCTTGTTGGGGCTAATAATACTGTTGGGTCTATTGGTTTTTGAAGAAAAGGGCATGCGTCAATCGACCTATCCTTCCAATCCTATCTTTCTCCCAAAGTCGATTCTCTTACCACTATAACTGCGAGAATTTGCATTTTAGTGGAGAATATTATTATCTCGCCTAAGCAAAAACGCAGGTCTATAGTGGAACCATGTTGATGTCCCTCCTCGCGATGGTTTTTTATTCGCTTGAGATTGCTCTCACGGATTGGAAACTGTCATCCATTTCCCCGCGCTTACTCACTTTCCTCTATTCAACCGGCGTGGCGATCTTTGCGCTCCTCACACTGATACTGGCTCGGGAAACACACTCCATGCCGGATACAAAGCAATCTGTCTTTGTTTTCTTGATGATCTTCTCGTCATTTGTAGCGGCCAGCGCACACTTTCAAGCACTCACCACGGGCACCAGCGCCGTCACCCTATCACTGACCTATGCCTTCATGCCGGTGATGGCATCGATATTTATCGCCATCTTCAAATTCCAATTCCCAAGTTTGCAGCTGATTTTCGCCTGGATCCTATCCATTGCGGCACTCTACCTCGTGGGTACCGCAAAATGATCACGCTGAAATACCGCACTGCCCCCGTGCTTCCTGTAATTTATTCGTGAATTGATGACGGATATCAATGATGGGCTGGCTGTGGTCGAAATCGTGGTAATGCTTGTGTTCTTCTTCTTCCAACCATTCACGCGTATGCGATAGGATGCGCTTACACTGCTCTTTTTCTTTTTGATTCAATGGTGCGCTGTCCAGATGGCGCAAGCAATCATCCGATTCTTCCCACATCCTGCGGAACTCAAAATCAATGGGCTGGAAGACAAACGTGAGCACATCCCCCATCACCCGCCTCGCTTTCTGTGATACTTCGGTGATTTTGGAGGACATTGCCGGTTTGTCCGCAAGCTCTTGCCGTTGATGCAAGCGTTCTTTCATTTTGCAGGAGCGGACACTGCCCCCGTGGGAGCTACGAGGGGCAACTCGATATTGAACGTCGTCCCCTTCCCTTCCTCGCTCTCAAACCAGATCTTCCCTCCTTGCGCTTCCATGGCGCCCTTGGCAACGTAAAGGCCGAAGCCGTTCCCATCCTTGTTGTTCCTCACGTTGCTCGCACGGAACATCTTGCCGAAGATTTGTCCCTGCTCGGACTTGGGTATTCCGCAACCCGTGTCCTTCACCTTCACCTTCATCTTTCCTCCGTCAACCGTCACCGTAAAGCTTACGTTGCCCTTATCCGGCGTGTATTTTACGGCGTTCGTAAGGAGGTTCTCTACGGTCATGCGGGTATAGCGCCGGTCCAGCAGTACAGTCGGCAAGTGTGCAGGGATCTTCTTCTCAAACATCAGCTTCTTCTCCAGCGCCTTTGGTTCCACAACGTCCAGAATTTCTTTGAAGAAGTCGTTCAAATCAAGCGCCACGGGTTCCATGTGAACCTTACCCAATTGAATGCGCGACACATCAAGAATCATGCTCACAAGATCCGAAAGATTCGTTGTGATCTTCTGCATGGTTCCTATGGATTCCTGTTGCTCTTTAGCTAGCGAACCAATATCCCCATCATTGAGCATTTCCAAGTACCACTTGATGGATGTAACAGGAGCGGCAAGCTGATGGCTTACGATGCTCAAGAGTTCATCTTTTTGGCGGTCGAGCTCCAGCAATAACTTGACCTGTCTTAACCACATTCTCCGCAATACCAGTGTAAGGGTAGTTAAGATACATATTAGAAATAGAACAAACAATGCAAATGGCAGTAATGCTGTGTTAACTGCTTTCCGAAAAGCTGTAACATCAACATCAACACCAAGAATGAAATTCGATGGACGGCCATCTATATCTAAAATCGGAGCTGCACCAGCTAAAATGGTACCCCATTCATCCTCGTCCAATTCTGGCTCAACATAGGGCTCATTAAACGGTATTTGCCCGTAAGGAGGAGTACCACTGATATCATAGGCATCACCCGGTAAAGATAGATCTTCAATATTCAATTCACCATCACCATTTAGGTCATCTTCTATATTACTTGGATCTAATGAATCCGCATCTGCTACAAACTCTAGTATCAGCGGATCTTTAGTCCTACGAAATATGTATGCCCATTTAACATCTTTTACTCTCTTTTTGATTTCACGTAGTGCAAGCACTGCACTTCTGTGTTCTTTAGACCCAATGCTCTCATGTCCACCAATTCGAGACAGCTCTTCTGGAGTAAAGTGCGTGGCAGCAGAGGTAATAACTGATACTATTCTATCATCCAAGCTAACACGGAAAAGCTGTTGTACCTTTATATATAGTACAACTGATGTAATAACTGTAATGCCAATAGATACAAACAGCAGTATTGCTGCCGTAAAAAGAATACTTACATTGAATTGTTTTTGTCTCTTCATGGGAAAGTAAGACTATTATAGCATAATATATTGGTTAAACACAAATAGTTTTCATTCACTTTATGGCTTCTATAACCATCAAATCGCTCCCTGATACTGAGAAACGTTCATTGTGGTAGCCACCACTAATGATTGTCTTTGTAAAATGTGCCTTTTTAAATAATGTCATCACCTCAAGAGGATAGTAATACTGCATATGCATCTTTAGCACGATCTCTTTCCCATTCGGAGTGTATACACAAGCATATTCATCAGCCTCTTGAGATTGATGATTCACATGTAGATAAAAGAGCGCCTCAGTGTTATCTTTATATGTACGCACTGCTTTCTCAATGTGGCGTGAGCGAAAATCAGTCCAAAAAGGAGAAAATATATCTGTATAGAGTTTCCCTCCTGGTTTTAAAGCCTTATTCAACTTGAGAAGGATTCTTGGGAAATGATCTCTTTGAATAAACTGAAAAAAAGAATATGGGGCAAGAATCACATCAAAAGAATTCGATGGCAATTTTGCTTTTTCAATATCCTTAAACAAAATATTGTTTGCTTTTAGATTGGGCAATTTCTTAATCAAATTTTGCAACATCTCGTGTGATTTATCTATACCAAGTACATTAGGGTTGTTTTGAAGAATAGGAATTAGTATGCGCCCTGTTCCAACGCCAAGGTATAATACTCTTCCTTGAGATCCTTTTGATTTGTAATACTCAAGATCACCCGAATACCCCGGATAAAGTTGGTCATACAGATCAGCAAAAAGAAAAGCGTCTTTGGCTTTGTTTATTGTTGCTTTAATGGCCTTCTCTTCATCTACTGAATAAACATAACTGGATCCCCATTCTGGAAGGCATTTATCGTTCGATTTAGAGTTCTTGACCATATTGATGGGATGAATAACAACAAATCAAAATACAAAGATTGTATAGGACGATAGCAAATCCTTATGTACTGGTCGAGTATATCGCTATTTCCAGTGCTACCATTGCTTTATTAGCATTAGTTTGTTATTAATAGCCATATGAAGAAGAAAGAGCCATTTGGTTATCTAATGACCTTGGATCTATATAATTGCAAAGAAGGCGCCTGCAATGATATTTCATACTGCTATGCCTTCCTTGAAATACTGGTTGATAAACTTAAGATGATTAAACAATCACCACCATTTATTTTTCAAAGTGATGAGAAGTTGTATCCTACAAAAGCTGGACTTAGTGGTTGGGTTCCTATCATTGAAAGTGGCATCCAAATTCACACCTTAACTCATACAAACTTTATTTCTATTGATGTCTATTCTTGTAAACTTTTTTCAACTGAGAATATAAAGGAGTTTGTACAGAGCTACTTTCAATGTACAGAGGTTGAAATGCATTTTATAGAAAGGGGTGTGAATTATCATGAAAAAGAATAACTTGGTCATGCTTCTCAAGACTCCTCTAACCAGATACGCATTTTTTACCTGGCTTAATTATAGTACAAGAAAGTCATAGCATTTATTGTTTTAGTATATTTTTTGAGTTAACAACTGCTCCCACAATCGCTAACATTAGAAATGATCCAATAAACCACAACGATACTTTATACCTTTGTCCTGCTGCCTGATACACATCCGCAATATCCATGTCTGCCCCCAAGATCGCCACCGAACGCGATTCTTTATTTCGTATTGGCGCGCTTGCGGAAATATATGTTCCCCACTGGTCCGTAAACACATCATCAATCAACGGCCTTTCGAGTGGCTCGAAGGAACCTAAACCTGTTGAAATCGGAGCAGAATAATATGTTCCCGGCGCCACATTCAGTTCGTCTTCGTTCATTTCACCATCTTCATTGTAATCATTCCAGTAGGGAAGGTAATAATTAGAATCGGCATCTGCAAGGAACACCCACATACCTTGTTGCTCTGTCGGCCTAAAAATGTATACCCATTGAACACCTTCAGTGTCGTCTCGTATTTCATTCAACTTTGTAAACACTCTCTGATACGCTTCTGTTTTCAGGTCGCGTGGAAGGTGAAGTTGGGCTAAATCCGCAGGATCAAATTCGGATGCTGCCATTGCCACGATTGCCAGCAACTTCTGCCCCATCTCATCCTTGATAATATTCAGCGTGTAGTAGTACAGACCCAGCGTAATGAAGAAGGCAATTTCCGCGGTGAGTGCCAGGGAAACCAATACCTTTCTTATATTGAATACTTGCCATACCTCCTGAAACAGTGACTTATTGAAGGCCGCCAGGCGAATGAAAACGAAGAACAAAAACAAACCTAGAAAATAAAGTGTAAAACTGAAAGACTGCTGTGTTAAAGTGCCGATTGTTTCTGCCAATACATCAACACTAAAAATGGCTACAGCACGACCTGAAGCGCCGTAAATGGGTGAAGAGGCACTTAAAAAAGTCCCCCATTGATCTATCCATAACTCATCCCGGCTATAGGTACTTGCCATTTCTTCTTCTATATCTGGATCAAAAACTGAATATCTTTCGCCAGGTGTATTTAATTGATCCTGTTCATCAACAACACCATCCCCATTCAAATCTTTCTGCTCAAAGGGATTTAATGAATCTGCATCTGCTGCAAACTCCCAATACCCCTTTTCTACAGACGGTCGCATGATATATGCATATCTCACCCCTTCATTCTTTTCTCGTATTCTATTCAAAATCTCAATAACCTTCGCATATTCCGGTTTCTTGATGTCATCATTCGTCCGCAACGCATCCAAATCCTTTGCATCAAACTGCATGGCGCCCGTTGCGGCAATGGACATGGCTCTCTCGCGGATACGCTGGGTGTTGAGGTAGACGTTCTGTTGATAGAGGGCATACGTGATTCCCGCAGCCACAAGCGCAAAAAGAGCGAAGATCGCAATGCTCTTCCTGCTGAGGAAGAACTCACGGAGACCGGAGAGGGTACGAGTGGCGAGAGGGATTGCCGGAGCCTTTGGCGTAGCGGGGGTAGACGCGGTGATGGTAACGCCGCTCTCCTGCTCCTGCCACAGACGCTCGAAGAGCTGCCGTTCGGTTTCCGCCAGTTCGCGGTAGTGGAGGAAGCACGCGCGCCTCTCCGCATGGTTGATGCAGGCGAGCACATCCCCCACGATCACCTTCTCGAAGCTGATGGGGTAAGTGTCCTGGGGCACGAGCAGCGTCTTGCGGTACTCGAAGGCGTCGCGGGAGGCGAAGCGGCGACCGAGGGGCGTGTTGTGGACGATGTAGCGGGCGAAGATGCCGCGGCGGCGGCGCTCGCGGAAGTACTCCACGCGGAAATCGCGGAGAGGATCGTCCTCGGCGGAGCACACCACCGGAAAGTAGTGGAGCATCTCCTTGCCATGGTTGAGGAGCTTGTCGTACGCCTTGGTGATCCCCTCTTCGCCGTCGAAGAACTCCATCTCGGGGTGCGCCTTGTCCACGTTGAGGGACGTGATGAACGCCTCGAAGTTCTGGTGGCGGCGTTTGAGCATCTCGTGCTTGGCGCGCGTATCGTCCTCCACCCATTTGACGATGGAGCGCAGCGAGATGAGGCGATACACCAGCGTGTCGTTCATGCGCTCCTTGGTGACGATGTTCCGCCGCAGGAGCTTCTTCATGGCCTGGTCCAGCACCCCGGTGCTCTTGCCCGTCTTGGCTGCGATCTGCCGCAGCGTAAGCGCTTCCTCCTCCAAGAGCTTATTGAGGACCAAGAGCTCTGTGGCGGAGAACCCCGCTTCGCGGAGGTAGTTCTCGATGCTGGTGGGGAGGGAGTTCATGGGAGGGGTTGCGTCACTTCCATTTGCGGAGAGCGAGGGCAAGACTCAAGAGCACTACGAGCGTGCCGGCGAACCACAGGGGGAAGATGAACCTCTCGCGGTGGATGCGTAACGCCTCCGAATAATCCGCGTCGATTCCCAGTATCGCAACACCCTTCCCCGAACGGTCTGTAATGGGAGCGCTTGCGGAGAGAACATTCCCCCATTGGTCATTACCCACTTCCGTCCTATCCACCAGAGGCCGGCTCAAAGCCCGTTCTTGATCTGCGATTTCCGAATATTCCTGATAATTCCGCACTCCGGGGGCGCAACACATTTCATCGGGAGTTTGAATGCCGTTATTGTCGGCATCCGTCCAGCAAGGAATGTTAAAATTGGCATCCGCATCACCAACGAACTCCCACATGTACTCCCCCTCCGCCGGACGCATGATGTACGCCCACTTAACATCAACTTCCATATTGCTATCCCGTACATCATTCAGTTTCTTGAATACCCGCTGATATGCCTCCTTTTCCATGTCACGTGGAATGCGAATTTGGTTTAGGTCATTGGCATCAAATTGGTTCGCAGCTGTAGAAGCGATGGCTACCAGTTTTTGTCCGATCTCCTCCCTTATGAAATTAAGCGTGTAGTAGTACTGGCCCAACGTAATGAAGAACGCCACCTCCGCGCACAGCGCCAGGATCACCAGTACTTTGCGCATCTGGAACACCTGCCACACTTCTTGCAGTAAGGACTTATTGAACGCGGCGAGGCGGATGATGACGAAGAGAAGGAATAAACCGACGAAGAACAGGACATAGTTCAAAGACTGCCACGTGAGAAGGGAGATCTGTTCGACCTTGATGTCGACGCTGTAGCATGCATTAGTCTTCCCCGACGCATCTCGAATGGGAGCAGTAGTGGTAAAATAGACGCCATATTGGTCGTAGTGGATTTCCGGTGTTGAAAACGGAATAGTCATTCCTTCTTTAAAATATGGATCAAATTCCTCATAAAGGAGCCCCGGATATTGGAGTTCATCATTATCATCAATGACACCATCAGCATTCGCATCAATTTTCGCAAATGGATCGAGGGAATCCGCGTCAGCAACAAATTCCCAATATCCGACTTTATTCGGAGCCGGACGCATGATGTAGGAATACGCAATACCGGGATTCGAATCCCGTATCTCATTCAACTTCTTGATGACTTTGGCATACTCCGGCTTCTTGATGTCCTCGATGGTGCGGAGTTGGTCCAAGTCCTTGGCATCGAACTGCATCGCCCCCGTTGCGGTGATGGACATGGCGCGCTCGCGCAACCGCTGGAGGTTGAGGTTGTACGTGTGCCGATAGATGCCGAAGACGATGCCCGCGGAGACCAGTGCGAAGAGAGCCAGGAGCGCAAGGCTCTTCTTACTGAGGAAGAACGCGCGGAGACTGGAAAGGGTGCGGGTGGCGAGCGGAATCTCGGGGGCTTTGGGCGCAGCGGTTTGGGCGGCGGGAATGGCCACCGCGTTCTCCTGTTCCTGCCACAGCCGCTCGAAGAGGGCGCGTTCGGTTTGGGCGAGCTGGGGGTAGCAGAGGAAGCACACCCTCTTCTCCCCATGGTTGAAGCACGCCACAATGTCCCCGGCGATCACCTTCTCGAACGCGATGGGGTAGGTCTCCTCCGGCACAAGGATCGTCTTGCGGTACTCGAAGGCATCGCGGGAGGCGAAGCGGCGGCCGAGGGGCGTGTTGTGGACGATGTAGCGCGCGAAGATGCCGCGGCGGCGGCGCTCGCGGAAGAGTTCCACGCGGAAATCGCGGAGGGGATCGTCCTCTATGGCGCACACGACGGGATAGTAATGGAGGAGCTCCGTGCCGTGGTCGAGGAGCTTGCCGTAGGCCTTGCGCATCCCCTCCTCCCCCTCAAAGTACTGCATGGCGGGGCGGTCCTTATCCGCCTTGAGCGACGTGATGAACGCCTCGAAGTTCTGGTGGCGGCGCTTGAGCATCTCCTGTTTGGCGCGCGTGTCCTCCTCCACCCACTTGGCGATGGCCTGCACGGAGATGAGGCGGTACTTGATGGTCTCGTTGATATGCTCCTTGGTGATGATGTTCCGGCGGAGGAGCTTCTTCATGGCCTGGTCCAGCACCCCGGTGCTCTTGCCCGTTTTGGCCGCGATCTGCCGCAGCGTGAGCGCGTCTTCCTCAAAGAGCTTCTTGAGCACAATGAGTTCCGTGACCGAGAAACCGGCCTCCTGAAGATACGCCTCAATACTGCTGGGCAGGGTGTTCATAGGGAAACACTGCGAGGGCTGCGCGGCGTAAGGCAAAGGGGAAGACGCAAGCACTGCACAGGCAAACCTGTACTCTATCGAATCTTCGGCACTTGTAAAGATCATTTATTGTGGTGAGATAGTATATATGGTGTAAGAGCAATTCCCCCGCGGCATTTCCCCCGCCCGTATTTCGTTTGAGCCCTTGTAGAAGCCATAAAAGACGTTCCACGGGGGTGTGGAACGGTACGCCCCTACCCCCGGAAGTAGGCTGAAGAATCACCCTTTTGCCCTCTTCCTCGCATGATCGCTGTGGTGCAGGACAGGACTCAGGGCGTATAGGCTATAGAACGAGAAGCCGCTCCCGCCCTACCTTCCTTCCCATCCACCACGCGCTCCCCCATGCAAATGCCCATAGGAAAACGACATCCAGCGACAGTGCGACCCATTGTACTTTCGTGGGATTCTCCCAGGGGGAAGCGATCGAAACGGCCCCGGGGACCGGCGGATCTCTGCCGCTCTGATCCTGCAGTATGAACGCAAAGGGATATCCAAAACGGGCATCCCTCAACTCCGTCCCGCGGGAAGGCAGGCTGAGGGATGCACCGGCTAGGAGGAACGCGATGAGCAGCGGAAGAATGTATCGTTTCATGGCCACGGATAGCTTGTGAAGAAAGAATGCGGTACTCGGATCACTTCGTCCAGTATTTACTTCCCGGTACAGGAACCTGCCAGGCAGCAATAATTCTTTCAATCTGATCCCCAAAACTGCACCAGGTACTATAACAATAGGAAGGGGAGCGATGCCCCAATTGTGCCTGTAATTTTCCCCCATCGATAGTGACGTTACCGTTCGCCGTTCGAATATAGGTGTAGTACCATCTGTTCTTCTGGATAGCTTTTGCATCGGCAGACCCTATGGTATATGCCAGTTCATTGCGGTTATCTGCAAAACGAGTGTCGAGATATGCTCGTGGTAGATCTGAGGATGCATATTGAAACTTAGGGTAACTGCCAGAAGTCTCGGCAGAATCGAGGTATGTCTTTCCATCATAGTTGTTCAGAAAGAAATCGTGCTCATACGTCGAATTTGCGGGGAATCCAGTAACAGAATCCCAATACATAGATTGATTGGTAAAACGTGATGTTGAAGATGAAACACCAACATCAGACCAGCCATATTCTGGTACCCACGTTTCGAAGCTCACAGCCGCAAGAGCACGAGTTACAGCAAACAAATGCCGAACAACTTTCACTACTTGATCGACAGCGGACTGTGATGACTGCAATTGATATTCCTGAATATTGCTTTGCTGTTGGGAAGTAGCTTGTATATCACGAGCAGTCCCTTCAACTGTCATGCGAGTAATACGTATACTCTGTGGTGACACCATTGCGGCATCAATATCTCTTGCCCTTGCCTGAAGCGAATTCCTCATCTGTCTTGATAAAAGTGTGCCTTGAGCAATCTGACGCTGCGTGCTAGCCGCCATATCTCTTAGGAAAGCCTGATGTAGATCGGGAGCTTGTTGTGTTATCACAGGACTTGCAACATTTTCAACTCCGATAAAACCGATTGCTACCGCCTGTCCCAATGTAAATTCATGCTCCAAGAGGATAGGAGAAAGATGGAGAGCCTCGGCCTCCCTTATTGCTTCTTCCACGCTCAGAGGCGTTCGAAAAATGACGTGTGCTTGTCGTGTGCTTTCTTGTCCAAGAGTTGCGACGGGTAAACCCACCGCAACAAGCGAAGTACCAATAATGATGGTACAAACTATCAGCATACTTTTCTTTGACTTGATACAAGTCATCATGGGAGAAAGGGGAAATATGCTTCCATGAAAGCAATGCTAATGCTCAGGGTGAAGACCTCGCTTACTGTTTTCTTTCAGCTATGAAGATTTTTCCGCTACCATAAGGCACGTAATCCGTTCTACACACCCATGGAACACCCCTCAGCAACCCATTGATATCTCATGATTATAGTGTTGTTATGGTGCTGTTTCAACCCAACATGCTCAAGAGGCAACTTGCCAAGTTTTTTTACTCCCATTTTCTACCCACACGAATGGATGATCTGTTTATGACAATTACATAGAACGCATCTATCCCCATCTCAATCGGATCAACCTCCAAGCCCTCCTCCCCCCTCCCCCCCTCCTCCTCCTCACCCTCATCCTCCTCCTCTGGCTCGCAGTTATCGCCCTCTTGATCCGGGCTACCGTTCGGGCGGTGCAGAAACGAAAAATCGCGGAAGCGGTGGTCCTTTCTGCGGTCGTTCTCCTTGTGCTCGCAACGACCGGTGAATATGCACTCTTCTTCGCTTGGTCCCTCTGGTGCGAGACGGGGCTGACAACGTGCAGGCTGTAGCTAGAGTTGCATCGAATCCACGGTCACCATGGAGCTGTGCAAACTGAATCAACAGCAGCTCATCGTTTTGCTTCCTCCACTTCCGGTCCCCAACCGGGCGGCAATGGCTTGTTCTGCCAACCGGGGGAAGGTTCTTTCGTCCCGATCAAAGTAGGCGGAGAGCCGGTACATTCTCTCATTTCCATCCCTTCATGCGAGCAGCTGATCATACGAAAATTATCGAAACGACAACGTACGAAGTCGACATGCTCCATGTAGATATTCTCGAATGTGGTGTTCTTGAAGGTGCAATCTTCAAAAAGGGAGCATGTCATGCTTCCTCCGGATATGGTTGCATCAATGAACGACGTCTTCCTCCAAGGATAATCCAATATTTCCGTCTTCCTCAGGAAATACTCTCCTTGAATAGTGGCATTGCCTATGACGGTATCAATGGAATCCATGAGTAACATGCTCAGGCAGCAGAGAGAAGTGTACACCGTGGCACCGGATGGGACGACCCTTTCCATAGTGGATAATGGTGAGCATAAGTATAACCGCCAGGAACTTCGCAGACACATAAGCGATGTTACAGGCATGACTTTTCCTCCATTTGATTTCCAGGAAGAGTAACAAATCGATCTACTGTTGTGAGTAGTTGTAATTAGAGTTCCATCGAATCCACGGTCACCACCCAGGCGATCTTGGGCAGGAACTGGAGGGACTTCTCGTGATCCTGTTGCGAGGCTGCGGCACAGGCATCCGCTACAACCGTGACTATAAAATCGTTGTCGTGGGCATCCCGCGCGGTGGCTTCCACCGCCAGATCCGTCGCCACTCCCGCGATGAACACGTGGGTCACACTCTTCTCGCGCAGCAGATCGGCCAACGGCGTGCCGTGAAACGCGCTCACACGCTGCCTCTCCATCACAAGGTCATTCGTGCGGAAATCGATGGAGGGATGGAACGCCGTGGACCAATCACCGGCCTTCAGTATCCCGTACTCATGCGCTTTGCCGAAAAGCGGAGAGGACTTCGGTTGGTTCGCGTAGGAAGGATCAAACGCAAGCCGCACGAATATGACAGGCAACTCTTTCTTCCGGAAGATAGCGATGGCCGTATTGAGCTTGTCGAACGTGGCAGCCTTGTTGATGAAGTCGGCATACCCCTTGGCGGCAAGTTTCCCTCTCTCATCAACCACCTCGTTGATGAAATCGATGACGAGTAATGCCTTGGTTGTTGCGGGATCCTGCATAAGAATGGAAAGTCAGATACAAGTACTATCACGAGTGGACCCTATGAGGTTTTTTTACGGGAACGAGGAGCCTTTCTCCGATCCTTGCGCTTCTTCTCATACATCACCTTGCATGCCTCCTCGGCAAGAATGTGCAAGGAACTGTAGAGAGGAACGGAGGTATATTCTTGGGAAATGACAAGGGGCAACTCCGTACAGGCAAGAATCAATGCATCGATCTCTTCTTTTTCAATCGCATGAATAATCTCCCGTAATTCCTTCTCTCTGAGCGCGGTAAACGAACCTGCGATGATCGCTTTGATGATGACATCCAGACGTTGCTGGTCTCCCACGACGGGCACTACCACTTGTACACCATTCTCCTGGAGAGAGGTTGTATACAGCCCCTTCCGAAGAGTAGTTGAAGTTCCGAGAATCCCAACGCGATGGTGTTGTTGTTCCAGGACACGCCTCTTCACGGTCTCGATCATGGAAAGAACTGGTAGACCGGCGGCTTCCCTGCATTCATCAATGTAGAGATGCATGGTGTTGCATGCAATTACGAGGAAATCGGCATCTGCTTCCGCAAGGATGCGTGCTTCTTCCGTGAGCATGCGCACTGCCTTCTTCTCATTCTGCTTATCACTGATCAGATCGGGGATGGGAAGGTTGCTCAAAAGAACATGCGGATAATCACTGTTCCGTTTTGCACCATGGACCGACTCACTAAGGCCAATGAGTAATTGATAGAACCGTATACTTGCCTGCGGTCCCATGCCGCCAAGGACACCTATCGTTTGCATTGCACGGTGAAGAAGTGAGGCTCAATCCGACACAAGAGTAGTACGGTTCACAGACAAGTGACAAACGCATTTCGCTCCTCTGACTTACTAATATAGGGGCCGTTCCATGGGGTCGTGGAACGGGTTTTTCCGTATCAGTAAGCCTAGAATTTGATCTCACCTGTTTTTTCACTTCACCTACTCATTGTACGGGCAGAGGAGATTGATAGATTGAATACGGCACTTGCCCCTTGTTTCTTCCCCCCTGTGTATGACAGAAGCCCCACGACATACATTCAATGAGAAGATGAACGCATTGGCGCGGCATACGCTGGGTGTTTCGCTCCACACTCTCAGTGCGGATGTCCGTACACTTCTCAAAGATGTCCTGTCTCTCCAGAAAGGAAGCATTTACACATCTATGCAATGGCTTAATGCGAAGAACAATGTCTTCCAAGGACACTCTCCTATCGAGCTGATCCGCCAAGGACAATGCAAAGAAGTGCAAGCCATCTGGGCCGAATGCAAGAGGCGTTATGGCTATTGATTTCTTTCCCTTTCTCTCATGTCCACATCTGGTCAGTACAACGGAATTCACTACTTCGGGGATGCTGACTCCACTCCTTCCATCCCCGCCACCCCCATCAATGCGATGTTCCTCACTTCCGTACGTGATACGGGGACGTGCGACAGGAACGGATCCATGGTTGAAACGGGGGAAGGCCTTTGTTACATGGAAGGCACCATTGAACGAACGGTGAAAGAAACCAGGGCAGGGGGAACGTTGGACGGCATTCTCCGTATCGTTGCCGTTGTGACGGATGATCTGGAAAAGGATATGCGTGGCAGTGCGTATCCTGCACGTCCGCATCCGGGGAAACCGTGGATTCATGGCCATGATCTTCGGAATGCCGATGGAGCATTGATGGCTGATGCAGAGACTACCTTCTGGATCCCTTCGGATTTTCGGGCGCTCCCGAGATGGGACACGGACACTCGAACCGAACGTAAGTTGGCCTTCGAAAGCAAGGTCGCCAAATTGATGGAAGAAAAGCAGGCTGACATCCTCATATCCGACCACTACATGGCGCGCATCGCCTTTCTCATGAATGACACATTCCACAAATTTGGACGCATCCTCAACATTCACCCGGCCGTGACCGTTGAAGGGCATCCACATTGCTTCAGGGGAAAGACGCCGACGCAGGATGCCATCGACAGGGCACGATCGGGCAAGCTGACTCTCACCGGTGCAACGTTGCACTTGGTTGATGAGATCATTGATCACGGTCCACCCCTTGCATTCATTGCACAAACTCCTGTCTGCCCCTTCGATGAGCCTCAATATTTGCGCTACCGTAATTATCAACAAGGTAAATTACCGCTCTTCATCGCAGGTATGCGACACTACGCAGAGCGTATTTATCCCCATCTCAACCGCATCAATTTAAAAGCCCTTTCCCCCCTCGACCATGTACCCTCTCCCGATCCTCGATAGGAAAACAGTCGTAGCGCCGCTTTTCGGGGACGCGTTGCGCGGACCGCCGCACGTCTTCGACTTCAGTTCCGGTAACCCGCAGGTGATGCAATACGACCCTGCCCATTTCCCGGAGTTCCAACGCAAAGTGTACGAGGTCCTACGCGAGAGCGGGAAGACGTGGGGTATTGGACGGTACTTCGAAGAACGGCGCACCATGCTGCGGCACTTTCCGCAGATGATCCAGGAAGAGAGGATTTATCACGTCGGCGTAGACATCACGAGCCTCCCCGGCACATCGCTGTTCGCCCCGCTGGACGCCGAGGTCTTTTCAGTAGGAAAGGAGGAAGGGCTCGGCAACTACGGCGGCTTCGTCATCCTGCGCCATGGCAAGGATGAAGATGTATTCTATTCATTCTACGGCCACCTCCAATCGCACCACAGCGTGCGGGAGGGACAGCGCATCGTAGCGGGCGAGAAGTTCGCCGTCATCGGGGACGGGGAAGACAGCGGCGGCTGGTTCACCCACACGCATCTGCAGATCATCACCGAAGAGGCACGGCGGCAGGGACGCATGTTCCACGGGTACGTTGGCGCGGGCGACCTCCCCCTCCTCGAAAAACTCTTCCCCTCGCCCTATCCCCTCTTCCGGTACTGAACCCCCTCACTTCAACGCCGGAACGTGGAAGTCGTAGGTTTCCTTGCTGATGAGCCCCTGCTTGAGGAGCTTCTCCGCGGACTTGGCGAAGGTGACCATCCCGATGTTCTCCGAGGTCTGCATCACGGTCACAAGCTCCTGCGTGCGCGCGTCGCGGATGGTGTTGGAAACCGCCGGCGTGTTGATGAGCACTTCGCGCAGCGCAATGCGCCCGCCGCCCGTCTTGGGCAGAAGCTTCTGCGCCACCACCATCTTGAGGGAGAGCGAAAGCTGCGAGCGGATCTGGCTCTGCTGGTGCGGAGGGAAGGCGTCGATGATGCGGTCGATGGTCTGCATGGTATTGGGCGTGTGGAGCGTGCCGAAGATCAGGTGGCCCGTCTCCGCAAGGGTGAGGGCGGCCGTGATGGTCTCCGGGTCGCGCATCTCGCCCACCAGGATGATGTTGGGGTCCTGGCGCAGCACGCGCTTGAGCGCTTCGGGGAAGGTGCGGAAGTCCTGCTCGTACTCGCGCTGGCGCACGAGACACTTCCCCTTGGGGAAGAGGAATTCAATGGGGTCTTCCAGCGTGATGATGTGGTGGGATTCCGCGGCGTTGATGGTCTGGAGGATGGCCGCGAGCGAGGTGCTCTTCCCCATGCCCGTGGGGCCGGTGAAGAGGATGAGCCCGTCGTCGAAGCGGTAGATGTGCTGCGCGATCTCCAGGAGCTGGAGTTCCTCCAGCGTAGGGATGACGGAGGGGACGATGCGCGCCACCAGGGTGACGTTGCCGCGCTCGAAGCTGCAGTTCACGCGGAGGCGCGTGCCGCCCTTGAGCGCAAACGAGACGTCGATCTCCTTCTCTTCGGTAAAGCGCTTGTACTGCTTCTCGTTCAACACGGCCTGCACCACGCCCAGCGCCTGGTCGGCCGTCATCTCCTGCTTGGTCTGCGGAATCAGGTTCCCGTCGATGCGGAAGAGGAGCGGCGCCCCCACGGCCACGTGGATATCGGAAGCCTTGGCCGTAACCGCGGATTCGAAGAGCGTTATGACTGTTTGTTTATCCACGTTGACAGTATAGCAGAAAATGGGGTTTTGCTCAACGTCATGTACGGTACAACCAGCCTGGGTAGCTGAAATTCTGATCTTGTGTGACAAGGTGTACATCTGTACACTTTCCCCTATCCATCTCTTGCTCTCTAGCTTGTGGCACATCCATCGGATAACGGCGGTTGCATCGCGTACATTGACGGCGCCAATCTGCACATGGGAATCAAGAGCCTGAAGAAAGAAATCGACTACGGGAAATTCCGCCGGTGGCTCCGTTGGAAGTATCGCATTACTGTCGCCTATCTGTTCATCGGATACATACCCGAGTACGAGAAGTTGTACGATCATCTCCGTCGATCCGGCTACACACTCATATTCAAGGAAACCGTCACACGATCAGGAGAAACCAAGGGCAATGTGGACGCTGAACTGGTGCTGCGCGCCGTCCGCGACGTGTTCGAAACCCATCCACGGCACGTCGTTCTCGTTTCCGGTGACGGAGATTTTTCTTGTTTGGTGGATTTCCTCCATGAGAGACGCCTCCTCCGGACGCTGATTGCCCCCAACCGCAAGTATTGTTCCTACTTGCTACGCAAGAAAAACCTCCCACTCGTATTCATGGATGACATTATCGCCAAATTCGAAAAGACCCCCGGCAGGCATTAGTGTCCTGCAAGGGCTCTTTTCATATTGTGCGTTCATTGTATCTCCATCATTCGCCCTCTGCAATCGCTTCTCCGCCAATATCCCTTTCCATGGCACCGAAGGCACGGCGGGCGGTTCATTCCTCCTGCTTGCACAGCTCCACGATGCCCCGCGCCATGCGGGCGGCATGGGCCGGGTTCCAGCCGTGCTCGTCGGCGGCGGCATCCCATAGGGCGGCCACTTCCGCCGCAAATTCCCCGTTCCCCACATCGGGATCCTCCTCCAGGGCTTCCTGGTAGAGCGCGATGATGGCAGCCACGGCCTCGACGGCCTCGGCATTCAGCTTCTCCAAGCTGTCGTAGGTGTTCTGCACGCTGGGCATGGCGGGTTTATTGCGTACTGGAAAGGAGAAAGCAATTGACGGGGGAAAAGAAATACCTGCAAGAGATAACCGGCGCTCGCTTCCCACGCAGGAGGGAGAAAACACACAAAAAACAAAAAAGGGTGTGCTACGATCCTCCCATGGATCGCCCCTCCGCACAGAAACGCATCGTGAAGCTGCGGGAAGAGATTTGGCGCCTCAACCGCGCGTACTTCATCGAGAACGACCCCAAGGTCTCGGAGGACGTGCGCGACGCGCTCAAGCAGGAACTCATCACGCTGGAGAAGGCGTTCCCAAATTTGGTGACGCCGGATTCCCCCACGCAGCGCGTGGGTGCCCCGCTCGACGGGCGGCTGCCCAAGGTCCCGCACCTCACGCCCAAGGAATCCCTCACCGACGCGTTCTCGGAAGAAGAGATGGACGAGTGGCTGGACCTGATGCGCCGCGCACTGGGGGACGACAAGAAGGAGTTCGAGTTCCTGTGCGAGCTGAAGATCGACGGGCTCAACATCTCCCTCCTCTACGAACGGGAGGACGGCGGTGGGAAGACGCGGTACGTCTACCGGCGCGCGCTCACCCGGGGCAACGGCATACAGGGGGAGGATGTCACACACAGTGTGCGGACGATCGAGAGCATCCCGCTGTCTTTTGACCTTTCCGCGAAGCGGATGAAGGCGCCACCGCGCATGATGGAGATCTCCGGCGAGGTATACATGACCAAGGCGGCGCTGGCGAAGCTCAACCGGGACCTGCCCGAGGCGGAGCGGTTCGCCAACCCCCGCAACGCGGCGGCGGGGAGCGTGCGGCAACTGGACCCCAAAGTGGCGGCCGCGCGGGACATGCGCATTTTCTGCTACGCGCTGGACGCCGGGAGCGCGGACGCGCTGGGCATTGTGACGCAGGAGGAGCTGATGCGGTTCTTGGAAGAGGAAGGCTTCGCCGTGGAGCGCAGCCGGAAGCTCTTGAAGAGCATGGCGGAGGTGCGCACGTTCTACGGCCGGGTGAAGAAGGGGCGCGCGGACCTCCCGTTCGACATCGACGGCACCGTGGTGAAGGTGAACGACCGCCGCACGCAGCGGGATCTGGGATCCACGGCAAAAGCGCCGCGCTGGGCGCGCGCGTACAAGTTCCCCGCCGAGCAGAAGACGGCGGTGATCACGGACATCATCCTGCAGGTGGGGAGGACCGGCGCGGTGACCCCCGTGGCGCACTTGACCCCCGTGCAGCTGGCGGGAACCGTCGTCACACGCGCCACGCTCCACAACGCGGATGAAATCGAACGGCTGGACGCGCGCATAGGCGACACGGTGGTGGTGCAGAAAGCCGGCGACATCATCCCGGAGGTGATGGAAGTGCTCGTGAACCTGCGGCCGGAGGGGAGCAAGCCGTTCCGCTTCCCTAAGCATTGCCCCAGTTGCGGCACCCTCCTCGTACGCGGGGAGGACGAGGTGGCCCTGCGCTGCCCCAACCCGGCGTGCGGCGCCGTGCGGCAGGAACGGCTGGAACACTTCGCCTCGCGCCACGCCATGAACATCGAGGGGATGGGAAAGGAGACCGTGGAGGCGCTCATCGCGGAAGGGCTCCTGGCGGATGCCGCGGACATGTACCACCTCACGTTCGAGGACCTGTTGACCCTCCCGCTCTTCAAGGAGAAGAAGGCGGAGAACCTCCTCGCCGCCATCGAGCGGAGCAAGAGGATCCCCCTGGAGCGCTTCCTCTTCGCGCTGGGCATACGCCACGTGGGGCGGGAAACGGCGGAGATCCTTGCGCGCCGTCTCGAGTGGCCGTCGCACAAACTCACCGTAAAGGAGCGGAAGCACCTCCAGCAGGCTTCCCTCTTCGCGGAGGAGGAACGCGAGACGGAGGTGCACGGCATCCGCGTGCGGGACGTGCTCAAGACGCTCCTCACGATGTCGGCGGAGGGCTATGCCGGCCTGCATGGCATCGGGGACGTGAACGCGCAGTCCCTCCACGATTGGGTGCGCGAGGAGGAGAACCAAACCCTCCTGCGGGAACTGGACGCCGCGGGCATCGTGGCGCTGCAGCCGGAAGGCGGCGCGCTCCCCCAGATGTTCGCGGGGAAGACGTTCGTGGTCACGGGGACCCTCCCCACGCTCAGCCGCGAGCAGGCGCGGCAGATGATCAAGGACCGCGGCGGCAACGTGAGCGGCTCCGTGAGCAAGAAGACGGATTACCTGCTCCTCGGCGAGAACCCCGGCAGCAAGATGGATGACGCCAAGAAGTTCGGCACGGAGGTGCTTGATGAAGAGACGTTCCTCAAGATGACTTCACGCGCATAGGGCGTCTGGGATTCTTCTGCACCGCCTCCGCGAGGCGCAGCAGGAAGATGGTGCGGTACCCCGCGGCGGCGAAGGAGAACACCTGGCGCAGCCAGTAGAGGACCAGGAGGACGCCCGAGACCGCAATCACCGCGGCAACGATATCGATGACGGTGAGGGCGAACCACAGGACGAGGAACGAGAGGAGGGAGGCGGCCGCGAGGCTCCCCACCACCTTCCACCACACCCCCTTGGTGCGATGGAAGCTGTTCTCCAGGCTCTTCACGATGCCCCCTTCCTTCACATAGTAGGCGGGTGCCAGCGCGAGGCGCGGGAGGAGGATGACGGGGCCGAGGAAGGAGAGGACGAAGAGGAAGGCGAAGTACGGGGAGTACGAGATGAGGAGGAAGCAGAGGGGGGGCAGCCAGGCGAGCCCCGCGACCAGCATGACGATGTACACCGCCGTGAGTGGCAGGAACGTCTGCGTGGCGCGCCCGATGGCGACGGGGAAGGGGGCGGGCGCCACGGCCAGGCGGAGGAAGAACGCCCGCGACCAGGCGATGAGGAGCAGGAAGAGCGGACCGAAGATGAGGAGGACGGGGAGCAATTCCCGCAGGCCTTCCTGCAGCGCCGTCATGAGGAACTCCTGCCGCTCCTCCCTGTCGAGCGCCTCGAACTTCAGGCGCACCTCATCCCCCACCCTGCGGGAGAATTCCTGCCATCGCGCGGTGGTCGCGCCTTCCTGCAATTGGAGTTCGGTCGCCAGTTCTTGGTAGCGCGCTTCCCCCACCAACCGCCGGACCTGCGTGGCGGCCGCCGTGCCCACCCGTTCCCCCACCACCACCTGCATGAGCACGCTCAGCACCGCCACCGCTGCGAGGCAGAGGAGGATGGTGCGGAAGTTCGCCCGCATCGCGGACCAACTCGCGGTGAGGAGCGTGGTGAGGGAGGAGGTATCCATGGGAGGAGTACGGAATGTGAATGCAGCATGCCCTACGCCGGCCCGGGGCTCAATTGACGCTTCGGCAAGAACGTCTCCGTACCCACGTATCCGTCCCTCCGGACGGCAGTTGCGTTATCCATAGTTTTAATGTATAATATCTATAACAAATATCCTTCCTCCTCTCCCATGGAAAAGTGTGTTCAGAGGCGCGCCACCCTGCTTGCAGGAATGTTCTGCGCCACGTCCATGCTCCTCCTCGCGATAGTGCTGGAGCAGGGAGGCACGTTGCCCATTGATACGGGCAATGTCCTCGCCTCGCTCCTTCCCGTCCTGTGAGGGATAGCACCGCATGAAGGGCAGGGGCTCCGAAGCCCCCCACTGCAGCAGTCCATGACTGGCACAACACCATGTGCCGGTCTTTTGTTGTATAGACAATGTCTATACACCATGGCGCACCCCTCCCCCACTACTCGCATGTCTCTCAACAAGGCGTATGCCCTCTCCCCCCGGGAGAGGGTTAGGGTGAGGGGGTGGAAACGAAGGAGTCCACTTCTTTCAACCACGGATTCTCCTTCCACAGTATCCGCATCCGTGCATCCTCCCTGTTCCGCCACCCTTCGGGCAGGAGCGAGATGAGGCGGCGGGCAATGGTCAGCGCGCGTTCTTCATCGCCCACGGCGCGCTCCGCCCGGAACGCCGACTCATGCGCCCGGACGGAGTGCGGCCACAGCCGCAGCGCCTCCTCCGTCGCCGCGGCCACGGCGGACGCATCGCCGCGGAGGGCGGCATGCCGCGCGGCAAGCAGGTGGACCGTGGCATCCTGCGGAGGGAGGAGCCGGCGCAGCCGCGCCATCTCCCAGTCGAACGCGCGGTTGAGGATGACGCTGTCCGCGGGATCCCGCACCGCGGGCAGGGCGGAGAGGATTGCTTCCGCTGCGCGCACAAGGATGGCGCGGTCCAGCGGGAACATCCTGCTCGCGCGCACCGTCGCTTGCACGGCCGCCATCCGATCGCCGCGGGCGGCCGCATCCTCCCCCGCCTGGAGGAGCACGCGGGCGGAGACCCACACGCAGAAGACCGCCGTCACCGCCACCGCAAAAACGGTGAGCGCGGGGAGGAAGAAAGGCCGGCGCTGCTTCCCACCTCCGGCCGCGGGAACGGCGCAACCGACGCCCATCCCCACGATGAGCCAGAAGAACGCGTGCGTGGGCAACACATCGAAACCGAAGAGCAGGGCCGCGCTCCCCCCCGCGAGCGAGAGGAAGATGACGAGGGCGAGCGGCTCCTTCCTCTTCCGCCAGAGAGGGAAGAGGAGCAGCGCGAGGAAGCCGTAGTAGGCGATGAGGCCGGGCAGCCCCAGCGTGAGGAGGAGGTCGAGGGGTTTGCTGTGCGCGCGGTCGATCTGGACCGTGAGGGATTCGTAGCGGTAGATGCTTGCGGGGAGGTACTGCGGCGATACGCTGCCGACGGTTTCCAAGCCGTACCCCAACGGCCGCGCGACGGCCATGCGGACCGCGGTTTGCCAAATGACGCCGCGGGCGCCCAATCCTCCCGTCTGCGTGGGAACCTCCAGCCGGCGGACGACCGCGGTGCCGCCCACCGCCGCGGCAAGGAGAACGCCGAGGGCGAGGATGGATGCCCCTCTCTTGCTCCACGTCGCCGTCATGGCGGCGGCGAGCGCGGCCGCCACCCCCAGCCCCAGCAGCGCCGCCCGGCTCCCCGTGGCCGCGAGGACCACGACGCCCAGGAGGAAGACCGCCGTCCACCGGAGGTTCACCGCCCTCTCCCCTCCCGTCATGCGGAGGCTGACGAACGGGAGGGTGAGGAGCAGGAACTGGCCGAGGAAGTTGGGGTGGCCGAGGGTGGAGAACACGCGGCCGAGGAACGCTTCCCCCTGCCAGGCCGCGCCCAGCGGATCCAGATGCGCCGCTTGGAGGATGCCGTAGAGGACCACGGGAACCGCGCTCCATGCGAGCGCACGGATGAGGAGGCCCCTCCCCTCCCCGCTCCGCCCGAGTGTGGCGCCGGTGACGGCAAGGGCGAGCAGGAGGACGTACGACACCGCGCCCTCGAAGCGGGGCGGATCACCCGCAAGGCTCTGGAGCGGGGCAACGGACCAGAGGGGCGAGAGGAACGAGACGAGGAAGAACGCGAGGAGCAACCGCCCCGCACCGCTGCGGAAGAGGAGGGACTGGACGCGCTCCGCTCCCTCTTCTACGGAAAGAAGTAATCCCGCCACCGCCGCAATGCCGATGAACGGCAGCTTCGGCAACGTGAATTCCAGTGCGGAGAGCGGCAGGAACGCGGCCGCGCTCCCCATCATCCCGAGAAGAAACAGCCAGGAGAGGATACCGCCGCGCACCAACGATCGCATGGATGGCAGTATACGGAAAAGCTCCATGACACACACTTATGGTGGTTCCACACCTGATCCCAACACGTTTGGTCATTGGTCCTTGGTGCTTGGTCATTCATCCTTGCTACAATCTTCCTGATGGAACGGTCGCTCCGCCACATCCTCCTCCTTGCCGCCGTTGCCGCCGGCCTCGCCGCGCTGTTCTTTCTGCCGGTGCTGTGGAACGATTTCGTGGACCTGGATGATTTCCTCCTCATCGTCAATAACCCTGCGGTGCAGGAACTCTCGCACCGGTCCATGCGCCGCATCTTCACGTCGTACGACCCGGAGCTGTACATCCCCTTCACGCTCCTCAGCTACCAGATCGAGCACGCGCTCTTCGGTTTTACGCCGGCCGTGTTCCACCTCACCAGCCTCGTCCTCCACGCCCTCAACACCGCCCTGGTGTTCGCGGCGGCGTACCTGCTCTCCGCCCGGCGCAAGTGGGCGGCGTTCGCATGCGCGCTCCTCTTCGCGCTCCATCCGCTGCAAGTGGAGGCGGTGGCGTGGGCATCCGCGCGCAAGGACGTGCTCTCCGCCTTCTTCTTCCTCCTCTCCCTCACGCTCTACCTGTGGTCGGAGGGATCCGGCAAGAAGAATGTGCGTTGGGCGAGCATCGCCACATTCGCGGGTGGCCTCCTCTCCAAGGCGAGCGTCCTCCCCCTGCCCGTGATCCTGTTCGCGTACCTATGGAAGGAACGGAAGCTCTCGCGCGCGTCCGCACAACGGCTCATCCCCTACGTCGCGCTCAGCGCCCTCTTCTTCCTCATCGCCCTCGGCGGCAAAACACGCAACATCTCCTCCCTGCCCGCATGGCAGCAACTCCTGCTCTTCTTCAAAGGCATCGCGTTCTCGCTGCAGAAAGCCTTCCTCCCCTGGCCGCTGGTTCCCCTCTACCAGCAACCGGCGGCCATGGAGCCGCTCGCGCCGGATTATTTGGTGCCCCTGCTCCTGGTGCCCGCACTGGCGCTCGCGCTCTTCTTCCTCCGGAAGAACCGCTCCCTCGTCTTCGGCGCGGCGTTCTTCTTTCTCCTTTTCCTCCCCTCCGCCGCCACCTTCATGAGGAACGGGATGGTGTTCTACTTCTCTGACCGTTACACCTACCTGGCGCTCATCGGCATCTTCTTCCCCGCGGGGCTTGCCGCGGACCGCCTGTACGCGGGTTTGCGGGGGAACGCGCGGAAGGTCGCGCTCGGCGCGGGTGTGGCGGCCATCGCCGCCCTGGGCTTCCTCACCCTGCGGCAGCAACGCGTGTGGGAATCTTCGGAAACGCTCTACCTGCATACCGTACGCATACACCCCGGCTCCATGGCGTACGCCAACCTGAGCATCCTCCTCTACAACGAAGGCAAGAAGGAGGAGGCAAAAGCCATCCTTGCGAAAGCCATCGCGTTCGCGCCGGAGGATCCCCGTTTCCTCCCCTCCATGGCGCTCGTGGCTGAGGAGGAAGGAAATGTGCCGGAGGCGCTGGAGATTTTGCGCCACGCCGCGGAGCTGCTGGATAGGCGGCCCATCTACTCCATGCAGGACCTGCGCCCGTACTACCAGTACGGGGAACTGCTGCAGCGCGAGGGGCGCGTGACGGAATCCATAGCGGTGTTCGAACACGCGGTGACGCGTGCGCCGGAGTTGGCGGAACCCCACTACAACCTGGGGCTCCAATACCAGTTGGCCTCGCAGCCAGCCAAGGCGGAACCGGAGTTCGCCCGTGCGGCGGAGCTTTACCGTTACCACCTCTCCGCCCTCTACCACCTGGCGGGCGTGCAGGCGGAGCAGGGAAAACTGGCGGAAGCCATCGCCACGCTGGAGCGCCTCACCTCCATGGATCCCGGCTTCGAGAAGGCGCAAGAGCACCTGGTGAACCTGCGGCGGATGGTGCAGCTGGGAGGATCCGCACGGTGACTTCTCCCTGGCGTTCCGTCCCCTCCCTTTGCCGATGAGGAAGAGAAATGTCTTTAGATGTATGAAATAGCATTCATTTACGTCGTTTAATCAGAAATATCACACTTCCTGACTATTGACTTTTTTCACATTGGTGATTAAATGTGTAACCCCCCTCCAAACCTATGAAGAACCTTTCCCGATTCCTCATCGTTCTGGTGGTCTGCGCCATGGTGAGCGGCTTCGGCCCCACCACCATAGGGCTTGCGGAAGCGCCGGAAGCGCCGAACCCCGATGAGCTGGAAACCCGGCTCACGGAGCTCAAGCGCCAGTGGGAAGACAACCAACAGGAGTACTTCAAGCAGCAGAAAGACCTGCACCTCACGGCGGAGCAAGTGCGCCAGCACCTCTGCGCGCTGGGGAAGAAAGACTACTGCCCCGTGGAAGGGGTGAACGTGGACATCCGCAGGCTCGCCTTCGCGGTGGCGCTGGCGGAGACGGAGAACTGCAAGACGGGAACGGGGAAGAGCAAGAACAACTGCCACGGCATCATGCAGTGCAAGGGAGGCCGCTGCGGCCCCCGCACGTTCGATTCCCCCGAGGACAGTTACCGGGAATTCGAGCGGATTTGGATCAAGAACTACGGCGACCGCTTCCCCACGCGCGAGGATGCCAAGCGGTACGTGGATAGCGAGGCGATCGACTGGTACAAGACGGTCACTGCCATCTACTACGGCAAGCGGGAAGTGGTGGTTCCGGGGATGGCGGTGGCGGAGTAGGGGGAGTGGGAACCAACGAGATGCTTCCTTGCCCTCCTTCCCCCGCAGCGCCTACACTCCGCACCCATGCCGTACCGCATCTTTTCACGACACGGTGAATCGGAATGCAACGTCGCCAATACGACGCGGAGGGTGTTTACCGGCCAGTTCGACACGCCGCTCACGCCGCATGGGGAAGAGGAAGCGAGGGAATTGGGAAGGGTGCTCGCGGCACGGGATGATATCCGCCTTTCCCTCGCCGTCAGTTCGCAGCTCATCCGGGCAAGGGAGACGGCGCGCCTGGCCCTTGAGCAACTCCCCCATCCGGTACGGCTGGCTTGCATCCCCGCCCTCAATGAGCGTTCGCTCGGGATCTTCCAGGGACGGCCCGCCGAGGAAGTGTATGCGGAATTCCCGCAGTATCGCGATGATCCCGCCTTCAACAAGTTCCCCCAGGACTTCGTGCAGAAGGCTCCCGGCGGGGAGAACCTGACGGATGTCACCAACCGGGCGTGGCCGGTGATCGAAGAGTTGGAACAGACGGAGGGGAACATCCTCATCGTCTCCCATATGATCGTGTTCCGCTGCATCTTGGCAAGGATGTTCGACCTCACCGAGGACGCCATGAATAACCTGCAGATCCCCCATGCCCAACCCATCATCGTAGAACTGAGGAAAGGAGAGTACCGCTTGAGGGAGGGGTTGGAGATGGAGAAAACCGCGTGATGATTCCGGAATAGAGGGAAAGATGGCTGCCTGAGCGTGAGCATCAAAGGACCATGGGAATATCACCCATAAACAAGCGCGAGGCGGGCGATCGGTCACCGGACGCGGACACTCTCAAGGACTTCCAGGATCAACGGCCGGCACACACCTTCGAATGGCGCCGATGGGGCGGCGAAACCGATCCCATAGTACTGCCCGTTCCCTGTGAGGAATGCATACGTTGCGGACTTCACCGTGACAGTGCCCACAGCCATGTCCCCTTCCAGGCGGGCATTCTTTTCCCCGATATCCTGCACCGTCATGCGGATGTTTGCATTACCCGTTTGCTCGCGTAGTCGGCTCTCCGTGTACTCCTTGAACGTCATTCCCTGCGGAAGAGAGTCGGTATTGATGATGAACGTGCATCCCTCGTTGGAAACCGCCACTTTCGTCCTCTCCGGTTCCGGCAATGCCGAGCGGTCCACATTCGGCCAATGCGGATACTTCACCTCAAAATCATCCGTGTTGTAGAGCAGGTACTGCTGCCCGTTGCCGAATTCGCCGGGACGGGAGGCACGGCTTCCCGTTTCCATGGGGCGGGCCTGTACGATGACCATTGTTTCGGTTGGTGCACCGCCCGCCACGTCCACCGTGGTCACGGCGACGGGTGGCACCAGGTTGGCCGGGAAACCGATGGTGTTGAAATACACGGCATACTGGCCCGGTTTGACGGAAAACGTGGCTACGCCCCGCCCATCCGTCCTTGCGACCCCTCCCACGGGCGGAGGCCCCGGCTGCCTCCCCACGTCCACTTCGATATTCCCCAACGGCTCATTGCCATCCGTCAGCACCGTCACCATCAGCTGGGCATCCCCCCGAATATCCTCAACGGGGCGCGGGAAGAGAAACCGAAGCGCGAAATATCCCATTAACACAAAGGCCGGAACCAAGGCCACCAGAATAATTTTCTTCATCCAATGCGGCATTCTATCAATGAGTTGCATGACGAACAAGCTCCGAGTTCCTGCTGAGCACAATTCACGGCCCCCCCGCGAACCGGGTGTATGCTCTCCCCCGTCTTCCCCTGCTCCCCTTATGGAAAACGCCACTGACCAATGCTGCCCCACATTCCGCCCCGAAAAGTGGGAAGGGAAAACGCACCACTGGCAGGGCGCCCGCTTCCTACGGGAAACCATCCCCACCTTCTTCCACATCCCCTTCCCTCCCATGATCGGAAAGAGGATCACCAAGATGTGGAAGGCGGCGCATGAGGCGCAAGCCGAACCGCCCCGGGAAGACTGGCTGGTGCTTTTCAACGACCCCACCCCCTTCCGCTCCGAGCTGCTCATGGGAGTCACCAAGCCCGTTGAGGGGGCGGATAACGTGCAGATCTCCGGCACCTTTGTGAGCAAGGTCTACGACGGTTCCTACAACGCCATGCCCAAGTTCATGAAGGAGATGGATGCGTACTTGCAAGGCCAAAACAGCAAAGCCTCCACGTACTACATCCACTACGCCTACTGCCCCAAGTGCGCCAAGGAAGCCGGCCACAACTACATGGTCCTGTTCGCGCAGACGGGGGTGTAGGTAAATGAAGTGAATGCACCTTTTAACAATAATTGAGCACCACTGTTGTATTGATTGAATTCACCATGAAAAAAGGAGGTTATGAACTCCCAGAATAAGTCCATCCCAAGCATTTACGAACAAATTACTCATGGTAGAAGCAAACAGTTGAAGACGCACACCCTGCTTATACTTCCACTGCATCCAAGGGGAAAAATCATGATAGTCAGTATTCAGTTTTATCTGGCGTAATGCTGAATCAATAGTAGCCAAAGGGATATCGCGAGAAGAGATACTGACAACTGACAGCGTATTCCCGCGGCTGATAAGGGCACTCAGAACATTATGACTATCGGGATTTCCTCTAACGACACGAAAAACATCAACCTGCTCATCGTAGAGCCATTCCCCGCTGGAATCTGTGAGGGAAGAGATAATTTGTCCTGGTTCATCACGGTTGATGTAATACGTTTCAATGTTCATCATCGCTGGATCAGCGGCTTCATAGGGAGAACCTAGGGGATACTTCCAAGTAATTGTATACGCGGAATCAATAGTGGCATTCCATTGCTTCAGCATTTTGTTATAAAGATTTCTATCTTTGGACAGCACTCTGCCTCCTGTAATGGAGAGAATACTCGGCAATCGAAAGCTGAAAGGAAGGCGAGGAGCAGTTACTGTTTCCCATGCCTCAGAAGGTAGTGCAGGGTTCATAAGTGCCGATTGTTCAATGCCATTCCATTCTGTCGTTTTGGTTTCTTCATCTAATGTCCGCGTTCTGATGGATTGGATCATCTTCCATACTGCCTGCACAGCTTCGGGCGATGGATTATCGGGGTACAATTGTACTAGTGTGCTTTTGTCTTTCGTCAGGATGAGGAAGTAATGTCTTTCCTCTGACTCACGTCGTATCAATCGGTGCTCAAAATACATGCCACGCCGGAGATCAATTGCATTTTCAACAGATTCTTTCACCGTTTTCTGAGGAGATTCTGTCCCAAACTGTTCGAGTATGAATACAGGGCAAGCAGGGAATCTCGTGCACGCCTCATCGAAGAATAAGCCGACATTGTTGTTGGAACTACTTGGGACAGAATCATTGAAATAGATGTCTACTGTGTGATACACATCGCCAGGTCGGACCGTGAATATAGTCGGGAGAGATAACGAAAAAGGGCGAGCAGGGACAGGTACATACTGCTGCTCTTCATCCGAAGAAAAGGAAATGACATTCTGGGAACAAGGTGGATTATCGCGAGGGTGATATCGAGGGGGATCGTAAAAATTAAAACAGTATCTACCATTGGGATGGCTGCTAATCCATGAAGCAATGGCCGGAATTTCTGAATAGGTATCTGCTAATGCGAACTCGAAACCTTGGGATAACAAAAGAACAATAATAACCAAAGGAATACTCGATACTCTGATCAGCCTCTGAAAAGGATGGGGTGCCACGAAAACGGCTAAAGGCTAGATGAAAATAGTCCTTTACTAAAGGACACTAGATCTATTATAACAGAAATCCAGAGGGCTAGGAGTTTGTGTCCATGATGAGTTCTAACCGTCCACTTCACTGGTTCGCTGTTAGAAATATATTTTGGCTTATGCATGAGCAAACAAATGCTCATTTTGAGATGGTGCCGTGGAGAGGACTCGAACCTCCACATCCTTGCGGATACTAGCCCCTCAAGCTAGCGCGTCTGCCAATTCCGCCACCACGGCACGTAGGCAACAAAGAACGGAGGGTGCCGCAGCGAAAATGCCACGACAGAAGATTGGATCTGAGACAAGTCTACCAAGAATAACCGCTCCTGCAACCTGTTCGGAAGGGTTCAAATGCGGACAAAACCCTCTTTCGCCTCCACCCCTCACTCACAATCCCCTCTCTCCACTTCTTCCATGTACGGGGCCATATCGTCGTGCGTGGGATCACCCAACTGTAGGGCATCGTCATTCAGGTCCACCCCGTCCAACAGATCCTCAATATGCGCCCTACGCAGGGCGAGATCCTTATGACAAACACTATTGGGATACACAGCCACAGGTGCATCGTCCAAAGTGGAAGGAAAGTCGGACTCAACTGTAGGGGATGTACGCATAGTGGACACAGCATGTCCTCCCTGCGCGCGCCGTCCAGGGGATACGGTGGCCTCGCCCTTCCTTGCTCATCCTCTTGCGGAAATTTGATCATGCCATCCCCTTCAGCCTCGCCTTCTCCTCTTTGGAAAGGGGCAGGCCCTCGATGAAACGCAGGAACGTTTCGCGGGTGACCTTCTCCCCCCGCGTGAGCGCCTTGAGCTTTTCGTACCCGCCGGGGACGCCGTGCTTGCGCAGGAGCGTTTGGATGGCTTCGGCGATCACCTCGGGATGGTCGGCGAGTTCCTTTTTGAGGGCGGCGCGGTCCAGCGTGAGCTTCTTCATTCCTCGCTCGATGGAACGGAGGGCAAGGAAGTGGTAGCCGAACGCCACGCCCAGGTTCCGTTGCACGGTGGAATCGGAGAGGTCGCGCTGGAGGCGGCTTATGGGGAGCTTGGAGGCGAAGTGGTCGAAGAGCGCGTTGGCGATGCCAAGGTTCCCCTCCGCGTTCTCGAAGTCTATGGGGTTCACCTTGTGCGGCATGGTGGAGGAGCCCACTTCCCCGGCCACGACCTTCTGCGTAAAGACGCCGCGGGAGACGTAAAGCCATGCGTCGCGGCAGAGGTCCAGGAGGATGGTGTCGATGCGGTGGAAGAGGTGGCTAAGCTCCGCGATGTCGTCGTGGGGGTTGATCTGCGTGGTGTGCGTGAGCGGGGTGAGCCCCAGGCCTTTCACAAACTGCGCGCGGAACCGTTCCCAGTGGACGTGGGGATACGCGGCCTTGTGCGCGGCGAAGTTCCCCACCGCCCCGCCCAGCTTGCCCTGCATCTTGAAGGCGCGCAGCTGTGCGATTTGGCGGTCGAGCCTGTCTGCAAACACCAGGAACTCCTTGCCCACGGTGGTGGGGGTGGCCGGCTGACCGTGCGTGAGGCTGAGCATGGGCACCTTGAGCGCGCTTCGCCCGAACTTCGCCAACGAGCCGTGGAGCCCTTTGAGCGCGGGGAGGAGCACCTGCTTGAGGGCGGCGTGGATGAGGAGACCGTAGGCCAGGTTGTTGACGTCCTCGCTCGTGAGGCCGAAGTGGAGGAACTCCCCGGAGCGGCGGAGGGAGGCGATCTTCTTGAACTGCTCCCGAAGGAAGTACTCCACCGCCTTCACGTCATGGCGCGTGACGGATTCGATGTCCTTGATCCTCTTGGCGTCCTGCGCGGAGAACTTCTCCGCGATGCGCAGAAGCTCCCGCGTGTCGCGCGCGTTCACCTTGGGCAGCTCGCGCACGCCGGGTTCCCGGGCGAGGGCGAGGAAGTACCGCACCTCCACTGTCACACGCGCGCGCATGAGCGCCTCTTCGGAAAAGAAGCCGCGCAGAGGCTCCACTGTGGAAGCGTAGCGGCCGTCTAACGGGGAGAGGGCTCCTTCCATGGCAGAGATGATAGCATACTTCTTGTTGGCTGTTTTGTTCTCCTCCCTCTCCCCTAACCCCTCCCCCACGGGGGGAGGGGGATGTTGTTGTTTTGTGGTTGTTTCTCACTTCGAGTATGTAAAGCGAAGAAACAAACAAATACATCCCCCTCTCCCTTCGGGAGAGGGGCTAGGGGAGAGGGAGAGGAAAAAAACATCACACAGCCACCGTCACCTCCGCCCTCTTCTTCCCTTCGAAGATCTCTCGGAATTCCTCCACGCTCATCGTCTCCTGCTGCAGGAGCACTTTGGCCAGGTCATCCATCTTCTTGCGGTGCGTGTGCAGGAATTCCCGGGCGCGCTCGTACTGCTCCTTGAGGGTGTTCTGCACGAAGGCATCAATCTTCCCCGCGATCGCCTCGCCGTAATTGCGGCTTATCCCCGGATCCGTACCCAGGAACACCGTCCCCTGTTTTTCGCCGTACGCCACCAGGCCGATCTCCTCCCCGCCCATGCCGTACCGCATGGCCATATTGCGCGCGATCTGCGAAGCGCGTTCCAGGTCGTTGCTGGCGCCCGTGGTGATTTCCTTGAAGATGATCTCCTCCGCCGCGCGCCCCCCCAGCAAGCCGCAGATGTCATCCAGGAACTTGCTACGGCTGGTGGTGTAGCGGTCCTCCTCGGGGAGGAACCACGTGACGCCCAGTGCGGAACCGCGGGAGACGATGGAGATCTTGTGGAGGGGATCGGAAGCAGGGCACAGGTGGCCGACGACGGCATGGCCCAGCTCGTGGTACGCCGTAATCTCCTTCTCGCGCTGCGTGAGCTTGCGGGATTTCTTCTCCGCGCCGATCGTGACCTTCTCCACGGAATCCGTGAGGTCCTTCTGCGTGACGCCGGGATGCCGGCGCTTGGCGGCGAAGATGGCCGCCTCGTTCATGATGTTCTCCAAGTCCGCGCCCGTGAGGCCCACCGTCTGCCGGGCGATGTCGAGCAGTTTGACGCCGCGCGCCACCTTCTTGTTGCGGCCATGGACTTCCAAAATCTTCTCGCGCGCGGCCAGGTCCGGCTTGTCGATGAAGATGCGGCGGTCGAAGCGCCCGGGACGCAGGAGCGCTATATCCAGCACGTCGGGGCGGTTGGTGGCCGCCATTACGATGACGTTGGTGCCCTGCTCGAAGCCGTCCATTTCGGTGAGGATCTGGTTGAGGGTCTGCTCCCGTTCATCGTGCCCGCCGCCGAACCCCGCGCCGCCGCGCTGGCGGCCGACGGCGTCTATCTCATCGATGAAGATGATGCACGGCGCGTTGCGCTTGGCCCGCGCGAACAGGTCCCGCACGCGGCTGGCCCCCACGCCCACGAACATCTCCACGAACTCCGAGCCCGCGATGGAGAAGAACGGCACGCCCGCCTCGCCCGCAACCGCGCGCGCAAGGAGCGTCTTCCCCGTGCCGGGCGACCCGACGAGCAGCACGCCGCGGGGGATCTTGGCGCCGATGCTCGTGTACTTCTTGGGGTTCTTGAGGAAATCCACCACCTCCACCAGGTCTTCCTTTGCTTCCTCCGCGCCCGCCACGTCCAGGAAGCGCGTCTTCACCTGCTTGGCATCCGCGATGCGCGCCTTGGACTTGCCGAACGAGAGCGCCGTGGATTGGCTCCGCGCGATGCCGCGGAAGAGCCAGATGACGCCGCTCAGCACCAGGAGGAAGAAAAGGAGGTCGGGCAAAATGGCGAAGAACAGGTTGGCCGTCTCACGGTTCTCCACTTCCACCACCGTGGGATTTTGCGGATCGTTCCAGCCGAGCTGGCTCACGGTATCGGTGTTCTCCTTATACGATTGCAGCACGCCGCCGTCCTTCTGCGTGGCGAACACCTTGTTGTCGCGCACCAAAATCTTCTCCAGCTTGCCGGACGCGTACCCCTGCGTAATCTCGCTCAGCGGCACTTGTTTGGCTTCCGCAAACTCCCGGTCACTCTCGCGCTGCGGATTGAGGAGAAACAGCAGCGACAGGAACACCAGGGTGCTGAAGAGGAAAGCGCTCAGGAGCCACTGCTGCCGGCTTCGCTGCGGGGGTCTGTAGGGGGCTGGGGACACGGGGTCATAGTATCAGGATACTGCGTTGTAGTGAAGAAAAGAGGGGCGGAAAAAGGACAGAGGACTTAGGGATTAGGACTTAGGAAAAGAACAGCCTCGCTTCATCAAACGCCCTAAGTCCTACGTCCTCTGTCCTACGTCCTTTATTTCTTCTTTCTCCTCCTCATCCACGCCCAGCCGACAGCCGCGCCGGCCGCCATCACCGCGAGGGTCGCGGGACCGGTTTGGCCTTGGACGGGACCGTAGGGGATCACGGAGCCTCCGAAGGGCAGGGTGATGACGAGCGGAGCGGTACCGGAGAGGAGGCTGCGGCAGAAGGTGTCGCAGGTGGCCGATGTTTGGCCATTGCTTGCGCCCTCATCGCACTGCTCGCCCGCGTCGGTCACGTGGTCGCCGCACCAGGGGAGAAGGCAATTGCTGCGGCAGCGGTCGGCGGAGGCGTCGCTGTTCTCGGAGCCGTCGTCGCACTGCTCGCCGATTTCCACAATCCGGTCGCCGCAGTAGGGTTCGACGCCGGGCTCCAGATCGCAAGCGGAAGAGCAGCCGTCGCCGTCCTTGGTATTGCCGTCGTCGCAGGTCTCGCTGCCGTCCAGGCGGTAGTTGCCGCAGCGGGGGTAGAACTCCGGCTCCAGCACGCAGGTGCGGGAGCATCCGTCTTGGTCGCGCAGGTTCCCGTCGTCGCACTCCTCACCCTCATCCAGCCACCAGTTGCCGCAGGGAGCGCGCAGGCGGCAATCCTCCAAGCAGGGGCTGTCGGAGAGGCCGTTCTCCTGTCCCTCATCGCACTGTTCTCCCGCCTCCAGAATGGAATCGCCGCAGGTGGGATTCCCCACGTTCACGAGGGTGCAGGAGAGGGAGCAGCCGGGGTCGAACTTCCCATTGTCCGCCCCTTCGTCACACTGCTCTCCGGAATCGATGCGCCCGTTGCCGCAGGCGGAGAGGAGGAGGCAGGCATCGGTGCAGATGCCGCCGGCGGAACCGCCTGTGGTGAGCGAAGCCGAACCATTCCCCGAACCGCGGTCGCACTGCTCGCCGGATTCCACAATGCCGTTGCCGCAGTTGCCGGCCAGGCGGCAGTTGATGCCGCAGGGGTTGTTGCGGGTGCCGTTGCGTGAGCCGTCATCGCACTGCTCCCCGTAGCTGAGCTCTATGACCCCGTTGCCGCAGAAGATGGAGCCGGGGTAGGAGCTGGCGGAACTGTAGGTGAGGTAGGGGTACCAGGAGGAGGAAGAGCTGCTGGAACTGGAACGGGAGGAACTGCTGGAGCGGGAAGAAGAAGAGGAAGAAGAGGAGCTGCTGGAACTGGAACGGGAGCTGGAGGAGGAGGGACGACTGGAACTGGAGCGGGAGGAACTGCTGGAGCGGGAGGAGGAGCTGCGGGAGCTGGAGGATGAGCGGGAGGAGGAAGAGCTGCTGGAACTGGAGCTTGAGGAGGAGGAAGACGAAGAGGAACTACTGGAACGGGAACTTGAGGAGGAAGACGAAGAGGAGCTGATTGAACTGGAAGAGGAGGAAGAGCTGCGGGGACTCGAGCTGCTGCTCGCCAACGTACAAGCGCATTGCTCGCACACCCCCGTCCCGCACCACACCATCCAGCATTCCTCCTGGTAACCGGCGGGGCATCCGCTGCTCACGGAGGAGCTCCTGCTGGTTGTACTGCTGCTGGAGGCCACGCTGCTCGAAACCGCCGCACTGCTCGAGGCTCCTGCGCTGGAAGAGGCGCCCGCGGAAGAGCTGCCGCCGGAGGACCCTGTGCTCCCCCCGCCACCTCCACCGCCGCCGTCGCCATCCGAGGAATCGCCCCCACCTCCTCCACCATCACTGGACATGCCCGTGCTTATGGTTCCGCCACCCAAGCTGCTGAACCCTCCCCCTTCGCAACCGAAAATTGGGTAACAGAAGCCCAAGTTGCACCCGCAACCGCAGGGATTCGTATCACAATCAACCATACCGGCGACCACGCCGGCGCAGTCCGCCGCCGTTTGGCAGCACATGGGATCATGCTGGCATTGGTGCTGGATGCACCGGTCATTGGTACAGGCATCGCCGTCGGCGCAATCGCTGTCTTCATCGCAACCGGCTGCACATTGGCACTGCGGATTGGCGTCGGTGCTCACATTGGCGCAGTACTGCCCTTGCGGACACTCGCCGCCGCAGTGGGCTACCGGCTCTGCCGGCGTGGAAGCGATGAGGCCGCATGGCGGAGGCGGGGGCGGGGGGGGAGGAGGGGGAGGAGCTGAGGCGACTGAGGAAGATAAGCCTGGATAACCCAGTGTACAGACACCAAAGGCCCCGGCGACTAAGCATATGCAGACTTGGCCGGGGTTGGGAAAGGGACTCAGGAGGCACTGTCCCACACAATCCGCATCCGTATGGCATCCGCTAATCGAAACCTGGCTGGAGGAATTCGGCAGTGCAAGACTTGAAGCAGGCAATTGCCCGGTAAAGAGATTCGGAATATACGGCCGCAACAGCTGTTGCAAGGACACGCCCACGGTGAGCGCAAGGAGGACGACAATCAGAAGTCGCCTGACCTGCATGCGGCTGGCACTCTATCACATTTCTGGAAGCCAAATCGAGCCTCCCCCGCTTGCCAAGGGCCCGCACGAGGTTCTGGCTCCTCATTTCCTTTTTTGTTTGCGCTTGAACCATAGCCAACCGACCGCCGCCCCCGATGCCATCACGAGGAGCGCCGCCGGGCCGGTTTGCGCCGCAAGGGGATACGCAACGGAGGGGAGAACGCTGGCGGTCCACGCGGCGGGATGCGGCGCCACCGTGCGGCAGTGGATGTCGCAAACACCGCCCGGAACGCCGTTCTGCGCACCGGCGTCACATTCCTCCCCCGTTCCCAGGCTGCCATCACCGCAGCGCGGCAGGATCCCCCGCTCCACAAGGCATAGTTCCGTGCAGGGGCTCCCTTTGGTACCGTTACGCGGGCCGTCGTCGCACGCTTCCCCCTCTTCCACCACGCCGTCCCCGCAACCCGCAACCCGCCTGCATTCCGCGGTGCAGAAGGAGCCGGGGATGGCGTTGCGCACCCCCTCGTCACACTCCTCGCGTGCATCCCGCGTCCCGTCGCCGCAGCGCCCCTCCATGGAAGGCACGGACGAGGAGGAAGGGGAGGGGAACTGCAGTTGCCAGGAAGGGACCTGTGCGGAGGAGGCGGAGGAAGGAGGGGAAGAAACGGGCATCGGGAGGATGACGCTTCCCTCGGAGGATGCCGCGGAAGCCTGCATGCTCGACGCCGAAGAACCGGTTTCCGGAGCCGGATGCCAAGTGGTGAGCGCATCCCGGGAGGAAGAGGCGCGTGAAGAGGAAGCGGGGACCACGTTCCCGCGGTAGAGCACTTCCACTGCCACGGGCGTGCCTCCGTCGGCCAGGCCGCTGTCGCAGGCGCCGTCCAAGCCGCCCTGCGCCGCATCGCAGCGTGAGCCGGCCCTGATGGACGCGTCCTTCCCGCACCGGAAGGCGTGCAAGTTGCCCGTCTCCCCGTCGATATCCGCATACACGACGAAGTACTTCGAAAGGAGCGCGCACTGGAAGGCGCATTCGGGGGAGGCAATCCCCGCGCCGGGGTACGGGTACTCCACCAGGATCGGCGTCCCCTCGCACAATGTGCGGCTTCCGCTTCCCACATCCCCCAAGAGCACCTGTCCGGAAGAGAACAGGGAAACCATGTCCCACAGCATCACCACAGCCGCAACCACCCCCAAGGTGACGAAGGCACCCCCCCAAGCTTCGTTCCGGTGGACGCGACGCCGCATCGGCATGGCCTCTAGAGTAGCAGCGGTCGTGCTTCCCCGCTACACTGCACCGCATGCCGGATGCACCACCAAAACTTTTTTCGCGGCAAACCGCCGTGTTCCTGTTCTTCATTACGCTCCTCTCGTTCCTCACGTACTTCTACCGGTACAGCGAGCCGCAGCGCGTGTACTGGGATGAGAACTACCACATCGCCAGCGCGCAGAAGTACCTGCACGGCGTGTTCTTCATGGAGCAGCATCCGCCCCTGGGCAAGCTCCTCATCGCGCTCGGGGAGAAGATGTTCCACCCCAACGCGCGCACGGACCAGTTCCTCGCCACCGACTACGGGCGCGAGTTCGGCGACGACTTCTCCTTCACCGGGTACCGCTTCTTCTCCGCCTTCCTCGCATGGTGGACCGCTCCGCTGCTCTTCCTGATCTTCCTCCTCCTCACCCGCAACACGCTCTTCTCCGTGCTCCTCAGCTTCCTCTACGTCTTCGACAACGCCCTCATCGTGCACCTGCGGGGCGCCATGCTGGAGGGGCCGCTCATCTTCTTCAGCGCGCTCACCATTTTCCTGTTCCTCCTGCTTCTGGAAAAACGGGAGAACGTCCGCCTGTCGCGCCTCCTCAGCATCGGCTTCGGCGTCTCCTTCGCGCTGGTGGCCGCCACCAAAGTGCTCGGCCTCGTGTTCATCCTGCTCCTCCCCGTATACCTGTGGACGCTCCGTTACCGGTGGAAGACGATACTGCGGCGGACGGGGTACTTCCTCCTGGGATTCGCGGTGGTGTACGCGGGCATTTGGCAGACGCACTTCGCGCTCGGCAGGCGCGTGGTCCCCGAACTGCCGGACAAGGGCTACTACCAAGCGTCCATCGCCTACAAGCAACTCATCACCGAAGGCAAGACCGGCTCCCTGTTCGCCTTCCCCCTCATGCTGCGCGACTCGATCAAGTTCATCCCCCACTACAACCGCGGTACGCCGCGTTTGGACCTGTGCAAAGCGGATGAGAACGGGAGCCCCTTCTACCTGTGGCCGTTCGGGGGGCGCTCCATCAACTTCCGGTGGGAGACCCCGGACAGCAACGAGTACCGCTACCTCTACCTCCAGTCCAACCCCGTGGTGTGGCTCGTCTCCTTCGCGGGCGTGCTGGTGGGGGCCGCGCTCCTCCTGGGCTCCGTGCTGTTCGACCTGCGCACACCCCTCCGGAACCGCTTCCTCCTCACGGTGTTCACGGGGCTCTACGCCTCGTACATGATCGCCATCGCCAGCATCGGCCGCGTGCTCTACCTGTACCACTACTTCATACCGCTCGTCCTCAGCTTCCTCATCCTCGGCATCGTAGTGATGGAACTGCAGCGCATCGGCGGCTGGAAGCTCACCGAGCACCGCAAAACGGTGGCGCTCCTCGTGTTCGCCGGCCTCATCTTCGCCTCCTACGAGTTCTACCGCCCCCTCACGTACTACGAGCCGCTCACGGACGCGCAGTTCAAGCGCCGCATGGTCCTCCCCGTGTGGGAGCTCGCCTGCGTGCACTGCGAAAAGGTGAACGGCGTGGCGGTACCGTGTAAATGATGAGGATTCCGATGATTCCGAGGATTCCGAGGACCATCTTGCAGTAACACTGAACCTCGAGATGCCTTAGTTCTTCGGCATCGTCGGAATCGTCGGACTCCTTCTCCTTTTTAAATCCCACAGCTCCCTGAACATCCGCAAAATCACGCGCGCCGAGCCGCCCGTGGGGTTGCCCGCGCGCCGCGGGTAGTGCGGCACTTCCACCTGGTACCAGGGGATGCCCCGCCGCTTGAGGTTGAGGAACATCTCCGTGTTGAAGAGCTTCTCCACCCCGTGCACCGGCCGGATCTGCGGCCAGATTTCCCTGCGGAACACCTTCATGCCGCAGTTCACGTCGCGCACCCACAGCCCGAGCACCGCGAGGTTCATCACCCCCAGGATCTTTCCGAAGACGCGCCGGATGAAGGGGTCCGCGCGCTTGCGCCGGCGCCCCGTGACGAAGGCGAAACGATCCAAGTGCGGGAGAAGGCGGGAGATGTCCTCCGCGCGGAACTGCCCGTCGCTGTCCATGAAGGCGATCGCCTCGCCCTGTGCCGCGTCGCAGCCCGTGCGCACGGAGAGCCCGTAGCCTTGGTTCTTCTCATGGCGCACGATGCGGAGACCCGGAAGGGAGGTCTGCAGGCTTTGCAGGACGCTCAAGGTGCCGTCCGTGGACCCGTCATCCACCGCCACGATCTCCGTCCCGATGCCGGACTTCACGACCCACTGCTCCACGTCACGCAGGGTCGCGGCGATGTTCCGCTCCTCATTGAAGCAGGGCAGGACGACGGAGAGGGAGGGGACGGGGGGCATGGTGGGAGAGTATAGCGCTTTTACGCGCCATCTTCCATGCTACACTGCACCCCATGTTCGCTCGTCCCGCGGCGAAGCGCGAGCGGAAGGCTGCGGTCCCTTGGCTTGCGCTGGGCTCGACCCTGGCCCTCACCCTGCTCCTCTCGGCTTTCATCCTGCGGCAGTGGCCGTCCTTCGGCAAGGTTTCCTACGTCTACCGGGGCGGGAAGATGGAAACGGCGGAACTCCCCCTCTCCGTCCCCACCCAAGGAGAAAATCTTTCCGTCCTCGTCCCACTGCGGCTGGGGCTGTTCCATCCCGCGCTCTACCGGGTGAAAGCGGATGACTGCCTGCAGGACTTGTTCATCAACGACGTGCGCGTTCCGCGGGAGCGCACGGATTTCTGCGATTACAGCAAGGGGCGGATCCTGAACTTAGCCCCGTACCTCCGCCGGGGAGAGAACCTGATGCAGTTCAACATCCGCGACCACGGGGGCATGGGAGGCGTGGACATCCGGCCTTCCCCCGGCGATCCCCTCCCCCTCGCCCTCTCCCTCACGCTCTTCATCGGCGCGGCGGCGGCGCTCTTCCTCCTCCGCCGCCCCCTCGGCCACTGGCTCCTCCCCACAGCGGTGTCGGCGGCCGCTTTCTCCGTCCACTTCCTGTACTGGATGGGCACCACGTTCACCACGCGCGGCTACGACACGGAAGGGCATGTGGAGTATGTGCAGTACGTGCTGAACAACGCCCGCATCCCCCCCGCCTCGGAAGGTTGGGAGTACTATCAACCGCCTCTCTACTACTTCTTCGCCGCACTCTGGGGAAAGGCGGGGGCGATGCTCTCTCTCCCGCTGAGCGGCAGCCTCCAGTTGCTCTCCCTCTTTCTCTCGCTCCTCAGCGCCGCATGCATCTTCTGGATAGGGACCGCCCTCTTCGACGCCCGTCGGGAACGGTGGGGCTTCTCCCTCTTCCTCGCCTCCAGCCTGCTGCTTCCGGGAATGGTGTTCTTTACGCCGCGCATCAATAACGACGTCCTCGCGCTCACCCTCTCGCTCTTGTGCCTGGGGTTGCTGCTCCGGTGGTGGCGGAAGCCGGAACGGAGGGGTGCGTGGGTGGGCGTCTCCGTCGTCCTCTCCCTCGGCATCCTCACCAAGAGCACCACGCTGCCTCTCGTGGCGGCCGCGTTGCTGCTCCTGCTCCTGAGCCCCGTTCCCTGGAAGAAGAAATGGTTCCTGGGCGGGCTCTCCCTGGCCGTCATCCTGCTCTTCACCGACTGGCTCTTCCTCTATCGCTTCATCTTCGAAGGTGCGAGGGGACTCGTGGGGAACGCGGGTAATTTGAGCAGCGGCCTCCTTCTGAAGAACACCGTCGCCGGCTTTGTCCGTTTCAATCCCCTCTTCCTGCTCGGACATCCGTACAATAACCCCTGGGACGATGCCTACGGCCGCCAGTATCTGTGGGAATACCTCTACCGCAGCGCATTCACGGGGGAATGGTCGTTCGGTAATGCGGTGCGTCCGCTGGTCTCCGCCCTCCATCTGCTCGGCCTGTATGCGCTGGCTTTGGCGCTCATCGGAATCGTCCGGCACTTCCGGCAGGAAGCCCGGCGAAGCCTCCCTCTCCTGCTTACCGTCCTCGTCCTCCTCGGGGCGTTCCTGTACAACCGCCTCAGCGTCCCCTACGCCTGCAGTCAGGATTTTCGCTTCATCGCGCCGGCCGCCGTTCCCCTCGCGTACTACGCCGTGCGGGGCGCACTCGCCCTCCCGCGCAGGCTGCGGATCGTCGCCCTCGTGATGCTCTCGGCGCTGCCGCTCGGTTCCGCCGCGTTCCTCCTCGCCCTGGTCTTCGGGATGTGATGAGCTAGGAGGAGTCTGATAAGTCGGAAGTGTCCGACGATTCCGAGGAATGTCAGGAAGAAGCTCCGTAACCTTTCGATGTATGTTCTTCGGCATCTTCGGATTCCTCGGAATCTTCTCTCCGTGGTATTCTCTATTCATATGAACATTCCCAAACCCCTCACCCCCTTCCTCTCCACCGCGCTCGAGCGCACGGACTTCGATTTCTTGGGAAAGAAGTACGAGGGGAAGGTGCGCGACGTGTACACCCCCAATGAGAGGGAAAGGATCCTCATCGCCACCGACCGCCAATCCGCCTTCGACATAAACTGGTGCACCATTCCCCTCAAGGGACAGATCCTCACGCAGACCAGCGCCTGGTGGCTCGACAAGGTGAAGGATGTGATGCCTTCGCACTATCTCTCCATGCCCGACCCCAACGTGATGGTGGTGAAGAACTTGAAGATGCTGAAAATCGAGATCGTCGTGCGCGGGTACCTCACAGGATCCACGGGGACATCCGTTTGGATGAACTACCGGAATGGTGTCCGCAATTTCTGCGGGAGCATCCTCCCGGAGGGCATGGTGAAGAACCAGAAGTTCGGCTGCCCGATCATCACGCCCACGACGAAAGGGGAAGAGGATGAATCCATCGACCCCGCCTCCATCGTCGCGCGCGGTTACGCAACCCGGGAGCAGTGGGAAGAGATCGAGGAGTGCGCCTTCGCGCTCTTCACCCAAGGGCAGGAGATCGCCGCCAGGCGGGGCTTGATCCTCGTCGACACCAAGTACGAGATGGGATACGACGAAGAAGGGGTGCTGACGGTGGCCGATGAAGTGCACACCCCCGACTGCTCCCGCTACTGGGTGGCCGACACGTACGGGGAACGGTTCGCCAAGGGGCAGGAGCCGGAAAGCCTGGATAAGGAGTTCTTCCGCTTATGGCTGCGGTCCCAGGGGTTTGAGTACGGGGGGAAGCGCCCGGTCATCACCGACGAGGTGCGCCTGATGCTGGCGGAGAAGTACGTGAGCCTGTATGAGAAAATGACGGGCACCGCTTTCGCGCTTCCGGCGGAAACGGATGTGACGGGGAGGATTGAGAAGAACCTGCGGGCATACGTATCCATGTGAGTCGTCCACGCGATGAATGCACAATGAGAAATGCAAAATGATGATGTGCAAAACATCTCTCCGTTTATTTGCTCATTTTGCATTTTGCATTGCTTCATACTTCATACTCCACCCCTCCCCGATCCCCTCTCTGTCCACAAACCCCGCCGGCATTTCCAGCGCGTACTGCGCGGGCCCCGGGGAATAGTAGGAGGGGCACAGCTCGGTGCGGCAGGGTTCCATGCGCGCGGAGCCCGTGAAGGATCCGTCGGTGGCGAAGAACAGGATATCGAGAGGCACGAGCGTGTTCTTCATCCAGAACGACAGCTCCTGCGGCTCTTCGAAGGTGAAGAGCATGCCGTTGACGACGTTCTGCCTTCCCATCATGCCCGTCGCCTGCTGCTCTGATGTGACGGCAACTTCCACCTGCAGGGAAAGCTCCGTGCCGTCGGCGTTGCGGAGGATGACGGTGCGGCCGGGGAACGTGACCGCGGAAGGGACCACGGCGGCGGGCGAGCAGGACGCCAGGAGGACGGCCATGGCGAAGAGGGGAAGGAAATGACGGATCATCATGCACGGAGGGAAGCGGCGGCGGCCTTGCGGTCTTTGGCGGAGAAGAGGTAACTGGCGGAAACCAGGCTGTTGGCGCCCGCCTCCCGGCTGAGGCGCGCGGTCGCCGCATCAATGCCCCCATCCATCTGGATCGTGAGGTTGGGGAAGCGGGAACGGAGGGCTTTGACCTTTTCCAGCACCCCGGGTATGAACGCCTGGTTGCTGAAGCCGGGATGGACGGACATGACGAGGACGAGATCGACGTCGTTGACGACGTCCTCGATGGCGGAGAGGGGCGTATCGGGATTGATGGCGATGCCCGCCGTGATACTCCCCTTCCGGATCGCCGCGATGAGCGCCTTCCGTTCCGCCGTCCCCGCGACCGCCTCCGCATGGAACGTGATGTGCGTGGCGCCGGCTTGGAGGAATTCCGCGACGCGCTCCGCGGGATTGGTGACCATGAGGTGGACGTCCACGGGCAGCGCGGCCCGGAGACACCGGAGCACGGGCGCACCGAACGTGAGGTTCTTGACGAAGTGCCCGTCCATCACGTCCACCTGTATGCCATCCACGAACGGCGTCACGGAGTCCACTTCCTCCTGCAGGCGCGCGAGATCCGCGGAGAGGATGGAGGGGAGGATGGCGAGGGGAAGGGGCATGTGGGGGTAGGATAGCAGAAAGGGGGAGGCACACCCACATGCGCTGTTCGTAAGGACGCGGCATGCCGCGTCCCTACTCGAGATCCTGGACACGCTGTGTGTGCCTCCCCCCTTCGAATTCCGTCGTGAGGAAGATATCCGCGAACCTCTTGGCATCCGCAGCCTTGGTGAGCCGGCCGCCCAGCGCCATCACGTTGGCGTCATTGTGGGCGCGGGCAAGCCGCGCCGTTTCGTCGCTGTACACCACGGCCGCGCGGATCCCCCGCACCTTGTTGGCCGCCATCGCCTCGCCGTTCCCGCTCCCGCCGAGGAGGATGCCGGGCACTTTCTGCTCCAGAACCACGGCGCATCCGCGGCGCATGAGGGCGGGATAATCCACGGGCTCCTCGCTGAACGTCCCCTCGTCGATAACGTCGATCCCCTTCTCCAGAAGGTGCTTCTTGATCTCCTCCTTTAAGGAGTAACCGGCATGGTCGGAGGCGAGGACGATTCTTGGGGGTAACGGCATGATTGGATGATAAAATGAAAAATGAGAAATGAGAAATACAAAATGACAGTTTGCATGGCACACGGAAGAAATCCGGCATTTTCCATTTTGCATTTTGCATTTCCCTCCTACTATTCTCCCATCATTCCCCCGTCCTATGTCCTTCCCCACCCTCATCACCATCGGCATCATCGTCATCGTCCTTCTCATCACCATGATCCGGCAGGTGGACCAGTACGAGCGCGGGATCCTGTTCACCATGGGGAAGTACGCACGCACGTGGGGTCCGGGATGGCATTTGCTCATCCCGGTGTTCCAGAGGCTGGCCAAGGTGGATGTGCGCATCAAGGCGGTGGACGTGCCGGACCAGGAGGCGATCACCAAGGACAACATCCCCATCCGTATCAACGCCGTCATCTACTTCAAGGTGGCAAACGCGGAGAAAGCCGTGATCGAGGTGGAGGATTTCTTCAATGCCGTGTCGCAGCTGGCGCAGACCACCATGCGCAACGCTGTGGGCGAGGTGAACTTGAACCAGCTCTTGGCCGAGAAGCAGAAGGTCAGTGAGAACATCAAGATGGCCGTGGACGCCGTCTCCGAGACGTGGGGCGTGGACGTTCAGTCCATGGAACTCAAGGACATCGTGCTACCGGATTCCCTCAAACGGACGATTGCGAAAGTCGCCGAAGCGGAACGCGAGAAGCAGGCGGTGATCATCAATTCCGAAGGTGAAGTGGGCGCAGCGGCGAATATTGCGAAGGCGGCGGAGATGCTCGCCCAGATCCCCGGCGCCCTGCACCTGCGTACCCTCCAGAGCATCAACGACATCAGCTCGGACCAGAGCAATACGACGGTCTGGATGGTGCCCGTGGAAGTCCTCAAGGCGGTGGAAGGCCTCGCGAAGCGCTGAATGGTATGGAGGGGCGGATGGCCTGCCCACCGTAGCCTTGCAGTTGCTTGCCCTGAATAGACTGGATGGGAACGAGCTGATGAACCAGGGGCGAAGGTGGGTGCCCGTGGAAGTCCTCAAGGCGGTGGAGGGATTGGTGAAGAAATGACCCCTCTCCCCTAGCCCCTCTCCCGAAGGGAGAGGGGGATGTATGTGTTTGTTTCTTCGATATTGCATACTCGAAGTGAGAAACAACCACAAAACATAAACATTCCCCTCCCCCCTTGGGGGAGGGGCTAGGGGAGAGGGAGATTGTGCTATTCTTCCTCCATGCGCACCCCCCTCATCGCGGCAAACTGGAAAATGAATCCCCCGCCCCTCGGTTGGGATGCCGCCGATTCCCCCTACCGGCCACGGCCGGATGTGGATGTGATCGTCTTCCCCACGTTCCTCGACCTTGCACAATGCGTGGATGCGGAAATGAACACAGGCGCACAGTGCGGCCACCCTGATCCTGCCGGCGCCCATACGGGGGACGTGAGCGTGGCCATGGTCAGCGACCTCGGCTGCACCTACGTGTTGTGCGGGCACAGCGAGCGGCGCCAAGGCCACGGTGAGACCGACGCCTTCGTGGCACGGGAGGCGCAGGCGGCACTCGATGCGGGGTTGGAACCGGTGGTCTGCATAGGAGAGACGCAGGAGGAGCGGGATGCGGGGAAAGAGCGAGACGTGGTGCAACGGCAGTTCGCAGCCCTGCCCTCGGACGTATCGGTCATCGCCTATGAACCCGTGTGGGCCATCGGCACGGGCAAGAATGCCACGCCCGAACAGGCGCAGGAAATGCACGCCTTCATCCGCTCCCTCATTGCGCCGGAACGGCGCGCCTCCGTCCGCATCCTGTACGGCGGCTCCATGAATGAGAAGAACGCCAAGGAGCTACTGGGCCAGCCCGACATTGACGGCGGGCTCATCGGCGGGGCTTCCCTGAAGTCCGAGTCCTTCCTGAAAATCGTGGAAGTTGCCGCCGACGTCGGCCGCGCGTGACCCGGAGAAGATCTCCGGAGCCGGTGTTGCAATCTTGATGTTCCCGTGTTCCTCGGACGTGGAGAGGAGGGGTGCGCTGAGGATGGCGAGCCCCAGTTGCACGTAGAACGCCGTGGCCACGATGAGCGTGGCCATCATCAGGAACGTTTCCACAAGGATGGCGAAGAACGCGGAAGCCGAGGGCTCGGGGAGGAAGAAGAGGAGGAGCGCCAACAGGATCCCCAGGGGAAGGAGGAAGAGCGAGATGCCGGAGGCGATACTCCAGCGGTATCCGCGGCTGCGCTCCATACTCAGGAGCAGGCTCTCCCGCGCGCCCAGCCCCTCCGCCAGGAAGAACGGGCTGAGGGCGAAGCGCGGCGCCAGCGAGAGGAAGGTGACGAACCCCACCATCTCCACCGCGATGATCAGGTCACCGTACTCCGCGAAGAGGAACTTGCCGGCGGCGATGCCGAGCAGCGGAACCCAGAGGAACGAGTGGAGAGCAAAGAGCACACACAGCCGCAGCGCGGGTAGGAACCTCTTGCCTAATCCGTCGCTCACATGCTGCATCGTTCCGCCGAACCGCAGGAGGATGATGGCGGAGAACGCGGCGCCGAGGAGGAGTACCGCGGCGGCGCACAGATAGAGCACGTTGAACGGCGCCGCCATCAGCGCCATGCGCAAGGAGAGGATGCTGGGGATATCCAATGCCGTGACCATGCGCGCGCGGAGCAGCGTGAGGGTGGCCAGGTGCAGAGCGTCGAGCACGGCGAACACCGTCCAGAACGCGAAGGTGACGGTGAGGAGCTCCCTGGGGTGCGCCGCCATGTTCCTCCAGGCGCGCTGCGCCAGGACCGGGAAGGGGGGGAGCCTGCGAGGGGGGGTTGGGAATGACAAGGTTCCCCATACTACATCGAATGACGCCCGCACGCCCACGTTTTTTGCTGTTCTCTCCGTCATCTCCCTCATCGTTATCTGCCCCTCAGCGCAACACGATGATGCTCGCAGTCAGTTCACCCCCCGGAGCCTCTACAGCCACACGGCTATTGCCTGTCGTGCGGATGAAGTAGTTTGTCCCCTCCCCTATTGCGAGCGGATCGGCGGGAATGCCTGTGAGGTAATTCTGCGTGACGAGAACGGAGAGGTCCACACCGGGGCAGCCGGGGAATTCCGGGCGGCAGATTTCCTGCGCGGTTTGCGTGATGCTCGTGGGAAGGGTATTCCCATCGATCAGGAACTGGGAGACGGCGTTGAGGATAGTGTTCACGTCCGATTGTCTGCTCGCGTCACGTGTGGCGCTCAGCTGGCGGCTGGGATTAATGGCGGCGATGGTAATGAACGTGAGGACGCCGATAATGCCCATAACAACGATGAGTTCTATGAGCGTGAACCCTTTCCGCAGGCGGTGGAAGGAGGATGGAGGCATGGAGAGGAGAGAGGCGCAGTATTTTCTCCTTGTTCCGTTCCGTTCTGCAAGGTACAGAAATGGGAGGAATGTGATGTAATGATGATCTCGGCGTAGTCCCGCGCACGCGGGACGAAGCCGGATGGAGCCGCCCTCGGGATTTGAACCCGAGACCCTCGGTTTACGATACCGATGCTCTACCACTGAGCTAGGGCGGCTTGGATGGAGGAAAGCGGGGAAAGACCGGGGGGCGTTCTACGCAGGCATGGAACGTCTGAAACCCTTCCTGCGCGGGGCTAAAGACTATCAGGTGGCGTTTGGGCTGTCGAATCCTTTTTGAATCCCCTTCCCACGGTCTTCCCGCCCTTGTTAGGCTGGTTCCATGGCACCTTCCCCCTCCTCCCTCCTCTGGTCCTCCCTCAACGTCCTCACCAAGGAACGCTACGACGCGTTGCTGCAGGTGTACGGGAGCTTGGACGATGCGACGAAGCACCTGGGGGAAGAGCTCCTGCGCGGCTTGGGGTGCCGGGAGGAAACGGTGCGCGAAGCGCTCACCCTCACGGAAGATTTCGATGCGGAACGCTATGCCTCCGCGCTGGAGGAAAAGGGGATCCGGTTCTTCACCCTCGCGGAGAACGAGTACCCCGCGCGCCTCCTGCAGGTGGAGGACCCTCCCCCCTTCCTCTACGCCAAGGGCGACCTCACCCTTCTGGAGCAACCGTGCATCGGCCTCGTGGGGACCCGCGCGATGAGCCGTTACGGGCGCCGCGTGGTGGGGCACTTCGTCCCCGATTTCGTCGCCGCGGGCGTGGTGACCGTGAGCGGGCTCGCGGAGGGCATCGATGCCGAAGTGGCGCGTGAGACGATCCGCTGCGGCGGACGGACAGTGGCGGTTCTCGGCCACGGCTTGGGGATGGTGTACCCCCGGGGGAACCGCGGGCTCGCGGACGAGATCGTGGAGGCGGGCGGGCTCCTCCTTTCCGAGTTCCCCCTCTTCAAGAACCCGGAGAAGTACACGTTCGTCGCGCGCAACCGCATCATCGCCGGGCTCTCGCTCGCCACGGTGGTGCTGGAAGCCCCCGAGGGGAGCGGCGCGTTGATCACGGCGGACCTAGCGCTCGGGTACGGCCGCGACGTGTTCGCGGTGCCGGGGGAAGTATTCGACCCCAACTACGCGGGGTGCCATGCGCTCCTCAAGAGGCGCCAAGCGATGCTCGCCGACCATCCTTCCGCCGTCCTGCGGGAACTGGGAATGGTGGCGCCGGCGCAGAGGGAATCCGCTTTCACCCCGCAGGGGAAGGACGAAGCGGCGGTGTACGCCGTCCTCACGGGGATGCCGCAGGATATCGACCAGCTCACCGAACGCCTGAAGATGGAGGCGGGACGAATCAATGCCGCACTTACCATGATGGAATTGAGCGGCGGGGCGAAGAACGCGGGAGGGGGCATGTGGGTGAGAAGTTAACTCCATTCTCCCACGCAGAAATACGCTTCGGCTTCGGAAAGAGCATTCCTGGGAGCGCGTCATACAGAACGCATCTCTATTTCCTTTTCCTTCCCACACCTTATGAAAAAAGTGGTACTTGTGGCGGCTCTGGTCGTCACCGCTGCCCTCATTCTCCCATCCGTGGCGGAACTGGGTATGGCGCAGGACCAAACGGGCTCGTCGGCTGATGCGCTCTTCTCGGCAGGTGACCAAGAAGGGGGCTTGGAAGGGTTTCTCCAGAGCCTTACGCAGGACACGTCGTCGAGCAGTGCGAGGTCCGTGAGCAGCGCGGCGGCAGTGAGCTCTGCAGCGGACGCGAGCGCATCGTCGGAAACTGTAACGGGCGATGACGGCGTCTCGTCGGACCTGACAGATGAGGACGGCACATCCTCCGGGGAAGTCCTTCCTGCGTCGGGAACCGAGACGGGCACCACGCCCGAAGGGTTGCCGGATACGGGCTTGGGCGGCATGGCGGAATGATCCGACCCCCCACCGAAAGCTCATGAAGCGCCCACCGCGTCACCGTCGGCCGGAATTCATCCTCACCCTCCTCACGCCCCTGCTCCTCGCCATGACGGTGCTCACGGGCCTGGCCATCGCGCGGGAGGATGCCCCTCCGCCCGTCACGCTTCCCGCAGCGGAGAATCCCACATCGGCGCCCCCCACCCTTCCCCTCCACGTGAGCGTGGCGTGGGAGGATTCCCGGGCGGAACGTCTCCTGGTGCCGGCGCGCCTCACCGTTCCGCGGCTCGGCATCAACGCCCCCATAGAAACCGTCGGCCTCACCGAGGAGAAGGTCATGGCCTCCCCCTCCTCCCCTTCCGCGGTTTCCTGGTACCGCTTCGGGGCGCAACCGGGGGAACCGGGAAGCGCGGTGATCGCGGGGCACTTGGATTCCGCAACGGGACCGGCCGTGTTCTGGCGCCTCAAACAACTGCGCGCGGGTGACAGCATGTTCGTGACGGATTCAAACGGAGGGAAGAAGAAGTTCCTCGTCACCGGCAGCGAACGGGTGGAGGGGACGCAAGCCCCCCTGCAACGCATCTTCGGTGATACCGGAACACGCCGTCTCAACTTGATCACGTGCGGGGGAATATGGGACACGGAGCTCCGGCAATACCGGGAGCGGCTCGTGGTGTACACGGAACTCGCGCCGTGAGACTGTGCCGGAACATCGCGAATGCGTATCACATTCTCCCCTCCGCGCAACTCCCGTACCTTGACAAGAAGCGTCCCCCCAACGAAAGTTTCTGCATCCCTTCCCCGTAGTCCAGTCCTATGGGCCATCTCGGCGAACGCACACCGTACAAGCAGGAATACCCACGCGGACTTCTCCGCGCCGGAAAGAGGATGAAAAAAGGCTTCACGCTCGTGGAGCTCCTCCTCTCCATCACCATCATCGGCTTCCTTGCCTACATCGTCATCACCGCCATCAACCCGTCCCTGCACCTCGCCAAGGCTCACGATGCCAAGCGGCAGAGCGACGTGCTGACGCTGGTGAACGCCATGAACCAGTTCATCATGGAAAACAACAACACGCTGCCCTCCACCCTTACGGATGTCCCGCAGCAGATCTGCAGCATCAACGCGACGTCCTGCACGTACATCAACCTCTCCATGCTCGTTCCCGAGTACGTCGCCGACCTCCCGTCCGACCCTTTGGCAAACGGGGAAACCGTCGGCTACACCATCCGAAAGGACTGGCGCAGCCGCATTGTGGTGGAAGCGCCCCTGGCGGAAATCATGCCGAGCATCATGGCAGTGAACTGACCTCCGCCGAAACGCCCCCGGGAGACAGTAGTACCAGATCATGAGAATGAGTTCTGCGGTAGCGCGAGTGTTTGCGGGATGGCAGGATCATTCGCGATAATGGAGACTAATTTCCCTTCCCACCTCTATGGAGTCCACACTCTGCGGGGGACTGCGTGCACATGCGCGTCTGCTGCTTTTTGCGGCTGCCGTGTTCGCCGGCTCCTTCCTCTTCTTCTCTCACGCCAACGCGGCCACCTACTATTGGGTCGGCAGCGACGGTCGCTGGGAAACGGCCGCTAACTGGTCTACGGTCGAAAAAGGCGGCACCGGCGGATCCCACGCCGTTCCGGGCGCCAGCGACACCGCCGTCCTCTCCTTCTCGGGCGCCGCATTGCGCCTCCGAACGGCGGCCTCCCTCACGAAACTGATCATCGCCCCCACGTGGTCGGGCTCACTCACCATGGGTTCCGGCACTCTCGCCGTTTCCTCCCACGTACGGGTGGGGAGCGGAAGGATTTTGGGGGGGACGGGCTCCGTGAACATCGGGGGCAGCTACACCCAAACGGGAGGTATCATCACCTTCCCGGGAGGACGCACGGGCGGCAACCTGACGCTCAGCGGCAGCCTCTCCATCACCAAAGGCGCCACATCCGCCTACTCCAACTTCACCTCCACGGGCACCATCATCTTTGACGGCGCCACCGACCAGACCATCACCACGGGCTCCACCGCCACGGTGAAGTTCCAGCGCTTCACCATCAACAATACCGGCGACACGGACGCCGATGACATCATCATCGCCACGAGCGGCGACCTCGCGCTCTCGGGCACCCTCCTCGTCACGCTCGGCAACATGGACCTTGCCACCAACAGCAAAGCCATGCGCGTGGAGAGCGGCGTCACGCTGGCCAACGCGGCGCAGGCGACGCTCACGACCAACAGCAATATCACGGCGTCGGGCAGCATCAAGGTGAACGATGCCGCAACGTGGACCATGTCCGCAGGCTCCCTCACGCTCAACGGCCACACGCAGAACCTCAACCTGGACGGGCAGAGCATCCCCAACCTGGTGATCGCCTCCTCCGTGAGCACCACCCTCACGGATAACCTGACCGTCTCCACCTCCCTGCAGATCAGTGCCGGCTCTATCCTCGCCCTCAGCACCTTCACGCTCACCGCGACGGACACGACGTTCACCAACCTCGCAACGCTCACGGAAGGGGCGGGCATGCTCTACCACGCCGCCTCCGACGTCCTGATCACGGACAGCACGTACGCCGCCGTGAATACGACTGTCCTGGGGGATTCCGCGTACTTCACGCTGACGGACGCGGATGAGAACATCGATGGCACGGTTGCGGATACCGTGACGGTCACCGTCTCGGGAGGAGGAGACTCGGAAACGGTCACGTTGACCGAAACGAGCGTCACCTCCGGACTCTTCCGCGGTTCCATTGTCACCGCCGCTGCCACCGCGGCAGCCGGTGACGGGACGCTGCAGAGCCCCGGCGCCACCGTCATCTACCTTCAGTACACCGATGCGCAAGACCTTCTCTCCTATTCGGATACCTCCACACTCTCGGAAGCTGCTACAACCGCGTCCACAGAAAGCACCGCCGGCCAGGGTTCCCGCAGGGGAAGCGGAGGGGGAGGAGGGGGAGGATCTCTCCCCGCTTCATCGGCTGCTTCTTCAGCGTCCTCCACAGCCACCGTCCAGGAGACCGCCCTCCCCAACGTGCGGGGCCTGCTGCAAGTAATGGTGGAAGGCAAGGCACTGGTCTTCAAGGACATCCCCGTGCAAGCGTGGTTCGCGAAGTTCGTTTCCACCGTCGTGGGAAAAGCCATTGCCTCGGGATACAAGGATGCGAAGGGCAACCTCACCGGCGAATACGGCCCGGGGAATCCCGTGACCTACGCCGAAATCGCAAAGATGGCTTTGGAAGCCGCCAAGAAGAACCCCGGTTCGGTTTCCGGAGCCCCCAAGAACAGCTCCGCCGCCGGCCAGTGGTCGGAACGGTACATCAAGCTTGCGGAAGACCTGAACCTCTCCGTGTACGGCCCCTCCTTGGACGTAAACCTTCCCGCGACGCGCGGAGCCGTTCTTCAGACGGTGCTCGAATCCCTTGGCTTGCAGTTGGATGAGGCGCAGGCAAACGTCTACAGCGACCTGCCCATTTCCCATCCGCATGTCCGCGCCCTTGCCACCGCCACCCGCTTAGGGATCATCAACGGCGATACGGACGCGGCAGGGATCCCCAAGGGCACCGTCCGCCCCAACGCCAACATCAACCGTGCAGAAGTGGCCAAGATCATGGCAAAGGTGGTGGAAATGAGTCTGTAACCTCTTACATCGGCATCTGTGCACAGGAAGTCCCTCGACAACGCTCGGGGCTTCCTGTTTGTTTGGGCACACTTCTCCCCCATTGCAAGGGCTCCCCTCCTCTCCGGGTCATCACCCCTTCCGTAAGAGGCTGATTTTTGGTATCATAGTCGGATTTCCCACACACAAACCCATGTCCATTGAAGCCTGTATTGCCCACGCCATCCGCAGCGACCTGGATATCGTTGCAGCCCTTCCCGAGGTGCACGAAGTGCCCGTGGAGGATTTGGAGCCCTACGTGGAGCGCTACGTGGTGCAGGTGCAGGAAGCCCTCCGGAACGTCATCCAGGAAAGGGGCGAACCGTATTTGCGCTCCAAGGACGCCGCAGGCTTGTGCGCCACGTGCTTGGAAGCGGGTGTCACCATCCCGCCCACCATGCTCCTCAAGATGTGCCAAACCATCCTCCAACTCTCCGCATTGGACGCCAAATTCATCTTGGATACGGAAGAGGGAAAGACTTTGTATTACGTGAAGCTCACAATCTGAGGTTCCGCGTCAACCGTGACGGGAAGGAACGGGGGAGTATAGTGGAACCTGATGGTTTCCCATCCGCATCTTCTCCATTCCCGGCGAAGATTCTCCCACGTGCGCAACTTCTTTCCTCCGATGCACGGGATGAGGAAGACTCTGCCCTCCATAGCCTTGGCGAAGGAGGGGTTCACCCTCATCGAGCTCCTGCTCGTGGTGGGGATCATCGGGGCTTTGGCGGGCATCGTGATGGAGGCGATCGGTCCCAGGAAGATGCTCCTCTCCGCGAAGGATGCTTCCAGAAAGCAGACCGTGCGGGAACTCCAGAATGCCCTCACGCAGTACCAGATTGAGGAGGGGACGCTTCCGAATGTGGATGACATCATTACGGCGGATGACGGGGCCAAGCCCATCTGCAAGCAGGGGGTGACGACGGATGCAACCTGCGTGAATGTGGATGCCCTCATCCCCGAGTACATCGCCGCCCTTCCGCAGGATACGTCGGAAACGAATGCCAATTACACGGGGTACAAGGTGTACAGGGAGCCTCTGGGGGGGAGGCCGCTGGTGACGTCCCCGCACTTCAATGACCGTTCGGAGGGGCTCGTGGGGTATTGGCCGTTCCACGAGGGGCAGGGGACGACGGCTGTTGACGGATCGGGGCAAGGGAATAATGGGACGCTCAACGGGACAACGGGAGCGAATAATCGCCCGCAATGGACCACGGGACAGGTGGGAATGGCGCTCGATTTTGACGGGACAGATGACTACGTGAATGTACCCGATACGAATGTGCTGGATATCGCCGGCGATTTGACCGTCTGTGCGTGGCTCTATCCGCGTACCATGACGGTATCAGCCCATCCCCTCCAAAAATACGGCGGATCCACGGCGGCAAACTTCAGGCTCTACAGGACTGCGGCCGGATCAACCTACTTCTATGCAACCCGCGGAGGGGTATGGGGATCGATTTCCAGTTCGTACACGGTGGCGGCTTCTACATGGTCGCACATCTGTCTGTCGTACGAAGCGACCAGGGGAGGGCAGCTCTACGTCAACGGGATTGCGAGAGGAAGCCGTGCAGGCGGTGGCGCATTGACAACCACGAGCAGTGCCTTGCGCATAGGAGGAAATACTTACTATAACGGCCTCATTGACGAAGTCCGTATCTACAACCGCGCCCTCTCGGCGGAGGAGGTTGCCGCCCTGGCGCAGGGGCGCGAGAATGTGATGTAGGAAAGGCGAAATCTGAATACGTTTTCTCCAATCCGCAACAGCAAATCATTCAGATTGCCTTACTCCTGTGACACGATAGTTTGGAAATGCCCCTTCCCCACGCGCTCCCACCCCGAGCGGCCTCCCGCTTTCTTTCACGGATCAAGAGGCAGGATCGTCAGAAAGGCGGCCTGCCCTGCATAGTCCGCAGGACGAAGGAGGGGTTCACCCTCATCGAGCTCCTGCTCGTGGTGGGGATCATTGGGGCTTTGGCGAGCGTGGTGATGGAAGCGATCGGCCCCAGGAAGATGCTCCTCTCCGCGAAGGATGCTTCCAGAAAGCAGACCGTGCGGGAACTGCAGAATGCCCTCACGCAGTACCAGATTGAGGAGGGGACGCTCCCCAACGCGCAGAGCATCATCATGGCGGATGACGGGGCCAAGCCCATCTGCAAGCAGGGGGTGACGACGGATGTGACCTGTGTGAACCTGGATGCCCTCATTCCGGAGTACATCGCCGCCCTTCCGCAGGATACGTCGGAAACGAATGCCAATTACACCGGGTACAAGGTGTACAGGGAGCCTCTGGGGGGGAGGCCGCAGGTGACGTCCCCGCACTTCAATGACCGTTCGGAAGGGCTCGTGGGGTACTGGCCGTTTCACGAGGGGCAGGGGACGACGGCTGTTGACGGGTCAGGGCAAGGGAATAATGGGACGCTGGTGGGGTCGCCGGCGTGGACCACGGGTAAGAGAGGACAGACAATCCTCTTCGACGGCGTGGATGATTACATCAGTGTGGGGAATCCCGTCTCCCTGCGTATTACGGGCAGCCAAACCATCTGCATGTGGCTCTATCCCACCAACCTCACAGCACGGCGTAACCCGTATGCAAAGGCATACGGCGGGGAGGGTACCATCACGCAGGAAACCAACGGGACGCTTTCCTACTACTACGGAACAAATGGCGGGAACGGCAGTCCGTACCAAGGCTTCGTAACAAACACGGCTGTGGTATCCGTCAATACATGGACGCATGTCTGCCTGGTACGGGATCTCTCCGCCATGAAACTCTTTTGGTACATCAACGGTGCCATGAACAGGCAAGCCAATGCCTCGTATCCAGCCGCCCTGGCGGGAGCCCTGAATGTGACCATCGGGAGCGGGTATGCCGGTTACTACCACGGACTCATCGACGAGTTCTTCCTCCTGAACCGCGCCCTCACGCAGGAAGAGATCCGCCTGGTGATGAATCACCAGTTTTGATCACTTTGTTTGTTCACAGTGCTCCGCTTCCATAGGGGCTCTTTATGAAATATGAGGAAAATATTTTCCAAGCGTTAACCGGAGGTTTCTCCGTCGGTCCGGCAGGACTCATCTCTTCTGCCACTACCAACCTCTCCTGTTTCTAAGAAGGACGTTTCCAGTGCGGACGAAGATCTATCACACTCTCTGACGTGTCAATGATGGTGGCACGGCCTGCCCGTGCAATCTCAATTTCCTCTCGTGCAATAGTTGCCGCCGCCTCCAGAACTTGGAAAGTGTCCAATGCCCGTGCTTCCGTGAAAGCACGGGGACCGCAACCGCCGGCTGCACCCAAGACGTGTGCCAAGCTAGCCTCTTCACTCGCAATAAAGACCTCACCGATCAACTCTCGCACGCCGCGCAGGATATTCTCCGCTACTGCCGGATCACAGTGTTGCTCGACACAACCTCTCAATGCCGAGTACTTATCGACAAATTTCTCCATATGTAAACATTAGCACTTTTAACAATATTGTCCAATGCCCTCCGAAAGCTCCTCCAGAGGGATATTCTTAACGCTTCTGCCACTGCGGCGCGCGGCGTGCCCTCTTCAAGCCCGGCTTCTTACGTTCCTTGATGCGCGCATCGCGGCGGAGGAAGCCCGCACGCTTCAGCTCCACGCGGAAATCGGGGTTACTGAGGAGAAGGCCGCGGCTGATGCCGTGGCGCAGCGCGTCGGACTGGGCGGATTTGCCTCCCCCCTCAATCTCCGCTTCCACGTCGTAGGCGTTCTTCTTCTCCACAATCGCGAAGGGCGCCAGGGCGTTCTCCATTTGGAACGGCGTGAGGAAGTACTCCTTCATCTTGCGGCCGTTCACTTTCACTTCGCCGGACCCTTCGGGGTACAGGCGCACGCGCGCAATGGCGGTCTTTCTCTTACCGACACTCCAGAAGAAGGGGCGCTTTTTGGTGGATTCGGGGGTCATAGTTCAACGTTGAAGGGGACGGGCTTTTGGGGGGCGTAGGGATGCGCATCACCCTGGAAGATGTGCACGCGCTTCATCATCTGCAAGCGGAGACGGTTCTTGGGGAGCATCCCGTACACGGCTTGGCGCACCACTTCCTCCGGCTTCTTCTCCATCATCTGTCCCAGGCTGCGAGTGCGCATGCTGCCCAAGTACCCGCTGTGCGTGCGGTAGAGCTTGTTGATGCGCTTCTTGGGATGGATCTGGAGCTTCTCCGCATGGAGGACGATCACGTGGTCCCCGCAGAGCTGGTGGGGCGAAAAACTGGGCTTGTGCTTGCCGCGCAGGACGTGCGCAACGACGGTCGCCAAGCGGCCGGGCACGGCATCCGTGGCATCGAGGATGAACCAGGTGGGGGCCGTGATTGGCACAGTGGTCGTCTTCATGATTTCTTGGAGGAGGTGGAGGATGCCGACGATTCCGACGATACCGAGGAATGCCTGACCTTCTTCGTCGGAATCCTCGGACTCTTCGGACTCTTCTCTCCCGAACTCCCAACAACCTCCACCCCCTCCGCATCAATCAACTGCAGGGTGACGACTTCCGCCCCATCGCCCGCACGGCTCCCCAGCGGGACAATGCGCGTGAAGCCGGAGGTACGGGAGGCGTAGCGCTGCTTGAGCACATCCATGGTCTTGCGGCAGGCGTTCTTGTGCGTCACCAGGGCGTTGATGGCGCGGATGGCGAGGTACGGCTGCTTGGTCTTGGAGAGGGTGATGATGCGGTCAATGATCGGCCGCACCACCTCCGCCCTCTTCTTGGTCGTCCGGATGGACTCGTAGAGGAGGAGGGACGTCACCAAGTTCCGCTGCAGCATCTTGCTGTGCGCAGGCTTATAGCGGAGCCGGAGGCGGGAATGGCGGTGTCGCATGTCGGGATGGAGAGGGTGGGGGGAGAGTGTGCAGGAGGATGGCTCAGGCGTCCAGGGATTCGTCTGCCAGCTTGAGGCCGCGTTCCCCGAGCGTCTTCTTCACCTCTTCCAGCGCCTTGGCGCTGAAGCCGCGGAAGTTGCTGAGGGTTGCCTCCGTGCATTTGGTGAGCTGCTCGATGGAACCCACGCCCGCGTTGATGAGGGCGTTAAGGGTGCGCGGTGAGAAGTTGAGGATCTCAATGGGGGTGTAGCTCTCCTTCACCGGCAGATGCGAGGAATCCTCCACCTGCTGGGCGGTGACGCGGGAAAAATCCGCCATGTACTCCGGTTCCACCACCTTCTTGTCGGAAGCGAAGTAGCCGAAGTAGCTCTGCAGGAGCTGGGAAGCGAACTGCATGGCCTCCTGGGCCGTGAGAGAGCCGTTCGTAGTCACGTCCAGCGCCAGTTTCTCCAAATCGGTGCGTTGCCCCACGCGGGCGGCCTCCACGTCGAAGCGGACCTTGATGACGGGACTGAAGATGGCATCCACGTAAATGAGGCCGGGCTCGTTCTGCTTCTTGTTTCGCTCGGAGGCGGCGACGTAGCCCACGCCCTTCTCCACCGTAATCTGCATGTCGATGGAACCGCCCTTCTCCAGGGTGAGGAGGGGGAGGTCGGGGTTGAGCACCTCGATGTCGGAACTCACCTTCAGATCCTTGGCCGTCACGGCGCCGGGCCCTTTGGCCTCCAGCGTGATGACCTCGGGCTCCTTGCTGTGCTTCTTGAGGCGCAGCGACTTGAGGTTGAGGGTGATGTCCATCACGGACTCCCGCACGCCTTTGAGCGTGGTGTACTCGTGCTGCACGCCGTTGATGCGGATGGAAGTGACTGCCGCGCCGGGCAAGCTGCTGAGGAGGACGCGTCGCATCGCGTTCCCGAGCGTCATGCCATATCCCGGGGGGAGGGGGGCGATGGCGAAGACCGCATGATGGTCATCGCCCTTCTTCACCGGCGTGGTGGTGAATGTGGGAAGCCCGATTTCTTCCTGAATGATGTGCATAACGAGGAAGGGGGAGAGAGGAAGAGTGAGGGGGGAAGGCGGAACAGACCCCCGAAATAATTAGCGTGAATAGAACTCAATAATCTGGCGTACGTCGATAGCTTGTTCGGCGTGCTCGGGTTGGGGGAGGCCCACCACTTCGGCCTTCAAGCCTGCGGCATCCACCTTGAGCCAGTTGGGGGGCATGTACTTCTCGTGCGCGGCGAGGATGGGCACGAAGACGGGGGAGGTCTGGCTGCGGGGGCGGGCCGTGATCACTTGCCCGGGCCTGAGCTGGTACGAGGGGACCGTGACACGGCGGCCGTCCACCATGAAGTGGCCGTGGCTCACCATTTGGCGCGACTGCAGGCGCGTGAGGGCGAAACCCGCGCGGTACACCAGGTTGTCCAGCCGGCGTTCCAGGAGCTGTTTGAGCGCATCGCCCGTCTGTCCGGAAACCTTGGTGGCGATGAGGTAGTAGCGGTGGAACTGCTTCTCGGAGAGCCCGTAGATGTCACGCGCCTTCTGTTTCTCCTTGAGCTGCTGCCCGAATTCGGACACCTTCCCGCGCGTGAAGTCACGGGGTCCCTTGCCCGGCCCGTACGGCTTGCGCTGGAGGATCTTGTCGTACTTGTCGCTCCCGTACAGGTTCATTCCCTGTCGGCGGCAGCGCTTTGCTTTGGGTCCTGTGTACTTCATGGAAGGGGAAGAGAGGAGAAAATGCGAAGGGGATTAAACGCGGCGGCGTCCCGTGGGACGGCAACCGCCGTGGGCAATAGGCGTGACATCGATGATCGATTCCAGGGAGAAGCCCGCTGACTGCAGGCCGCGGATGGCCTGCTCGCGCCCCGGCCCCAAGCCTTTCACCTCCACATCCACGGACTCAATGCCCATGGGCTTCACCTTGAGGGAAGCGGTCTCCGCAGCCACCTTGGCGGCGTAAGGCGTGGATTTGCGCGTACCCTTGAAGCCCGCGGCGCCCGCCGAGCTCCAGCCGAGGACATTGCCTGCGGGGTCGGTGAACGTGATGATGGTGTTGTTCTCGGACGCATGGATGCACACGCGGGCACGGGGGACGTGCCGCTTGCTCTTCTTGCGCTTCGCGGGCTTGCCCGCCGTCGCCTCGTCGGCGGAGGGGGCGGCTGCTCCGGGGAGGTCCGTCTGCGAGAGGATTTCCGCTGCCGTTGGTGCCTTCTGCGCGTCTGCCATGGGAGGGATGAGAATGAAGAATTAAGAATGAAGAATGATGAATGAGATCTGTCGGCCTTTCATGATTCGTAATTCCTAATTCATAATTCTTCTCAAGGAAAAGAATAAACACATATCATGTCTTCGTAAGAACGGTGCGCCCGGACAACCCCGTCTTCTTCTTGCCGCGCTTCGTGCGCGCGTTGCGGCGGGAGGTCTGCCCGCGGACCGGCAACTTGCGGCGGTGCCTGTAGCCGCGCCACGTGCCGATATCCTGCAGGCGTTTGATGTCCATGGAGACCTTGCGCATCAACTCGCCTTCCGTGAGTTCCTTCTCCACGCGCGAGCGGATGCGGGCGGCATCCGTTTCGGAAAGGTCGTCGGCATGGGCGTGCAGGCTGATGCTGAGTTCGTTGAGGATGCGCCGGGAGAGCGGGCGCCCGATGCCTTTGATCGCCGTGAGGGAGATCTCGATGCGCTTTCGGCCTGGGAGAACGACGCCGGAGATACGAAGCATAATGTTGGAAGAAAAGAGAAGTGACTGACCGCTGTCCGCTGACAGCTGACTGCTACCCTTGCCGCTGCTTGTGACGCGGGTTCTTGCACACGATGCGGCGGATCACCTTCCCCTTGCCGTTGCGGCGGAGGACGAGACGGCAATCTTTGCAACGCGGTTTGACGGAGGGACGGACTTTCATCGTGCGGGAGAGGGTTGGGGTGAGGGTACGGTAGGAGGGGGCGGAGTGTGCGTGCCGACCGTCTGTTGCCCGGAAGATCCGGGAAGAAAGCGGTAAACGATGCGGCCTTTCTGAAGGTCGTAGGGCGTCATCTCGATCTTCACCCTGTCGCCCGGAAGAATGCGCACTCGATGGACTCTCATGCGTCCTGCGAGATGGCAGAGCAGTGAATGATCTTTTGCTTGTTCACTGGTCACACGGACCTTGAACGTGGCATTGGGATAGGCTTCCTCCACAACGCCGAGCAATTCAATTACATCCTTGGACACAGATAAACAGAGGGTCAAGAGCCGAATGATCCTACAGACAGTTTTTTGCGTCAGCAAGCCTAATGCCGTTGATTATATGGGAAAGGGTTAAAATGGTGTTGCTACAGTTGAATATTGTTATATAGACTTATTTCATGCAATCACCTCCCCCCCGTCGGGCAAAACCAGCACGGTGTGCTCAAAATGGGCAGAAAGGGACCCGTCCGCCGTGTGCAGTGTCCATCCGTCGCTCCCTTCGCGTATTTTCCGTGTGCCCACGGAAGTGATGGGTTCAATGGCCAGCATGGTGAACGCCGGAATCCGCGGCCCCGTGCCCGCCTCGCCCAGGTTGGGAATGTCCGGGAACTGGTGCAGGTTCTCCCCCAAGCCGTGCCCCGTGAGAGCGTGCATGCAGAAGAACCCCCTCCCCTCCACCTCTTCCTGGATACGCGCGGAAATGTCCCCGACGCGGACGCCGGAACGGATCAGGCCTACGGCGTTCTTGAGAGCGGTCTGCGTGGCATCGAGCAGGCGCCTCTGCTCTTCCGTCGGCTCGCCGATGACCACCGTGACGCACGCATCGGTGCAGAGCCCCCTGTACTTCACGCCGCAATCGAGGCCGACCATATCCCCCCTCTGCAATTCCCGGCTGCCGGGGATGCCGTGCACGCATTCGTCATTGATGGAGATGCACAGGGACGCCGGATACCCGTGGTAGCCCTTGAAAACCGGTTCCCCTTTCCGGGAACGGATGTACTCCTCAGCGATGCGGTCCAGCTCGCTCGTGCGCAGGCCTTCCCGCGCCGCCTTCGACACTTCATCCAATGCGCCGCGCAGGATCTTTCCGCCCTCGCGGGCAATGCCCATCTGCGCATCCGTGAGGATCTGGAACTGGGACATGGAGAAAGTGTACCTCCCTTCCACGGAGCTGTCGTCAATATCCGAAGCCTGGGAATGCAAAATTTGAAATGTAAAATGAGAAAGGATTGCTCCACACACTCGATCTAAGGAATTACTCCCATCATTTTGCATTTCTCATTTTGCATTTTGCATTACCCCAACTTCCTCACAATCCCCTCCAACGCCCCATACACCTCATCCATGGAACGCTTCCCGTCCACTTCCACCACCCTCCCTTCCTCCTTGTACGACTCAATGACCGGCATCGTCTTTTCGACGAACGTCTTCATGCGGCGGCGGATGGTTTCCTCGTTGGCGTCGTCCGCCCGCCCCTCGATCTTCGCACGGCCAAGGATGCGCTGCACGCCTTCCTCGGGATCCAAGAGGAGATGGATGGCGCGGAAGTCGCGCCCGACCTCCTTCATGACCGCATCGAAATCCTTCTGCTGGTCCCCGTCGCGCGGGATGCCGTCGAAGAGGATCCGCTGGCCGGCGGGACGCTTCTGGATCGCCTCTTTGACCACCTGCATGATGATCCCGTGCGGCACCAGCTTTCCCTGATCGATGTAGGACTTCACCGTCTGCCCCAGTTCTGATCCATCCGCCGCGATCTTCCGCAGCTCTCCGCCGGCCTCGAAGATGTCGAAACCGAACGCTTCAGCGAGCCTCTTCGCCTGTGTGCCTTTGCCGGAGCCTTGGATGCCGAAGAGGAGGAGATCCATGTTACACGAGCTTCTCGTAATCATGCGCAAGCATTTGCGCATTGACCTGCCGGATCAGCTCCATGACCACCCCGACGATGATGATGAGCCCCGAGCCGGAGATGATGAGATCGGAGCTGGAGAGCGTGGTATAGCGCGTGAAGAGCAGCGGTATGATGGCCACCAGCCCCAAGAAGACGCCACCCCACAGGTTGAGGCGGTTGCTCGTGCGCGCCAGCAAGTGGGCCGTCTGCTGCCCGGGCCGCACGCCGGGGATGAAACCTCCCCTCTTCTGGATGTTCTCCGCCACTTCCTTTGGCTTGAAGGTGACGGACACGTAGAAGTACGTGAACGCCAGCACGAGCAGGAAATACGCGGCGATGTAGGTGTAGCTGGGGTTGTTGGAGCTGAGATAGGTGGCGATGAACTGCACCACTCCCTGGAAGCGCGGCGCCGTCTGCAGGAACTGGGCGAAGACGCTGGGGAACGTGACGAGGGAGATGGCGAAGATGATGGGGATCATGCCCGCCTGGTTGAGGCGGATGGGAATGTTGCCCTGTACACCCCGCCCCGCGCCCTGGTTGGCGTACGTGATGGGGATGAGGCGGTGGGCGTCCGTGAAGAGGACCACGGCGATGAGCATGCCCACGGAGACGATGGCGAAGAAGAGGAAAGCGCTCATCTTGGTGTCGCCGCTCATGAGGATGGCGCTCACGCGCGCGGGGATTTCGGTGACGATGCCCGTGAAGATGATGAGGGAAGAGCCGTTGCCGATCCCCTTCTCCGTGATCAGTTCGCCGAGCCACATGAGGAAAAGCGACCCCACCGTGACGAAGAGCATGGGGGCCAGCACGCCCGGGAAGCTGGTGTCCACCAGGTTGAGGCCTCCGGTCCCGCGCCCCAGGAGAATGAGGAAGCCGTAGCTCTGCACGAACGCGAGAGGAAGGGAGAGCCAGCGCGTGTAGCGGTTGAGCTCCTGCTGCCCCTGCGCCCCCTCCTTGCTCAAGGCTTCCAACTTGGGGAAGATGACCGTGGCCAGCTGCACGATGATGGACGCGTTGATGTAGGGCGAGAGCCCCAGCATAACGATGGAGAAGTTGTCGATGGCGCCTCCCGTGAGCGCCGCGAAGATGCCGATGGCGCCCCCCGCGTTGCGGTTATTGAGGAACTGTCCCAGCGCCGCGGGATCCGTGCCCGGCACGTTGATGTGCGCCGTGAGGCGGTAGAGGAACAGGAGTCCGAGCGTAATGAGGATGCGCCTGCGCAGTTCCTCGGAGTGCCAGAGTTGTTGGAGGTAGCGGAACATGTGTGGAGTGGGTGGAAGCGAAGGGTTCGTCCGGAGAGCGGACAGCTATCAGTGGTCAGCGGTCAGTGGAGTCCCCTGAAAGCGGAGAGCTGAAGGCTGAACGAAGGAAAGCATAACCGACAAAAGCCTCCAGGAGAAGCATGGCCTACGTTCTCTTCACGATCTGGAGCTTTCCGCCGGCCTGTTTCAGTGCCTCCTTGGCGCCGCTCGTGGCGGCGTGGACGGCGAGGGTGAACGCCTTCGTGAGGGAGGTTCCTTTTAGGAGCTTCACGGGACGGCTCGTGCGCACGATGCGCGCCGCCCTGAGCGCCGCCACATCGTAACTGCCGGCGGAAAGCTTCTCCTCCAGCACATCCAAATTGATGATCTCGTAGTGCACGCGGCGCGGCCGTGTGAACCCGCCCATCTTGGGCTGGCGGCGTATGAGCGGCGTCTGCCCGCCCTCGAAACCGAACTTGCGGCCTTTGCCCACGCGGGACTGCTGTCCTTTGGTGCCGCGCCCCCCCGTGGTTCCTCCGCCTGCGGAATTACCGCGCGCCACGCGCTTGCGCGGCCTCGTCGAACCCGGTGCTGGCTTCAACTCATGAAGCATGGGCTGCGATTGTAGGGGGGGATTGCCGGAAGGTCAACAAGAGAATGGGAGGTGAGGAGCCATCTGGAAAGGCTTTCTATTGCGGAAATTCTCTCTTCAATCCTCTTCCGTTTTCCCTTGCGTAGGCAGAGTGCCAGTTCTGATGCGCCAGACCATGCCACGGGAAGAATGTCGATCTCCCAAACCATAGAATGTTCTTCTGACCACTCCCCCACTCCCCCCTTTTCGGTTGTGATCATACGTTTCCGGAAGAATCTTCGCGATCACCGTTGACGCGGAGTCGCATCATGAGAAGAGTCGCCCCCTACCGGTACAAGTTGATCACGCCATCCGCCCTCGGTTGTCCGGGGACAACGTGTGTCGTGATAGCCCGCGCGGGCAACCCCTGCCCTGAACCGAACGAGCGCAGCGAGTTCTGGTTCAGGGCCTGCCCCTCTCTAGGGAGCAGCCTCGCCTCTCCATCCTCCCGCCACGCTCACGTGTACGAGCTATGTGGTGAAGGAGAGCATGGAGACGTGTCCGTTCCCTGTCATCACCGGCTCCGTCCGACATCCGAAGTCCTCACCCCTAACCCCTGCTTTATGCATGCCAAGAACTACGCGGCACTCGCCCTTGCCCTCCCCCTCTTCTGGGTGGCAAGTGCCCATTCCGCCGCACCCCTCCCCTCCTACCCTGCCAGCTGCCCCCTCACCAACCGCTCCTCGTCTCCCGCGCTTTCGCGCCCTTCTTCCGTTTCCAGCACCCCGCAGCACGGGACGACGAATGTCCTCTCAGCCAGCCTGTCCCGTTCCTCCTTGCTTGAACGCGCCCAAGCGTTGCGCGAACAGCGCCTCAACCGCTCCCTCCCCACCTCCCTCTTCCCCGCAGGCTTTTCCTTCGGGAACGGACAGAGCAGCAGCGCCTGGAGCTTGCCATCGTGGATATCCTCGCGTTCCAGTTCGTCTCTGAGCATCCCGACGATCCCCTCCTCTGCTTCTTCTGCATCCTCTGTATCTTCTGCTTCCTCTCCGTCCAGCTCCTCAACTTCTTCCATCTCCACAGCACCGGAAACCTCAAAACAACGCATACTGGAACTGGTGAACGGTGAACGGCAGAAAGCGAACCTCTCTCCCCTCGCGTGGAACGACAAGCTCGCGCTCGCCGCACAGCGGCACGCCGAAGACATGCAGGCGCAGAACTACTTCAGCCATACGGGGCTCAATGGCAGCACGCCCTCCGACCGCGTCAAAGCCGCCGGCTACGCCCCCACGTGCACGGGTTGCCAATGGAGCAGCTCCTACGGCGAGAACATCGCCCGCGGCCAGCGCACCCCGGAACAAGTGATGAATGACTGGATGAACTCCCCCGGTCATCGCGCTAACATCCTCAACCCGGATTTCCTGGAGCTCGGCGTCGGAATAGCCGGTACCTACTGGGCGCAGGAATTCGGCGCCATCCGCACGTGGTGAGGAATACATCCCGTCCACAGAACGAATGGATGAAGCCCCTTGCCCAAGGGGCTTTTCTCGAGTTCGAGTTTAGCCCTTACGTAAGCCTAAAAGTCTGTTCCTCTCTTCCAAGAAGATCTTGCGTGTCCGCGTCCCCCTCCCTATGGGGAGGAGGTAAGGGGGTGGGAGATAAACAGTATTATTCCAATTTATTCCTCTTCGCCTGGCGGTTCTTCTCCTCCAGCTCCTTGCGAGAAACCTGCTGCACCTGCACCGTATCACCCGAAGGCGTTTCCACTACCGGACCCTTCTCCACTGCCTTCTCCTCCACCGGCGCGGCCGGCACGGCACGGAGCTTCTGCAGGGCGAGCATGGTGGCTTGCGCGTTGACGAGCTTGTTGCGGGAACCGAAGCGCTTGCTCAGCACGTTCTTTACGCCCGCGTGGTCCAGGATCACGCGCAGGGCGCCGCCGGCAATGACACCCGTGCCCGGGAGCGCCGGCAGAATGCGGATGCGCGCCGCCTTGTGCTTGATTTCCACGGCATGGGGGATGGTTCCGTTGATGAGCGGCACGCGAAGCATGTCGCGCTTGGCGGAGGCTACGGCCTTCTTGATGGCGGCCTGCACCTCGCTCGCCTTCCCGGTCCCCAGCCCCACCTTCCCCTTGCGGTTGCCCACCACCACGATGGCGCGGAAGCGCATGCGGCGCCCGCCCTTAACCACGCGCGTCACGCGGTCGATGCTCAGGGTCGCTTCGGCGAACTCACTGGGCTCGCGGCGGCCGCGGCCGCGGTCACCACGCTTACGATCAGGACGGGAGGATTTAGCCATGCTGGAGATTAGGGATTAGGGACTGGGGATTGGGATAGATCAAAACGTCAGACCTCCTTCGCGGGCGGCATCGGCAAGGGCCTTGATGCGGCCGTGGTAGCGGTAGCCGCCGCGGTCGAAGACGACGGCGGTGATGCCCTTCTCCTTCGCCTTCTTGGCGAGCAGTGTGCCCAATTTCTTGGCACCGTCCAGGTTGAGCTTCGCCTTGGTCTCCTTGGTGTCCGCGGAAACCACGGTGCGCCCCGTCACGTCATCGATGATCTGCGCCGAGAGGCGCTTGAGCGAGCGGTACACCGAGAGGCGGGGGCGTGCGGACGTGCCGCGGACGCGCGCGCGGATGCGGCGGCGGCGGGCGTGCCGAAGCTGAGATTTCAACTGAGACATGTGTGAGCAAAGGAAGAATCGAAGAAGCTTTCAGCTGCCAGCTTCCAGCTTGTACTGTTCCTGACAGCTGACCGCTGGAGGCTGGAAGCTTTCCGGAGAGAAACGGAGCCGACAATGACGAAGTGGAGGATCATACTTATGCGGCGGTCTTGGCGGCAGCGGCCTTGCCCGGCTTGCGGCGCACCTGCTCCCCGAAGTAACGCACGCCCTTGCCCTTGTACGGCTCGGGGGGACGCAGGCTCCGGATCTGTGCGGCCACTTGGCCGACGAGCTGCTTGTCGATGCCTTTGATGGTGAGCATGTTCTTATTCTTCTCGTCCTGCCCGATCTCGATGCTCTGGGGTATGGCGAAGTTGATGGGATGCGAGTGGCCCAAATTGAGTACCAGCGTCTTGCCCTTCGCTTGCGCCTTGTAGCCCACGCCGATGATTTCCAATTTCCTCTCATACCCCTGGCTCACGCCCACCGCCATGCTGTGGATGAGCATGCGCGTAAGGCCGTGCCTCTCGCGTGCGGCTTTGGAATCATCCTTACGCGACACTTTCACGGCGCTCCCGTCCACCTCCACCGTCACTTCCGGAAGGAGGACGATCTGCAGTTCGCCTTTGGGTCCTTTCACCGTCACGGTTCCGGCCTTGATCTCGGCGGAAACCCCGGAGGGGAGGGCCACTGGTTTGATACCTATACGAGACATGGTTAGAAGGAAGAACGTATTGCGTATTGCGTATTGCGTATTGCGTATACGTAATACGTCATAGGTAATACGTCATACGAAGCGCCAGGAATGAAGAGAGAGACATTCATGATACGGTACAGAGAACTTCCCCGCCCACCTTGCGCTTGCGCGCTTCTTTGTCGGTGAGGAGACCGTGACTGGTGGTGACCACGGCGATGCCATACCCCTGCAGCACCGGCTTGAGTTCCTGCGCGCCGCTGTAGACCCGGCGGCCGGGCTTGCTGACGCGCTGAAGGGTGAGCTTCTTCTCGGGATCGAATACCACCTCCACCTCCTGCTTGGGGGCTTCGCCAAGGACGCGGACATCCGCCACCCACCCCTCCTTCTGGAGCAGTGTGAGCAGCTCTTGGTTGATGCGCGACCACGGCGCCTTGCACGAGGTGTGCCGCGCCTTCTGCGCGTTGCGCATGCGGGTGAGGAGATCGCCGATGGGGTCTGAGAGGATGGGCATGGGAGGGGAGATTACCAGGAAGACTTGGTGACGCCGGGAATGTCGCCGTTGGTGGCGAGCTCCCGGAAGCAAATGCGGCAAACGCCGAAGAAACGCATGTACCCATGGCGTCGGCCGCACAGTTGGCAGCGGTTGTAGGCGCGGGTGGGGAACACCGGCTTCTTGCCCGCGCGCTTGGCCTCCAAGAAGTCTTGGAGCTTGCGCTGTTGGCTGAGAACGATCGATAAGCGGGCCATATCAGAGGGAGGTGGAAGCAATGGAACAATCTGGACGTATTGCGTATTGCGTATTGCGTATTGCGCAGACGTCATACGTCATACGTAATACGTGATACGAACGCATGCCGACAATAGCAGTGAGAGCGCTCATGATGAAATATCAGATGCGGAAGAACCTGTACTATCTTTCTTCTGCTCCCGCCCGCCCGCCGTAGACTCCGAGTGACCACGAGGAGCGGAGGTGGGCTGGAACGGCATTCCGAGCGCCTTGAGGAGCGCCCTCCCCTCCTCATCGTTCTTCGCCGTGGTGGAAAGCTGGATCTGCAAGCCGAAAATCCTGCCCGCTTCCACCGACGGCACTTCCGGGAAGATGGTGTGGTCCTTGAGGCCGATGGCGTAATTCCCGTGCCCGTCGAGCTTGGTGGGGAGGCCGCGGAAGTCGCGGATGCGCGGGAGAACGTAGCTCAGGAGGCGGTCGAGGAACTCCTCCATCTTGGCACCGCGCAACGTGACCATGGCGCCCACCGTGGTGCCTTCGCGGGTCTTGAAATTGGAGATGGCCTTGCGCGTCTTGCGGAAGACGGGCTTCTGGCCCGTGATCAGGGCAAGTGTTTCACCGATGTACTGGTGCAGCTCCTTGCTGTCCATCTTGGTCTTGTTGATCCCCACGTTCACGATGACCTTCTCCATCCGCGGAAGGGCATGGATATTATCGACCCCCAACTCCTTCTGGAGCGTCTTGGCGATGGGGCCGCGGAGCCGGTGATGGAGGGATTCGTATTTCATCGGTCAGGGATTGATGGGAGCAAAGGGAATCAAGAGCCTCTCCCGCTCGTCTTGGGGGGAATATTCTGCGAGGGAATGGTGTGGTCCTGCTTGGAGCGCGCTTCATCGGGGGGGGCACCGCCTTCCCCTTCCGCCGACCCGAACTGCAGCTTCTTCCAGAACGGCTGCTTGGTGGGCTTGCCCGTCGGCGCCTCCTTCTTCACCTCCTCTTTCTTCGCAGGCGCAGCCTTCGACGCGTCGGTCTTCTTGGCTTGCCCTGAGCTTGCCGGGCGGGGCGCGGCCACCTTGCGCACCACTTCGCCGCTCCTCTTGGCGATGCGCACTTTTTTCCCTTCCTTGATGGCAAAGCCGATACGGGTGGGCTTCTTGGTCTTGGGGTCCACGAGCATCACCTTGGAAGCATTCATGCTCGCCTCGTACTTCACGATGCGCCCCGCTTCCTGGTAGGTCTTCTTGATGTGGCGCGTACGCATGTTGATGCCTCCCACCACCACGTGGTTGCGTGCGTGGATGACGCGCATGATGCTGCCCGTCTTCCCCTTATCCTTGCCGCTGATGACGACGACCGTGTCGCCCGTGTGCAATTTCATAGAACGTCGGGGGCTTGGGAAATAATCTTTTGATATCCTTTCGCGCGCAGTTCCCTGGCGACGGGGCCGAAGACGCGCGTGCCCTTGGGAATGCCGTCCTTCTGGATGATGACGCAGGCGTTGTCGTCGAAGCGGATGGCGGAACCGTCCTTACGGCGGACCACGTTGCGCGTGCGTACGACCACCGCGCGCTCCACGGTCTTCTTGCGCACCGTGCCGCGGGGAGCTGCTTCCTTGACCGCAACGATGATCACGTCGCCCAAGCCCGCGTACCGGCGGCGCGTGCCGCCGAGCACCCGGATGCACATCACCTTCTTGGCACCCGTGTTATCGGCTACGCCGAGGATGGTCTGCGGTTGGATCATTGGGGGGAATCAGGGGAATCGGACGTCTTTTGCGTGCGCTGGGTGACCGCCGTAAGGTCCTTCTCCTCCGCCAACTCGCTCACGCGGGGCGCGTGCTTCGTGACCTCGGTCACGCGGAAGTACTTGCGCTTGCTCAGCGGCCGGCACTCGGTGATGAGGACCTCATCGCCCACCGCCAGGTCAAAGCCCTTGCTGTCCGCAAGGAACTTCTTGCTGATGGAGTAGCGCTTCTTGTACTTGGAGTGGAACATCGAGCGATGGACGGTCACCGTGACGGTGTCCTGCATCTTCGCCGACGTAATGAGGCCCTTCTTGGTTCTCATGATGCGGAAGTGGAGGAAGAGACGTCAGCCTTCCCCGCCGTGGCGGAGGGGAGCTTGTCCGCTGCCGCCCCGCGGGGCGGGACGGAGGCGGACACTATACGACTTTTCGGCTTACTCTTCAACACTTTCTTAGGCTGTCGCTGCTGTGCCCCCTGCGCCGTGAGCATGCGCGAGAGTTGCCGCTTCTCGCGGCGGTAGCGGGCGGTGTCCTTCTCCTTCTTCATCTCCACGCCGAGCCGCATCTTGCGCACGAGGGTGCGCTGGGCTGCGATGTCGCGGCGCAGTTCCTCGGGCGGCATCGCCGTCAGTTCGCCGTAGCTGGAGAGGTGGGTGGCCATGGTTCAGAGGGTGTGGCGGGTGACGATCTTCGTGCGCATGGGGAGTTTGTGGCTGGCGAGGATCAACGCCTCGCGGGCGGCGATCTCGGGCAGGCCGTCGATTTCGAACAGGATGGCGCCGGGGCGGATGACGCATGCGTAGTACTCCACGCTCCCCTTCCCCGAGCCCATCGGCACTTCGGCGGCCTTCTTGGTGACGGGCGTGTGCGGGAAAACGCGGATCCAAATCTTTCCGCCGCGCTGCACGCGGTGCGTCATGGCGCGGCGTGCCGCTTCGATCTGGCGCGCTGTGAGCTCGCCGGCCGTCTGCGCCTTGAGCCCGAAACTGCCGAATGCCAGCTCAATGCCACGCGTCGCCTTCCCGTAGAAGGCGCCACGGTTCCTGTGCTGCTTGCGGTATTTGAGCTTCTTCGGTTCGAGCATGGGAGAGGGGGCGGGCATTCCTGCCCGCGGGAAGGATTATTCTGAGGGGGTATTCTTCAGGGAAGCGGACTGTACTTGCTGGATCTTCTTGAAGACCATGCCGGAGTAGACCCACACCTGCACGCCGATGGTGCCGAACTTGGTGATGGCATGGCGCTTGGCGTGGATGATGTTGGCGCGCAGCGTCTGCAGGGGGACGTTCCCCTCCTTGAACAGGTCGTCACGGGCGATCTCCGCGCCGTTCAAGCGGCCGCTCACCGTGACCTTCACCCCTATGGCGCCCGCCTGCATGGCCTTCTCGATCGCCATCTTCACGGCGCGGCGATAGGGCATGCGGCGCTCGATCTGCCCTTGGATGGTTTCGGCGATCACCGCCGCATCGGAATCGGGGCTGCGGATCTCCTTGATGTCCACCTCGAACGAGCCGCCGTATTTGCGCTCCAGCTCCTTGCGGAGCTCCTCGATGGCGGCGCCCTGCTTGCCGATGATCACGCCGGGCTTGCTGGTGTGGATGGTGACGGTGACCTTCTTCCCGCGCTCAATGTCCACGGCGCTGATCCCCGCCTCCTTGATGCGCCCCATGATGAACCGGCGGATCCGCACGTCCTGGAGGAAGAGCTCGCGGTACTTGTTCCCCTTCGCAAACCACGTGGAGGGCCACGTGTGCGTGAAGCCGAGTCGAAAGCCGTTGGGGTTCACTTTTTGACCCATAATCAGGAAGCAGAAGATGCAGAGGAAACAGAAGATATAGAGGAATCAGAGGATTTGGTGTTCTTCTTCTCCTTTGCAGAACGTACCTGTTTTACAGGTTTCTTGGCATCCTGTGAAGCAGATCCTTCGTTCTTATCCTTCCTCGGACTCTTCGGAATCCTCGGACTCTTCCCTTCGGAGGGATACCCCAGCACCAACTCGATGTGGGAGAGGAACTTGCGGAAAGGCCGTGTCTGTCCGCGCGCCTTGGGCATGCCGCGTCGGTACGCCTGGCCTTGGTTCACCACGATGGACGCGATGACCATCTGCTCCGGGTCCTGCTTCTCGTTGTGGGAAGCGTTGGCCATGGCCGAGAGGAGCAGCTTCTCCACGATGCGCGCCGCCTTCTTGTTGGTGTGCTGCAGCGCGATGACCGCCGCGGGCACCGGCATGCCGCGGACCATCCTCGCAATGAGGTTGGCTTTCTTAGGCGCGATGCGGACGGAACGGAGGTAGGCTTTCATGATGGTGAGAGCGGGCATTCCTGCCCGCGGTTATTGGTGAGGGTTATTTGGCGGGAGCGGGGGCGGCGGGAGCCGGTGTGCCGGGGACGGGAGCGACGGTGGTGGCAGCCTTGCCGCCGTGGCCTTTGAATTTTGTGGTCCAGGAAAACTCCCCCAGCTTGTGCCCCACCATCTGCTCCGTGATGTACACGGGAATGAAGTCCTTGCCGTTATGGACCGCGAAGGTGAATCCTACGAACTCGGGGGGGATGTCGCAGTCCCGCGCCCAGGTCTTCACGATCCGTTTCTCCTGCGCTTCGACCATCTTCATCACCTTGCGGAAGAGCTTGGGATCAACGTAGGGGCCTTTTTTGAGTGAGCGGGACATGGTTAGAGAGGAAGAGAACGTATACCGTATTGCGTATTTCGTATTGCGTATACGTAATACGGTATACGTAATACGTCATACGGACACGAGCCGACAATGGCGGGGGAAATTCTCATTTCTTCTTCTTACGTAAGCGTCTACGGATAATCAATGGTGAAGGCTTCCTCACGCGCCGGGTCTTCACGCCCAAGGCGGGCTTGCCCCAGGGAGTCTTGGGATGTTTGAGGCCGATGGGGCTGTGCCCCTCCCCTCCCCCATGCGGGTGATCCACCGCGTTCATGGACTTGCCGAGCACCGTGGGACGTCGGCCCTTCCAGCGGAGACGGCCGGCCTTGCCCCACGTGATGAGGTTATGTTCCGGGTTGCTCACCACGCCGATAGACGCGTAGCACTCCTTGCGCACCTTGCGGATCTCGCTCGACGGCAGTTGGATGAGGGCATAGTCCCCGTCGAACCCGAGCAGGGTGGCTGCCGTGCCGGCGGAGCGGACCACCTGCCCGCCGCGCCCGATCTGCATCTCCAGATTGTGCACGCGGTACCCCACCGGGATGTGCTGCAGTTCCATGCGGTTGCCCGTCTTCACCTTGGTGCGCGAACCCGTGACCACCGTATCGCCCACCTGCAGGCCTTCCGGCGCCAGGATGTAGGACTTGGAGCCGCTGACGTAGTAGACCAAGGCCACGCGGGCGGAGCGGTTGGGATCGTACTCCAGCGCCATCACCTTTCCCGGCACGCCGCGGTGGTCGATCTGCTTGAAATCCACGAAGCGGTACAGCCTCTTGTGCCCGCCTCCGCGGTGGCGGATGGCCACCCTCCCCCTGCTGTCGCGGCCGCAGATGCGGTTCTTGCCGGCGACGAGGCTCTTCTCCGGCCCCCGTTTGCTGAGGCCGCTGAAGTCGGCGATCGTCATCTGACGTCGTCCGGGAGTCGTTGCTTTGGGCTTCTTGAGAGGCATGGATCAGAATGAGAGAGAAGGCAAATTATGCGGCTGAACCGAAGGTGGAGAGATCGAGCGTCTTGCTCTTGGCGGAGAGGGTGACGAGCGCTTTCTTGGCGGCATGACGCTTCTCCATCACGCGCCCGTCGCCGAGTTTGCGGGTTTTCGCTTTGGTCTTGATCATGCGCACGCTCTCCACGGACACGTCATAGTAACGCTGCATGGCGTTCTTCACATCGATTTTGTTGGCATCCTGGTGCACCAGGAGCGTATGCGTGTGGCGCGGTCCGGCCGCCTTGAGGCGTTCCGATTTCTCCGTGACGACGGGGCCGAGGATGACGTGGGAGAGGTCCATTATTTGGAGGATGCAGAAGATGCAGAGGAAGCAGAGGTAGCAGAGGAAGCAGAAGATGCAGACGACGTCTTGGTCGTCTTGCTGGAAGAAGCTTTCTTTTCCGCACTCCTCTGGCTCTTCTGCTTCTTCTGCATCTTCTGATTCTTCTCCTCAGAAGCACTCTCCACCTTCACCCGCACATTCCGGCGAACGAACACCTCCACCGCCTTCTCCACCGCCCCCTTCATGAAGATCACATGGCGGGCGGTGAGGATGTCGAGGGGATTGAGATACGCGGCGAGGAGCGTTTTGACGCCCGGGATGTTGCGCGTGGAGAGGGTGAGAGCCTTGTGCGGCGCGGCCGTGACGATGAGGGTGCGGCGGCCTTGCTCCACGGGCAGCTTGCCCAGGAGGTGCATGGCCTCTTTGGTCTTGATGGTCTCGGGGTACGCCTCCAAGCCGATCACCGCCCCGCGCTTCGCCTGGAAGGAGAGGCACGCGCACAATGCGGCGCGGCGCATGGACTTGGGCATTTCCTTCGTGAAGTTCCGCTCCTTCTTGGGTCCGAACGCCTTGCCGCCGCCGCGCATCACGGGGCTGCGGATGGGACCGCGGCGGGCGCGTCCCGTGTGCTTCTGTCCGTAGACCTTGCGTGTGGAACCCACCACCTCGCTTCTGCTCTTGGCATGGGCGATGGGGGAACGCGCGTTGCTGCGCTGCATCACCATCGCCTGGTGCATGAGCCCTCTGTTCACCGGGGCTGCAAACAGCTCCGCGGGAAGCTCCATGGTTCCCGTCTTCTGGCCGGTGGCGGAGTACACATCGACGTTCATGGGGGGGGTCAGGCTTTGGCCTCGGGGGAAGATTCCTTGGTGACGAAGACGGTTGCGCCGTTGGGCCCGGGAACGGGACCCTTGACGGCGATCATGCCGTTGGGGAGGTCGGCGGCGACGATGGCGCGATGCTTGACGGTGACGTTCTCCAGCCCCATATGCCCCGCCATGGGGTGCCCCTTGAGCACGCGGCCCGGCTGGGTGCGCATGCCGATGGACCCCGGTTCGCGCTTGAAGTGCGATCCGTGGCCTCCGGGACCCCCGGAGAAGTGGTGCCGGCGCATCACGCCCTGGAATCCCTTCCCCTTGGACGTCCCCGAAATGGTGACGACGGTGTTCTCGGGCAGGATCTCGGCCGTAAGCGTCTTGCCCGCCTCCAGCCCCTCCAGCGTTTCCACTTTCCATTCCTTCTGCACGCTGTAGCGCACGTTCGCCTTGCCCTTGCGGCTCTTCCACGGCTTGGCGCCCACGCCCAGCACCACCGCCTCGTACCCGTCCTTCTCCTTGGTCTTGGTGCGCACGATCACGTTGGGATCCACTTTGAGGTACGTCACGGGAACAGCCTCCCCGCTGGGGAGGAAGACGCGCGACATGCCGACTTTTTTGGCGATGAGGCCTTGCATAGGGCTTGGAGGTTCTTGGGCTCGCTTGTTCCTTTAAAGGAAGGCGAACCGGGAACGTAAGCGATCAACACCCGATTCCCTGAGAAATCAGGTGAAGCGGGGGGAGTTTAGAAAGGTTTTGGGTGGACGTCAAACGCATTTTCACCATTCGTTCCTTCCTTACATAGGGGGACAGAACGAAAACGATCTTCAAATCATCTGCTGCTCCTCCCGCCGCTCCGCCGTGAGGAACGGGAACGCCGCAACCACGATACCGCTCAGGAGGGGCTCCGGCACCCCCAGGATGAAGAACCCGCTCACGAGAATAAGGAGGAAGAAGAGGAGAAGAAGTAAGCGACGGAGCGAAGTATTGGCATCGCCTTGCACTTCTTCCGCCGACGCACGCGTCTCGCTGCGCCACTCCCGCCACTGCTCCGTCCAGGATTCCATTTCTTCGAACGGCAGGGGAAGGAAGCGCAGAAGGGTGACCAGGTGCAATCCGGCCGCGCAGAGCGCCATGCCCGCGATGAGCGCGCTCACGCTGCCGATGCGCCGGAGCTCCTCCCCGAACAGAAAGAAGAAGAGTTGCCAGAAGCCGGAGAGCGCCACCAGGCACAGGAACCAGGCGTACAGCACGGCGCGCCAGGGACGGTTGGGCTGGAAGGAAGTAAGGCCGAAGAAGAGCGCGACCGCCGGCAGGATGAGGAGTGCGAGGAACGTGGGGAGCGGCAACGGGAGCGCCGTCTGCAGGAGCAGGAGCAGGTAGAGTGAGAGGACGGTCCACAGGAGCAGCGTCCGCTCCGTGAGCCGCGGCAGCACGCGCGTGCGGAACGAGAGGGCATACACGAGCAGGAAGCCGGCCGTGCCCCACCGGAGGCGGCTGAGGGCTTCCGCCTCCGTGGTGCCGGGGAGGAGGGCGAAGAGGAGCACGAGCGCCGCCACCCCCAGGCACGCCCACAGCGCACGGCGCTGCGGCGGCGCGGCTATGCCGGAACGCCAGGCGATGAGCGCCGCTTCGGCCGTGATGCCGAGGAAGAAAGCGAGCGAAACGGACAACCCTGCATTCATGGAGGAAAGGATACCGTCCTTCACCCTTCCGCGCACCGTCCATCTTCCGCCCCGTGCTCACGCCTGCGGATACGGCCATCGGACCCTTCAAGTCCTGTACGACTGCGGGTATTCTTCCCTCCATGGACCCCATACGTTTGGAGAAAGCCAAGAAGATCCGTGATGCCGGCGGCACTCCGTACGCCGCTACGTTCCCCCGCACGCACCGCCTCGAAAAGGCGAAGCAAGCGGCGGACGGTACACAGGTGGCCGTGGCCGGCCGGGTGGTGTTGTGGCGCGACATGGGAAAAGTGACGTTCGCGCAGCTGCAGGATTTTTCCGGCAGGATGCAGGTGGCGTTCCGTGTGGACGCCCTGGGGCAGGAGCAGTACGACCGTGCGCTGGCATTGGCGGATTTGGGCGATTTCCTCGGCGTGAAGGGCGAGACGTTCCGCACCAAAACCGGCGAGCAAACCGTCCTGGTGAAGGAATGGACGGTGCTCAGCAAAGCCTTGCGCCAACCCCCGGAAAAATGGCACGGGATCGCGGACCAGGAGACAGCATGGCGCCAGCGCTACCTGGACTTGATGAGCAACCGCGAGACCCTGGACCGCTTCGTCTTCCGCAGCGCGTTCATCCGGAAGCTGCGCGAGTTCTACTGGTCGCGGGACTTCACGGAGGTGGATACGCCCGTCCTCGTGAACGCCGCGTCGGGAGCGCTTGCCGAGCCGTTCTCCACGCACCACAACGCATATGACATGGACGTATACCTGCGCATTGCGCCGGAGACATTCCTCAAGGAGGCGCTGGTGGGCGGGTTCGAGCGCGTGTTCGAGGTGGCGCGCTGTTTCCGTAACGAAGGCTTAGACCCCAGCCACCTCCAGGATTTCACCATGGTGGAGCACTACGCCGCGTACTGGGACTACACCCACAACATGGCCTTCACGGAAGAAATGCTCTCCTCCATCCTCAAAGACCTGCTCGGGAACATGAAGGTGAAGATACCGGACCGGGACGGGAAACTTGTGGAAGTCGACTTTGCCCCCCCCTGGCCGCGCCTCTCCATACGCGAAGCCATCCTCCAACATTCCCAGATCGACTTCGGGGTTTCGGATTCGCGTTCAGCCCTAGTTGATGCCATTAAGTCGAAGGGTATCCGCTTGGATGTGAACATCGATGAGCTGGGCTTCGGAAGTCTGGTGGACCAGCTCTACAAGAAAGTAGCGCGCCCGGGACTGGTGCAGCCGACCTTCATCATCCAGCATCCCATCGAGCTTTCCCCCCTCGCGCGCAGGAACGATGAGAACCCCAAGATCACAGACCGTTTCCAGCTGGTCGTCGGCGGATGGGAAATCGTCAACGCCTATTCCGAACTGATCGATCCCGTGGATCAGGCGCAGCGCTTCGAAGCGCAAGCTTCCGCGCTTGCGCACGGTGATGCCGAAGCACACGGCAAGGACGATGAATACGTGAAAGCGTTGGAATACGGAGCTCCGCCCTGCTCCGGCTGGGGCATGGGCGTGGATAGGATCGTGGCGTTGCTCACGCAACAAGGCAACCTGCGCGACGTGATCCTCTTCCCCTTGATGAAGCCGTTGGGGCAGTCGGAGTTGGCGGACACTATGGGGATCTCGGAGGAAAAGAAACCGAGGAAGCCAAGGAATCCGAAAGAATCTGCCTCCTCGGTTTCCTCGGTTTCTTCGGTTTCCTCCTCTACTCCTATGACCCCCCCTCCTTCGCTCCCTCCCCAATCTTCCACCTACGGCCATCTCCTCCCCGCCGCCCACGGACTCCTCGGCAAGCACGCAGATAAGACCAAGGCGCATTTGATCGCCACGGGAGCGGTGATGGAGGCGCTGGCATCCCGCTTCGGCGGTGATCCGGCGACGTGGAAAGTTGCAGGCATGCTGCACGACTTGGACTGGGACCACCTGGAGAAAGATGCGGAAGCACACTGTGGTACCACGTTGGAACAGATGCTCTCGGAACTCGAATCCCCTGCCGATCTTCTGGCAGATATCCGTTCCCACTATGCGGAGAAGTACGCAGGAGAACACCCTCTCGATTCCCATCTGCGCCGCTGCCTGTATTGCGTGGATGAGCTCACCGGCTTCATCATCGCAGTAACCCTGGTACGTCCTTCCAAGAAGATCGCGGACGTGGAGGTGAAGAGCGTGACGAAGAAAATGAAGGACAAGGCGTTCGCCGCGCAGGTGAACCGCGAGCAGATCAGGAAATGCGAGGAGCTCCTCGGCATTCCCCTCGACGAATTCGTCCAAATAACGCTGGACGCAATGAAGCCTGTGGCGGGGGAAATGGGGCTGTAACCTGTCTCGTTTTGTGCCTCCTACGCCTTCTCCTGTTCCGTCTGTTCCAGGACTGCGGCAGAGTCCCTCCTCGTTTCCTGTACATTCGACTGCAGATCATCATCCCCATAGACGGCTTCCACTGCGGCTAGGTAGCGCTCGTGGGCCACGTCCGGCGAAAGGCATTCGTTGGAAGGTGATGTGGAAACCATGAGGAGGGGGGAAGAGCAAGGAAGCATTGCTCCGTCCTCGGCCATGGTCAACCACCATCCAACAAGGATTGTATAATCCGCGAACTGAAGCGGAAATATCACTGCTTGGCCTCTGCGGGGAGAGCGCCGAGCTCCACCGCCTCCCCCCGTGCGGGCATGGTGATGGGGAGCCCCTTCTGCCGCAGGCGTTCGGCAAACATTTCCATCTCTCCGCGTTCCCCGTGGACGAGGATCACCTGCTTGAGACCGAGAATGGAAGCGACGAAGGCATCCAAATCCGCCATGTCCGCGTGGCCGGAGTAGACGTCGATGGAGACCACTTCGGCCTTCTTGGCATACATCTCGTCGAAGATCTTCACAGAACCGATGGAGGGGTCTATGAGGCGCTTGCCCAGGGTGTTCTCCGCCATGTACCCCACGGCGAGAATGGTGTTGCGGGGATCCTCGATCTCATTGCGGAGATGGTGGCGGATCCGCCCCGCCTCGCACATGCCCGATGCCGCCATGATGACCATGGGGCCGGGGGTGCCGTTGAGCGCCTTGCTCTCTTCCATGCTCTCCGTGTACCGCACGAGCGAGAACTGGAAGGGATTGTGCTGCTTGCCCAGGAACTTCTCGAACATGTCCTTGTCGTAGCACTCGGGGTGCTTCATAAAGACCTCCGTGACGGCGGATGTGAGGGGGGAATCGATGATGATGGGCACGGCCGGTATCCTCTTCTCATCCCACAGAATGTGGAGGTCGTAGACGATCTCCTGCGTACGTTCCAGAGAGAAGGCCGGGATGATCACTTTGCCGCCGCGCTTCGCGGTCTTCGTGATGACGGATTCGAGATGAGCCCTTGCGTGAGCCACATCTTCGTGTTTGCGGCCCCCGTACGTGCTCTCGCAGATGAGGATATCCACTGCCGGCATGGGAGAGGGGTCGCGGAGGATGGGGAGGGCGCTGCGGCCCAGGTCCCCGGTGAATCCCAGGCGTGTCACCTTTCCGTTTTCGGTGATTTCCAGCACGATCATGGCCGCGCCGATAATGTGGCCGGCGTCCAGAAACTGCGCGCGCACGCCCTCCGTCACCTCGAACCATTCGCCGTAGTTCCTGCCCTGGAAGATGCGCATGCACTCCATGGCGTCTTCCTGCGTGTAGAGGGGCCCCTCGGAAGGAAGCATGGATTTGCTCAGCTTCTTGCGGAAGAACTCCTCATCCTTCTCCTGGATGTATCCGCCGTCTTTCAGCATCACCGCAGCCAGGTCCTTGGTGGCGAACGTGCCGATCACGGGGCCGCGGTACCCCCTCTTATAGAGTAAGGGCACGCGCCCCACGTGGTCCATGTGTGCATGCGTGATGAGGACTGCGTCAATCGTGCGCACGTCAAAACCGAACGTGGCGTTCTTCTCCACTGTTTCCCTGCGGTGGCCTTGGAAGAGGCCGCAATCCAAGAGGATCCTCTTCCCGTTGGCTTGCAGCTCATGACAAGAACCGGTGACTTCCTGAGCCGCGCCATGGGGAATGAATTTCATCTGTAGATAATGACGGAAGCTGCGTATACCGTATTTCGTATTGCGTAGTACGTATGAACAGAGACCACAGCCTTATACGTAATACGGGATACGCAATACGTTATACGTACCTATTATAGCCCAACCGAAGCCAAAAGTTGAGCCTTCTCTTGCGACGTGAGCAAGCGGATCTTCCCTTCCTTCAAGAGCGGATCCCGGAGTGTCATGATGCGGATACGCTGCAGATTCTTCACCGTACACCCCACTTTCTCACACATGCGCCTGATCTGCCTGTTTTTGCCTTCCGTCAGGGCTATTCTGAAATTCCGTTTCCCCGTCCGCTCCACCGTCGCCGGCTTGGTCTTTTCCCCCAGGATCATCAGGCCTTCGCGCATCTTCTGCAGCTGCCCGTTGGTGATTTCCTCCTCCGTCTCCACCTCATACTCCTTCTCGTGATCGAACTTGGGATGCGTGAGACGGTAGGCGAGGACCCCGTCGTTCGTGAGGAGGAGGAGCCCGGTGGAATCCTTATCCAAGCGGCCGACGGGGAAAACCTTCCCCTGCAAATTCAGGGGGAGAAGCTCGCGCACGGTGGGGGATCCCGCAGCGTTCCCTCCCGCATGTTTCTTGCCCGGTGATTTCTCAATATTGCTCGTCACAATCCCCCGGGGCTTGTGCATCACGTAGTACAACATCTCCTTGCGCGCCTCCATCACTTCGCCCTTCACCTCGATACGGTCTACTGCGGGATCCGCCTTCTGGCCAAGGATCGCCGGCTTGCCGTTCACCAGTACCAGCCCCTGCAGGATGTACTCCTCGGCCTTGCGGCGGGAAGCGATACCTCTGGCTGAAAGGATTTTCTGAAGACGTTCGAGCATGGAAGAAGAGTGTACCTTATTAGCGATGAGGACGGAGGACCGTTCACATCCACCCCGCTTCATCTTCCGGCACTTTGGTGCGCCGGAACAGCTCGCCCTCAAAGAGCTCCTCAAGCGTCTGGTAGTACGTCATCCTCACCACGTAGATATGTTGCTCCGTCGCTACGGCGATTTTCCGCTTCGTCTCTTCGGTGTCTATCTGCTCTTTCTCTTCCGTAATGATCTGCTCCTTCTCTTCTGCGAAAGACCGCGTCAACCTATCTATGTTTTGGCGTGCATAATCCGCCCATCGGCGAAGCTCGCTCTCTTGCATGGTAAGCGCCTTGTATTCCAACTGGTCGAACATGTGCCGCTCATCGCCCTTCAGAACATCAGCCAGTCCCTTCTCGAACAGGAGATCGGAATCGGCAATGGTGAAGGATTGAGACATAGTGGGATATATTAATATGTTTTGTATATTTGTCAAGTATTGATAATTGGCTTCCTTTCAACGAAAAGGGACTGACAGCATGGTGATATCAAGGACGGATAGCCAGGGGTTTTCCGTCAATTTGCGCTCGACATCTGCCTCTTGGCATCTTCCCGCAGGCGCATGTAGATGATCTTGGCCACCTCCGCGCGGTTGATGGGCGCGTTGGGACGGAATGTATCCAAATCCACGCCCTGCGCCGTGCGGTCCCCGCTCACCACGCCCAGGTACGTGGCGTAGGCAACATCGGCCTCCAGCGGATGGCCGCGTGTGTCGCGGAAACGGGAAACGTACGGAGGGATCTCGTCCCCGAATGCGTCGTGGAGGATGGAGAGCACCTCGGCGCGCTTGGCGGTGCGATTGAGGTTGAGCGCCTTCTCCCCGAAGAGGCGCATGTCTTTCTGCTCGCCGCAGGAGACGTACGCCGACGCCCAGTGCTGGGAAGCGGCGGGGAGGGAGGGGGGCGCCGCGCCGCACGTCTTCTCATCGACCTGCGCGGCCTCGAGCGACATTTTGAGCGCTTCCGCCACCGTCACCTTCTCCGCCGGCCCGAACTTGCCCGTGAGCTCGCCGCCCTTGTCCCTGTACCCCGTCACGATCCCCCACGCGCTCACGGAAGCCACGTACGAGCTGTACCAATCGCTCTCCTGCACATCGGTGAAGGAAGGGCCGGACATGTCGTCCAGCGTCTCCACGAGGTCGCTCAAATCCGCGGCGTGCGTCATCTGCCAGCTCACGAGCTCCCGCTTGAGCTCACCCAGCTCGTCGAATGTCGCCCACGCAAGAGGGACGAAAGCGGCGGAGAGAAGGATGACGGTGGAGACGGACCGGAGACGCATGGTGTGTGTTAGTATTATTATATCACTTATATGTTTTTAGGCAATTCCACTGTTTTCCGCTTGGGGAGGGGCTGCTTGGTATCGGGAGAGGGGGATGCTGTACGTGAACTTGGTTCCCTTCCCCACCAGGGACTCCACGGTGATTTCCCCTTTCTGCAACCGCATGAAGGACCGCGCGATGAAGAGGCCCAGCCCCGTGCTCTCCGTGGATGCCGTGTTGGTCCCTTTGACGCCGGCGCGGGTGAAGAGGTGCGGCAGACGCTCGGGCGGCACGCCTTCGCCCGTATCCGCCACGTCGATGTACCCGTACTGCCCGTCCTTCCGCAACCGCAGGGTGATGCTGCCGCTCTTCGTATGCTTCAGCGCGTTGCTGATGCTGTTGGCCACGGCCTCCGCCATCTTCTCCTTGTCCGCCAGCACCAGGATTTCTTCCTTCTCCCCTTCCCTCACCAGCTTCAATCCCGACCGCTCGATGGGGAGCAGGTAATCCCGCAGCGCGCGATCGGCGACGGCGGCGAGCGGGACCGTTACTGCGCGCACTTCCAGCACGCCGCGGTCCAGGCGGGAGACGTTGAGGATATCGTTGATGAGGACGCCGTTCTGGAAAGCGATATCCTTGAGTTCCTGCAGGCCTTTGCGCAGTTCGTCCCCCAGGGCGCCGTAGTCCCCGTCCAGCATGCTCTCCAGCATCCAGGACATGGATGTCACGGGGGCGCGCAGCTGGTGGGTGACGAAGGACGTGATATCCCTGAGCGTGATGTTCTTGGCGGCGAGTTCCGCATTGAGCAGGGTGATGCGGCGACTGGAACGCGCCAGCGCCAGCACCATGCCGAGCGTGAAGAGCGTGAGAATGACCCCCGCCAGGCTGATGCTCCACTTCACGCGGTTGAGCGGGGCGAAGGCCTCCTCCTTGGGCTGCTGCGCGACCACGGTCCACCGGCTTCCTCCCACGGCCAACGGTTGGAAGGTTGCCATCATCGTCTCCCAACTGATGGGATCCCGGTACTCTTGGGTGAACAGCGTGGAACCGCTGCGGGCAGCTTGGAGGGCTTCCACCCCCGCATACCCTTCCTGGAGGAATTCCCCTTCCGGCAAATCGGGATGGGCGACAACCACCCCCTCCTGGTCCAGAACATACACGTACCCCTGCATCCCCAGGCGGATGCCCTGCAGCCAGCGCTGCACTAGGTCGGTGCGGTACTCCACCACCAGTGCACCCGCCACGCCCCCCGTCTCGTCCAAAACCGGCGCGGCAATGGCAACAACGGGAGCCTTGGAATCGAAGGACTGCAGGTACACGCGGGAGATGTACGGCTTCCATTGGGCGGAGAGCCCGCGGTACCAGTCCGTTTGGGTTTGGCTCTTGCCAAACACGCCGGGCGCCTGGGGATAATCCGCCCATAGGATGCCGTTGCGGTCCGTGACGAACGCGCGGTCGATTTGGGGGTATGCGAGCACTACGGCCTTGAGGCGAGTGCGCATGGCCATGTCATCCTGCACCTGCACGGCCTCCACCGTCCCCGGAACGGAAGCGATGGCATCGGCCAAGTTCACCGTCCGTATGAAGTCCTGCGTGAGGAGCTGCGAGACGTTGGAAGCCGCGGCACGGTTGGCGCTCTCCACCAGATCCCTCACCGAACGCGAAGCAATCTGCAACGAGTAGATGCTGAGGAAAATGATGGGAAGCAGCGCCGCCGCGAAGGGCAAGCCCCACCGCAGGCGCAGCCATGCGGCTTTCGCATACTCCGCCGAACGTGACGCTGGGCGCGGCATTTGGAGTGAGTTTTCCCCTTTCTAAATTGTAATTATACCATATTTTAGTCTTTCTTGCACACTCTGTGTATTTTGGTATATAATAGTCATACAAACACATATTTATGCGTCTCAAGTACCGACAGACCCAACTCCTCATTCTTGGCATTACCCTTGCCTCCGCCGTATCCGGCGCCAGCTTGTTGCTCAAGGCGGAACTCACCGTGGATAGCTACGACACGTACATCAACGCTTCCATCCGTGTGGCTACCGAGACCGCGCAGTTTACCCCATGCCTTCTGCTCACCTTCGAGTGTCCCACGACGAACACCTACTCCCGCACGGATTCCTGCATCATCCATCCGCAGGTGGTGGAATTGGATTGCGGAGACACCCGTTGCTCACAACACACATGCCTCAAGAAGGCGGCGTACTTCCCCGATCCGGAACAACAGTACGGCACTTCCCCCTTCTGCGCCCTCTACCGGCAGTGCGGCACCCTCTCCACCGCCGACTGCACCCCCGGTTCGTATGAACCCATGCTCTGCGAGAGCGAGAGGTGCAAGGACAATAGGACGGATCTTCCCCCTTGCCTCTGGCTCACCCTCCAAAAACCGGAAACCAACGGGGACGGTGACGGTTCGGGGGAAGATGATGGAACCGGGGGTGACAATGATGAGAAGGACGCCTCCTCCCGGTCTTCCTCTTCCGAAGAGGATGGCGGATCCTCCTCTTCTCTTCGACCTCTCCCGGAAGAAAGGAATGCCTCGGGGACCGTACTGTTCCGCTCTTCTTCGTCGTCTTCCCTCCTCCGCTGCACGGCGGGGAGTGAATCTCTCGCCGATGGCACGGTCCGGTGCCTGCCGCCCGTCCTCACGTCTCCGGTGACCGCTCCCGCCCTCCTCCCCACACGCCCGTTGGGCGCCGAGGAACAGAAGGTGTTGGAAGCGGAGCTGCGCAGGAGAATTGAGGAGAAGCTGGTTCCGGAACGGCAAGTGGATGACCGGCTGGAACAGTTGCGCTCCCACGTGGAGGAAGCGACGGAACGCCTCACCCTCGTCGCCTCCTCCCCCACCCTCCCTCCGGAGGCAAAGGAGAAGATCCTCGCCACGGTCACCTGGCTGAGGGATGTACCGCTTGCCGACGACACGTCGTGGGAAGGCTTGCGCACCCAAAAGGAAGCCGTGCAGGCGCATCTGCGGGAAACGAACGCGCTCCTCAAGGAAGTGTATCACCGGACCCCGCAAACGCCTCCCCCCGCACCCAGCCGCCTCCTCACCGCTGCGGACCGCGTCTTCGCTGCCACCCCCCGCATCCTCGCGCTCCTCAAGCAGGAGAATGTGGTTGTGCCCATGACCGCGGCATCCACCTTCGCAGAGGCGAAGGCGCTCTACGCGGGCATCCGCGGGGAGTGCGTGGCAAACGCCAACGCGTGTGACCGCATCGCAGAAACCGTCCCCCGCTTGGAACAGGTGCTCAAAATGCTCAAGGAAGCACTCCGGAGCGCGGACAGGGAGGACTTGCTCCAGAAGATGCAAGAGATGATGCAGGAATGAACGGCGATGAACACACACCAAAAAGCCGCCTGTGGACAAGCGGCTTCATTATCAGAGCACAGGGTCCTGGCACCGACCTACTCTTACGGGCTGTACTGCCAGCTACCATCGGCGCGGACGGGCTTAACTGCCGAGTTCGGAATGGGATCGGGTGTGACCCCGTCGCTACAGGCACCAGGACTCTATGCTCACCCATCATCATGTTCCGGCTTCCCCCGGATCCACGCAAGAAGCGTGGTGCGGGGTTGGGAAGATGATGGGGCTCGATGACGTTGGATCGACTGATCTCTGACGGACCTATGGGTGCTCCATTGGGTCTATACCCAGGGTGTAGCACACGAATAGGACTCTGAGTTATCCGAAGACAATGCAAAAAGAAAAATGTTCAATTGCCCGTTCGTACCACTCGGCTGAACACGTTACCGTGCGTACACCTGTGGCCGATCTAGCCGGTGTTCTTCCGGCGGGCTGATGGAGAAACGCAATCTTAGGAGGGGCTTCCCACTTAGATGCTTTCAGCGGTTATCCCTTCCGAACTTAGCTACCCTGCGATGCCGCTGACGCGACAACAGGTACACCAGAGGTTCGTCCACTCCGGTCCTCTCGTACTAGGAGCAGCTTCCTTCACGTTTCTAAGTGATCACGGTGGATAGAGGCCAAACTGTCTCACGACGTTCTGAACCCAGCTCGCGTACCGCTTTAATTGGCGAACAGCCAAACCCTTGGGACCTTCTCCAGCCCCAGGATGCGATGAGCCGACATCGTACATGTATCCATACTTTCATATGGTGCAGACTATATCTTCACCCTGCTTCCAACCGAAGGTTCTGGATGGAACCATGGCCGGATGTTGATTGCAGGGGGTGGCGTCTTGGCTCGCTAAGCATGAGCGAACCCTCCCCTTTCGGGTCAGTCGTTACGGGGTCACCCCGCATGTGCGGGGGACTTCCCACGGTATTGCCGGTTGGCATGTGCATACTTGGTATGCCCACGAATGCCACTGACGGTTCCACCGTTATAAGCCACGTTGTTGGTGCAGAATTACTCCTGCAGCACCCCGTTGAGGTGCCAAACCGGTTCGTCGCTGTGGGCGCTTGGAACCGATCAGCCTGTTATCCCTAGAGTAACTTTTATCCGTTGAGCGACAACCCACCCACGTGGTAAGAGCAAGATTAATTGCTCAGGTTGCCGGATCACTATCACCGACTTTCGTCCCTGCTCGACCTGTAAGTCTCACAGTCAGGCCCACTTGTGCGATTACACGACCACGCCGATTTCCATCCGGCGCTAGTGGACCATTGCGCGCCTCCGTTACACTTTAGGAGGCAACCGCCCCAGTTAAACTACCCGACAAGCACTGTCCCCCGCTCCGTTTCAGAGACGGGGTGAGATACATCGGAACACAAGGGTGGTATCTCAAGGATGGCTCCACCCCGGCCAAAGCCGGGGCTTCAAAGCCTCCCACCTATCCTGCGCACATAAACCAATGCATCAATGCCAGTGTATAGTAAAGCTTCATAGGGTCTTTTCGTCCTACCGTGATCTACCCGGCATTTGCGCCGGGACTGAAATTTCACCGGACCTCGCGTCGAGACAGTGCCCAGACCGTTATACCATTCGTGCGGGTCGGAACTTCATGTACGGTTCCCGCCGGTGGTGAGCCGGCGACTCTGCTTGGCAGAGCGCACTACCGGAAATGTATTTCGTATTCCGTATTACGTATTACGTATAACTCATACGTAATACTTGATACGTCATACGCGATACGCAACCACGCTGTTTTTTAGTGCATCGCGATTCTGATGCGCCCTGTGTCGCCACAGGGATCGGACTATATCATGAACGAGGATTATGAATGGTGAATTGAGAAGTAAGAATGAAAGCCATTCTTAATTCTTAATTCCTAATTCTAAATTCCTAATTCCTCGTCCCGTCGCGTGTAGTCTCTGAGGAATCTTCTTGGGAAGATGCATATATTGCTTCGATGGCCCTTCTTGAGGTCATAAACATATCCTGAACCACACTAATCGCCCGCTCCAGCTCTCCTTGTTCGAAAGCCTGGCGAAGCATGACTCCTTGAGCATCAAGACTAATTGTGTAGTGTGCAACAGGATGCGGATAGCGTGGATTTCGACTCGCTATCAAACGAAGTAGTCTATCGACTTCTTCGTGACATACCTCAATTAATTCATGTAGTTCTTCTGCAAGTTGGTGAGGGCTTTTCCCAGAAGTTACCTGCTGATTGTCCGCAGAAGATGGATTTTCACCGTTTGCCATAGCGGCAGACGGTACCACTTCATACTCGGATATTCCAGCATATAGCGACGTTAGACACTGATTTTGTACGGTCTGATTCAATAGTTCGCAGAACTCGTTTGGATAAGAAAATTCTTTTGAGCCCGTCCCTCGACTTTCGTCAGGGACATCACATGGTCTCGACATGCGAGACCGCTTATCAAGAATAGAAAATTCCTCAGTGCTGCACCTTGCGATGCATTCGGGCAAGCTTGCCACGGCGTAGTCCCCCAAAGGGACGAAGCCGGGTCGACCACCCGACAAGGAATTTCGCTACCTTAGGACCGTTATAGTTACGGCCGGCGTTCGCCAGGGCTTAGTTTGGAGGCATACACCCCCTCACGTGACCTTCTGGCACTGGCCAGGCATCAGCCCCTATACGTTGCCTTGCGGCTTGGCAGGGACCTGTGTTTTTGATAAACAGTCGCCTGGGCTCTTTTGTTGCAACCCTCTTTCTTGCGAAGGAGGGTAGTCCTTATCCCGAAGTTACGGACGCTTCATTGCCGAGTTCCTTAACGCGAGTTTTCCCGTTCACCTAGGTCTACTCGACCACCCCACCGGTGTTGGTTTGCGGTACGGTCTCACGAGACTCTCAGAGCGATGGTTTTCTTGGAGACAGAATGAGTCGGACTCGACCCCTTACGGAGCCATTCGGGATCGACGCTCAGCTCAAGCGGGGGATTTGCCTCCCGCTCTCAACGCTTTACGTCTTCCACGTGCAGTCAATCACACGTTCCGGTCATCCCATCCCGTCACACCGCTCCTAGAATGCCAGCATCCGTTCTCTCAGGCGTATTCCGTACCATCCTGGATTCGAGGGAGCGATCAGCCTTCAGCTATCAGTGGCCAGTATCGCTACTGACGGCTGACCGCTGGAAGCTGACAGCTTCTCAAGTCCAAAATGGTACGGAACAGAGGTCGGAAAGACTTTCAACTAGCATCCTCTGGCGATTCTCTTGAGGTACAGGAATATTGACCTGTTATCCATCGGCTACGCCTTTCGGCCTGACCTTAGGACCGACTAACCCCACGCCGATTGCCGTTGCGTGGGAAACCTTGGGGATTCGGCGGGCAGGGTTTTCACCTGCCTAGTAGTTACTCATGCCAACATTCTCACTTCCGTCCGCTCCACAGTACCTCGCAGTACTGCTTCACTGCTGGACGGAACGCTCCTCTACTGCGCCCTGCTGCCCGAAGGCACCAGGACACTCACCGCTTCGGTGTACCGTTTAGCCCCGTTGAATATTCGGCGCATCGATGCGTCGACCAGTGAGCTGTTACGCTTTCTTTAAAGGATGGCTGCTTCTAAGCCAACCTCCTGGTTGTCGAAGCACTGACACTACCTTTACCACTGAACGGTACTTTGGGACCTTAGCGAATGATGAGGGTTGTTTCCCTTTCGACGATGGCAGTTCGCTGTCACCGTCTCACTCCCGTCGCCTTTGACGGTAGGTATTCGGAGTTTGTCAGGATTTGGCAGGTCGAGGAGACCCCCGCATCCAAACAGTCGCTCTACCCCCTACCATGCACGACGAGGCTGCCCCTAAAGGCATTTCGAGGAGAACCAGCTATCTCCGGGTTCGGTAAGCTTTTCACTCCCATCCACAAGTCATCCCAACGTCTTGCGATACGTTATGGTGCGGGCCTCCAGCCGCCTTTCGGCGACCTTCACCCTGCTCATGGATAGCTCACCCGGTTTCGGGTCTTGTGCCAGCGATAAACGCCCATTTCGGACTCGCTTTCGCTCCGGCTCCGGCTGATACTGCCTTAGCCATACCACTGGCAACAAAGTCGTTGGCTCATTATGCAAAAGGAACACTGTCACTCTGCTCCACTCTTGGCTCTGTGTAGCTGAGAGCAAACTTCTTAAAACCAAAAGTGGAGCAGAGCTCCAATTCCTTGAACGCATCACATTTCAGAGACTATTTCATCCCCCTTTCGGGGTGCTTTTCACCTTTCCCTCACGGTACTATCCGCTATAGATCTCTGCACCTGATTTAGCCTTGGATGGTGGTCCACCCGGATTCGGGCCGGATTACACGTGTCCGACCTTACTCAGGATCCTCCTACCGCCTTCCACTGTTTCGTCTACGGGGCTATCACCCTCTTTGGCCGCCCTTTCCAGGGACGTTCGCCTACAGTGAAAGTGTCGGATATCGGAGTCCTACAACCCTCGCGTATAAATACGCAAGTTTGGGCTATTCCCTTTTCGCTCGCCACTACTCAGGGAATCTCGGTGTTGATTTCTTTTCCTCCGGTACTGAGATGTTTCAGTTCCCAGAGTGACCTTCCGGCCCCGCTTCTGGCTTCGCCGAACCGTGATGGAGTATCACAGGTCTTGAGAGGGTGGGGCCGAATGAGAAATGCTAAATTGGAAATGCAAAACGATTCATTTCAAATTTTGTATTTAGCATTTCTCATTCCTTTCCCTCAGGTGAAGTCAAAAGTGGGACCGGATCCTAGAACATAACTTCTAGGGGGTTTCCCCATTCGGAGATCTCCGGCTCATAGAGCCTGCCTAGCGGCTGACCGGAGCTTATCGCAGCTGGCTACGTCCTTCGTCGGAGTGCAGAGTCGAGGCATCCATGTGATGCGATGAGTAACATTTTCCTTCCCAGCATTCCTTTCCGAAGGAAAGGGTGCTGGGGTCCTATTCATGTGCTACAACCTGAGTACAGGTTGCAAACATGCTTGCCCCGTAGCGATCCAAAGGATCTGCTATGGGGTGTCCGTGTCCTGGTCTCCAATAGGAGAAGACCGGGACTTGTCCTGTACCGGAATCCGCCGAAGGCGGACGACTGGTACAGGGTTGAAATTCAGTTGATCAAATTTCATCGAGCCGATGATTCCAAGAAACATACGGGCAGGCACCCACCAACTCCTTCCTCCGCCTCTCAAGTGAAAGGCAAGGACACTCTCCCTCTTTGATAGCCGGAATCTCCGGATAAAAAAGAGCGGGTGGCTCACGCACACCCGCAGAATATCGTCTCAAGAGACGAAAATCCTACGAGTGATCGTGCTGCACCATAGAGCGCAGGTATTCTAAAGGAGGATGAGGGGGGGTCAAGGCGAATTGGCGACATTTTCTGTACGGGATGTGCTTTTTAAGCGGAAAAGGGACGGCCGCCTCTCGGCGCCCATTCCCTTATTCCTCTTCTCCCGACCGTCAAGCGGCTTCCACCTCCACCGGGGCCTCTGCGGATTCGATCTTTCCGCCCTTCTTGGCGGAAAGGAGAACCAGGCGGTCCACCACGATTTCCGTGCGGCTCATGGACTCGCCCTGGGGGTTCTCCCAACGGCTGGTGTGGAGGCGGCCCTCCGCATAGAGCGGCGCCCCCTTGCGGATACGCTTCTGGGCAAGCGCGCCCAGCGTGCCGAAGCAGACCAGGCGGTGGTACTCGGGCTCGCTCTTGCGTTCGCCCTTGGCGTCCTTCCACACGTGGCTGGTAGCGAGGCCGATAACACTGATCTCCCGCCCGGCCTTGGTGGCGTGGACCTCGGGATCGCGCGTGGCGTTCCCGAGCAGCGTGACCCTGTTCACGTTGAACATAGAAAAATGGGGTAATGAATAGAAACACCTCCAGGCTAGGACGCACGGAGGGCTAATACAGCGGCTCCTCAAACATTCTTTTTCGTCAATAGTCGTTTTTCCTCTTCAGGAAGGGCTGAAAGAGGTTCCACGGGGGTGTGGAACGCCCCCTGGAACAGGAATTGTATGGTATTTTTGACATTCGCTGCCATCCCTCTACACTTCCCTTATGACACCGAATGCGCCTTCCAACGATCGAACGGATGCACCGAAGCAACTTCTCTCCTTAGCCCGGGGAACACAGGAACAACGGTACATCAACGCCATCCATGCAGAGATGCAATCCCTCTCACCGGAAGTCCGGCAGACGGTGCTGCATGAACTCCGGCAGGTGTTCACGATGGAGGCGGCCTCGGCAAAGAGCAACCGTCTTTCCCATATGCGGAGAATCCTGGCTCTCGTGTGCGCAAGAACGAGGGAACTTGCCGAGCTTCTCGGCGCCCCCACCGACCTGGATTGAACAAGGCAACACTATCCCTAAGCATGTTGATCCCCCCCTTACCCCTGCGTTGATGGGGATGGGAGGATGTCATAGTACGTGCGTAACGCGCTGTGTCGGATCACCGCGATCTGATCGCCCTCTTCGCAATCTTCCGCATTGTAGACAAGAATCTCGATCTCCCCGCCTTCCGGCAGACGCAACTGCATCCGCGCGCCATCGCTTCCTTCTTTCTTCACCACGGTACCTTCGATGAAACCTTCAACGGGCATGGAACGGGGGGGATAGGATGGAAACAGTGTGTCATGCCGCCGCAGCCCGTCAACGAACTCCTCTCGCAGAGGACGGCCCCTCGCGGAGCCGTCCTCTTTTTCAATTCTCATTCGCGCGAAGCGCATCATGCATTCCCCTCCTCCAATTCCTTGCCGGCTTCTTCCAGTTCCTGCTTGGAACCCTCTCCCATCGCATCCACCTCCGCCCCTTCTTCGATGCCGGCACGCACTTCGTCGGAGGTCTCGGTACCCACCTGCTCCAGCTCGGAGATCTTCTCCACATCCACAGTGAGTTCCTCCGCTTCCTCTTCCGCCTCCACGCGCGAGCTCATCTCCACCACTTCCACTTCTTCCTTTTCGATGGTCACCTTCTCCTCGGGCGGAACCTCCTCCTTGAACTTGAGGAGTTCCACCTTGAGGCCCAGCGCTTGGAGTTCCTTGACCAACACGTTGAAGGACTCGGGAATGGAGGGGCGGCGGATCGGCTCGCCTTTGACGATGGACTCGTACGCCTTGCTGCGGCCGATGACGTCGTCAGACTTGATGGTGAGCATTTCCTGCAGCGTGTACGCCGCGCCGTAGGCTTCCAGCGCCCACACTTCCATTTCCCCGAAGCGCTGTCCGCCGTGCTGCGCCTTGCCTCCGAGAGGCTGCTGCGTGACGAGGGAGTACGGCCCCACGCTGCGGGCGTGGATCTTGTCCTCCACGAGGTGGAGCAGTTTCAACATGTACACCATGCCGACCGTGGTCTCATGCGCGAACTTTTCGCCGGTGCGGCCGTCGAAGAGCTGCACCTTGCCGCCCGGGGGAAGGCCGGATGCCTCCAGGAACCCCGTGATCTGCTCGGGGGAAATGCCGTGGAGAGCGGGCGTGGCGATCTTGATGCCCATCTGCTGGCATGCCCAACCCAAGTGCGTCTCCAGGATCTGCCCGATGTTCATACGGGAGGTGACGCCGAGGGGGTTGAGGATGATGTCCACGTGCGTGCCGTCCGCGAGGAACGGCATGTCTTCGCGCGCCACGACGCGGGCGACCACGCCCTTGTTCCCATGGCGGCCGGCCATCTTGTCCCCCACTTGGATCTTGCGGGTCTGCGCCACGAAGACCTTGATTTGCTTGAGAACGCCGGTGGGGAGCTCGTCTCCCTCCGCACGGTCGAACACGTGGACGTCCACCACTTTGCCGCCGGCCCCTCCGGGGAGGCGCAGGGAGCTGTCCTTCACGTCCTTGGCCTTGTCGCCGAAGATCGCCTGCAGGAGGCGTTCCTCCGGGGTCAGTTCCGTTTCGCCCTTGGGCGTGATCTTGCCCACGAGGATATCGCCTTCATGGACGGTGGCGCCGATGCGCACGATGCCATCCGCCCCCAAGTCTTTCAGTTTGGCTTCCCCGACATTGGGGATGTCCCGCGTGACGATCTCGGGACCCAGCTTGGTGTCCCGCACGTCGGTGATGTAACTCTCGATGTGGATGGAATCGAAGTACCCTTCTTCCACCAGGCGGTCGCTGATGATCACCGCATCCTCGAAGTTGTAGCCCTCCCAAGAGAGGTACGCCACGAGCAGGTTCTGCCCCAGCGCCAGCTCCCCGTTCTCCGTCGCCGACCCGTCCGCGAGCGGCTCGCCGCGTCGGACGGTCTGCCCGCGCACCACGCGGGGCCGCATGTTGAAGCACGTCCCCTGGTTGCTGCGGGTGAAGGTGACGAGCTTGTAGGTCTGCTTGCGTCCGGAGCGGTACACCACGGAAATGGACTGGGCGTCCGCGGCCGTCACTTCGCCGTCCTCCTCCGCCAGGAGCGCCTGCCCCGCCGCACGGGCGGCAAGGCCTTCGATGCCGGTACCCACGAGCGGCGCATGCGGCTTGATGAGCGGCACGGCTTGGCGTTGCATGTTCGTTCCCATGGACGCACGGGTGTTGTCGTCATGCTCCAGGAAGGGAATGAGCGACGTGGAGATGGAGAGGATCTGCCGGGGGGAGACGTCCACGTGCGTCACGTCGCGGACGTGCGCCAGGAGCGGCTCGCCCGACTTGCGGGAGGAGACGCGGGTGGTGGGGAACTCCCCGTATTCTGCCAAATCCGTCTGCGCCTGGGCGATGGTGAGGTGGCGCTCCTGTTCCGCATCCACGAAGGTGACCTTGCTCGTGAGGTACGCGCGGACCGGGACGGCGTCCTTCCCTTCCTTCTTGAGGAGAGAGGTGACTTTGCGCGCCAGATCCTTGGTCTTCACCTGTTCCCCCTCCTTCACGATGATCTTGCGGCTCTCCTTGACGGTGATGTCGATGGTGCGGCCGACCAGCTTGTCCGGATCCAAGGGCACCGTGTGCTTGACCTCGCGGTAGGGCGTCTCCAGGAAGCCGTACTCGTTCACGCGCGCGAAGCCCGAGAGGTGAACCACGAGCCCGATGTTGGGGCCTTCCGGCGTGGCGATGGGACAGATGCGGCCATAGTGGCTGGTGTGCACGTCGCGGACGTCGAAGCTCGCGCGCTCGCGCGAGAGTCCTCCGGGGCCCATGGCGGAGAGGCGCCTCTTGTGGGCGAGCTCGGCCAGGGGGTTCGTCTGATCCATGAATTGCGAGAGCTGCGAACTTGCGAAGAACTCGCGCATGGCCGCCGTGATGGGGCGGCAGTTGATGAGCTGCGTGGGAGTGACGGTCTCCAGATCCATGACGGTCATGCGGTCCTTGACGATGCGCTCCGTGCGGACGAGGCCGACGCGGTACTTGTTCTGGACCAGTTCGCCCACGGACCGTACGCGGCGGTTCGAGAGGTGGTCGATGTCATCCGCAATCCCCTGCCCGTTGTTGAGCCGGATGAGTTCGCGGAGGATGGAGACGAAGTCCTTCACCTGGAACACGCGGTGCGTCTCGTCGCTGGGCGTGCTCAGGTCGAAGCGGCGGTTGAGCTTGTAGCGGGCGATGTTGCCCATGTCGTACTTCTTGAAGTCGAAGAAGAGGGAGTCAATGAGCTGCTTGGCGTTCTCGGGCGTGGCCAGGTCGCCGGGGCGGATCTTGCGGTACACGCTCTGGTACGCCTCCTCCACCGTGCGCACGGGATCCTTCTCCATCGTGGTGAGGATGTAATCGTGTTCCGCATCCGTCACGTCCTTGAAGATGTCCATGATCTGCGCGTCCGTGGTGTAGCCGAACACCCGCAGGAGCTGCGTGATGTGGATCTTGCGCTTGCGGTCGATCTTGCAGGTGATGATGCCGCGCCGGTCCGTCTCGATCTCCAGCCACACGCCGCGCTTGGGGATGATCTTGGCCGCGTGGAACTTGGGGTACTCCGGCATCTTGCTGAAGAACACACCAGGGGAACGGACGAGCTGGTGCACCACCACGCGCTCGATGCCGTCCACAATGAACGTGCCGCCCTCGGTCATGAGGGGAATGCTGCCGAGGAAGACATCCTGCTCCTTGATTTCACCCGTCTCCTTGTTGATGAGCTGCACGTGCCCTTTCATGGCGGCCTCGTAGGAGAGGTTCCGGCGGCGGCAGGTGTCCGGGTCGTACTTTGGGGGATCGAAGGTATGGCCCAAAATGCGGAGTTCCATTTTCTTCCCTGAGAAATCGGTGATGGGGGAGATCTCCTCCAGGAGTTCCTTGAGCCCCTCGGTGAGGAACCAGCGGTAACTCTGGATCTGCATCTCGATGAGGGAGGGCACCTCCACTTCCGAATCCTCCTCCACCAGGAACACGCGCCCGTCCTCCAGTTTCTTCGCCTGCAGGTGCTCCGGCAACCCCTGGAAAACGGAAGGGATGCGCCCCAGCATGGGACGCACGTGCGGCACGAGGAGCGGAAGCACGTCGTTCCCCACCTGCATCTGGTATCCGCGCTGCGCGGGCCCCTTCTTGGTCTCCGCAGCCTTAAGGGGGAACTTCTTCACCTCCTTCGCCTTCACGGCGGGGACAGTCTTCTTCTTGATGGAGAAGGATGCCGACTTCGTGGCTTTCTTTGGGGAAGGCTTCTTTGTCACGGCAACCTTCTTCTTCACGGATTTCTTCTGGTGATTCTTCTTCGACGGCTTCTTCTTGCTGGCCATAGCACGGAAAGGGAAAGGGTGGAATGAAGAGAGTGGACGATTGTTTCATTGTTCCATTGCTTCATTGTTCGCAAGCGTCACGTGAGGTATCGCTTCATGAACCTCTGAACATGCTTTGCAGCAATGAAACAATGTAACAAGGGAACAATGCTCTCTACAGAACGAAATACTCCGCGAGGGAGCCCAGAGCACAGCTTTCACAACTCAATCGGAAGCCGCCGTGCGATGTAGGCACAGTGTAGAGGAATGTCCAGAACGGTCAACGGATATTCACAAAGATTCTCCCGGCTTCCCCCTTGATTTTTTTGGCTTGCGCTTGCTATCTTTGAACCATGCCTCTCCTCTCTTTTCAAATTCCCGACGGATCCTCCGAACGAGAAATCACGCTCCGCAAGGCGCGCGAGATCATCGGCAAGTCTTATCCTGTCAACCCGGAACGTTATCCCAGCCATATCACCGCCACCGCCGATGTGCCGCAATCAGCCATGCTGGAAATCCGTGAGGCTCTGATCGCCATCGGCGCGGTTCCATTGGACTAAGCTGCTGACACGTTCTTCCTTACTCCGGCTCCTGCTGGGTGATGCAGTGGAACATGCCCTCACTTCCCTTCCTGCGACTTCAGAGTCCACCCGCAGAGTTTGAAGAGGACGCGCGCGCCCACGTTGGCGTCCCATTCCCCTTCCCTGCCCGGCGCCACCTCCACGAGGTCAAAACCGACGATCTGGCGCCCCGATTTGACCACAGTCTTGAGGAGAAGGAGCATCTGATTGAAGGAGAGCCCTCCCGGAACCGGCGTACCCGTGTGCGGGCAGAGGGAAGGATCCAGACCGTCGATGTCGAAGGAAATGTAGACCTTCTGCGGAAGCGCGGAGACGATTTCTTCACAGATTGCTCTCCAAGACTCTCCGGAGAGTTGCCTGCCTGCCATATCCTCATCAAAGAACACGGCGATCTTCCTCTCGTTGCTCCGGGCAAATTCCATCTCCTCCCGGCAGAAATCCCGGATGCCCACTTGGACAAGCTTGGTGACGCCGGACACCGTGTCTGCGACGTTGCGCATGATGGATCCGTGCGAGTAAGGAAAACCCTCAAAGCTCTTGCGCGTATCGAAGTGCGCATCAATGTGAAATACGCCCAGGGGACCCTTCGCTTCGGCGCATGCGCGGATGGCGCCGAGCGGCGTGGAGTGGTCGCCCCCCACCAAGCCGGGGATCTTCCCTTCTTCCAGGACTTTCTTCGTCTCATCGTACACAGAGGCATTCAAACGCTCCCCAAGGACACGCACAACCTCCGCATCTTTCCGATTGGCATCCACCACCCCGCCCCGCTCCATAACCGTCTGCGCACTGCGACGCGCTTCCCGGTTCCACTTCCGCACGTCGCCGGATTCCGGAAGCATCACGATGCCGGCCTTGTAGAAGAGGCCGAGGTCTCGGTCAAAAAAGTCCACTTGGGGACTGGCACGAAGAATCGCCGCCGGCCCTTCCGCCGTCCCCCCGCCGTAGGAGACCGTTGCCTCCCAAGGGACGGGTAACAGGACAATGCCGGATTCCTCCCGCGTGAAGGAAAGACCAAAGATGCCCCCGCCGCGCGCTGCGGCGCCGTAGCGGTCGAAGAGGACATCCTGGTCAATATCCCCGAATGAGCCTGTCGTTGTGCGCGGCGCCATGGGAGAGAGGAGTGGTGAATGAGCGACAATGATAGAGCATCGTGGCCTGCGGACAAAATACTCCAGCCGAAGCCGCATCCTGCAACGCAGACCACCCAACACTCAAGGGCATCAGGACAGCGCATTCGCCCTCTCCGTCTCCTTCACGGACGACATCATGCTCCCGGCAACATCATTCTGGCCTTCCTTCCCGCTTCCGTTGCTTCCCTTGGCGGAGACCGAGAATCCGTTCCCGCTCTTCCCGTTCTTCTTCTGGTTCCCGCGCCAGATCTTATCGATGTTCACGCGGTAGATGTTGTTGTAGCGCTCCAGCTCGTTGGGGCCGGCCAGCTTGAGCACGTCCAGTTCCGGCGCGAACATGTCCGAGTAGCGGTCGCGGCGGCGGATGGGTTTGGTGGACCCGTCCGGATAGATCATGACCACGGACGCGCGCTTGATGGTGTTGAAATTGCTCGCCATCACCTGCGCATAGGCGCCCACATCCATCACCGCAAGCAGGTCCCCGGCACGGAGCTTGGGCATCTCGATGCCCTTGGTGATCAGGTCCCACGCGTCGCACGTGTTGCCCGCAATGGTGACGGTATGAATGCGCCGGGAATTCATCTGGGAGGCCGGCAGGATGTCGTACTGGACGCCGTCCTGGATGATGGCATCGGGGACGAAGTTGTACGTGGAGCCGTCGGCTATGACCATCCGCTTGTTGAGGCCCAGGCGCTTCTTGGAGATGACCTTCATGAGCCCGATGCCCGCGTTGAGCACGATGCTCTTCCCCGGCTCGAAGATGAGGCGGAACGGCTGCACGTTATGGCGCCGAAGGAGGCGGTCGAAGTAGCGGGGAAAATCCCGCATGGCCTCGATGGGGAACGCTTCGTCATCGCCGATGGCCGCGGGGAATCCGCCGCCGAGCGAGAGCGTCTTGATGCGTATGCCCTCGTCCTGGTAGCGCTTGATGAGCTTGACGAACACGCGGGCCGCCGCCTTGAACACCCGCGGGTTGTGCACGTACCCGCCCATGAAGTGGAAGCCCTGGAAATCCACGAAGGGACTCCTGCGCGCCAATTCGACCGCGCGGTCGATGTACCCGATGGGGATGCCGTACTTGTTGTTGCGCGTGGAGTAGTGCCCAATCTGCAGCATGGGATTCACGCGGATGACGGTATCGATGTGCTTCTTGAGCTTCTTTGCCGTGCGCGCGATCTGCTCGATGTCCTCGATGGAATCCGCCGTGATGGACTGCACGCCGATCTTGGCCGCGAAGTGCAGGTCCTGCTCCGTCTTGTAGAGGTTCGTGAACGTGAGCTGCCGCGGCTTGAAATCCGCCAGGAGGCCGAGGATCAGTTCGCCCACGCTGGAGCAATCCAAGTCGAACCCCTCTTCGCGCATGAGGCGCAGGATCTCCAGGTTGGAATTGCACTTCACGGCATACTGCAGGTTGATGCCCTGTCCGAAGACCTTCTTGAAGCGCCGGGCGCGTCGGCGGATCTCGCTCTCCACCATCACATAGAGCGGAGTGCCGTACTTCTCAATGATGCGGTCCACGGCCACCCCCTCGATCATCAACATGCCCCGCGTATCCTGGGCGAGAAAATCCTTCCAGCGGTCGCGCATGTACCGGTGAGAGATGCGCTGGTGGCGGCTGGTCCGCATGGCGGTTCTCTCGGGGGCTGCGGATTCGGGGGGAGGCTTCATGTCGCGGGATGGATTGAGGAAAAACGTAAACAAGCCGCGATTATATGGAGTGATGAACTCTTGTCAATGACTTCTTCCGATGTGTTTGCGGAAGAACGACGCTCCTCAGGCCAGGAGGAAGCACTGGAATTGCCAGGGGTCGTCATCCGCAGGCGTAAAGGTGTTCACCGTCTTCGCCGCAACGGTGTCGTTGCCATGCGGCATCCAGTCGAGGGGAACGGAGGGGCATTCGCCCAGGTACGGCCCCGCGACGGAGAGGATCTCCTCGTGCGGGAGCTGGTCGGGGACCAGCACGCCCCGCCGGGGGTTCTTGATCATCCAAAAGACCGCGCCCAACACCGAAGCGGCCACCTGCATCGTCGTGGCGTTCATGTGGGGGACGAGGCGGCGGGCTTCCTCGATGGAGAGGACGGTGCCGGTCCACCAGGACTTGAAGTCGTGGCCCATGAAGAGGCATCCCAGTTCGTCCACGCCGCCCGTGATGTCATCACCCATGATGCGCATCTTCTCCTGCTTCACGTAGTGTCGGCAGCGCAGGGCATGCAACGAAGCGATGGCCGCCAAGCTGGGGCAGTAGGCGTAATGCACGGTGGGCCGGTAGACGGGCGTGCCGTCGGGGCCGTTGACCGTGAGGTAATCCGAGATCGTGAAGGCCTCGCCGTGGCGCACCACCATGCCCACGATGTCCTGGCTGGGGACGCGGGAGCGGACGAACGTGTTGATGCCGAAGCGCGCCATGCAGATCTGGTTCCGGGGACCGGACACGTGGCAACGGGCGTCCGGCGGCAGGGCGCGCTCGTGCGTGCCCCACCCCATTTCCGCAGGCGCCGTCCCCTCCTCGTAGAACCCCTCCACGCTCCACGTGTTCACGAACTCATCGAAGCCATGGGGAATGTTGGTGACCTGCGTGTCGATCTCGCTGATGTGGATCACCTTCACGTTGAGCAGCTGCGCGAGACGCGGGTACGCCCCGCCGTCCATCGCTGCTTGGATGTCCTTGGCGCGGGGATCCCCCGGCTTCTCCGCGACGAGTTTCTTGGCGATGTCCAGAAGCCCGCGCTTGGTGAAGTGCGAGACCAGCCCCGGATTGGCGCCGTGCTCTATGATCGCCGTAGGGCCCGGTTCCTGCCACCCCTTCAAAAGGGCACGGATGGCCATGTGACGCACGTAGAGCGTGCGGTCCGTGGTGAGCTTGTGTTCCCAATCCTCGTAGGGGTCCCACTGTTCGACCGATGTGTTGACATAGAGGACGCCGTGGTCGTGGCACCAAGTGAGGATATCTGTGCAGCCGATGTTCCACGCCAGGTCGATGAGGATGTCCCCTTCCCCCAGGTATGCGCCGAACTGCTTGCCCATGGTCGCACGCTCGATCTTCTCGCACACGAATTTCACCCCTTCCGCGAGCGCCGGCTGAAGGAGCGGGTTCTTCGCGTTATCGACGAAGTCCATCACCGTGATGCGGTCCCGGGGCATGTCCAGGTGCCGCAGGAGCATGGGCAAGGTGCACTGGGCAACACCGCCGTAGCCGAGGAGGAGGATCCGGCCGGGGAAGGAGACGCGCAGTCTCGCCGCGAGGGATTCGATGGACTCCATCTCAGACGGTCACCGGTGCGAAGGCCGTATTGAGGACGATGTTGCGGCCGGAGAATTCCTGCTGGTACGCCTTGGGGAACTCCGCGCAGCCGCGGAGGAGGCAGTGCGCGTTGTAGGACGTGCCGCGGAAGAAGGAGAGCGCGTAATCGATCACCGTCTGCGCCTCGTAGAACTTGCAGCTGAAGACATCCAGGTAGACGGAATTCGTCTGGTTGGCGAAGTGCGCGGAGATGAGGGACGTTTCGATGAGCTGGGTCATGGAGAAGCCCGCGACCTTTTCGTCCTCGCCGAAGTTGACCACCAGCGTATCGCCGAACCTCTTCATGTCGATCTTCACGCACAACTCCTTCACGAACAACTTGATGGCATCCGCATCACGGACAAGAGCGGGGTCGCAGCCGTGGATGTCGATGGCCATGGCCATTCCCCAGGCTTTGCTGTGTTCGTATTCGGCTTTGGTGAGAGGCGTGAAGAGCTTCGTCTGAGAGGAAAGACCGGAGGCGGCCGTGGAGGGACGCGAGGATGCGCGGGAATGCGCGGGGAGCGTCCGATGAGCCGAGGTGGTGACCATGTCAGAAAAAGGAAAGGGAAAGGATGAGAAATTTCCCCAAATATATGCGCGCACTCGCGTGTGTCAACGAATTTTTCCCCCCGCGGTATTCCCCCACCCTGCCCGCTCCCGCCTCTCGCGGGCGCATCCTCATGTTCTGCTCATCAACAAGCCACGTACGGCCAAGGGGCGGCTCTGTTTGTTCCGCATCCCCTTGCCAAATATCCCTTGCGTCACCAACGTTTTCTTTCGTCGTGATCCCCCTGCGACGGCAATGGATATTTCTCGCCTTGCTCTCTGGAGATGACCTGCCTCATTTCCCCTCCGCAAATCTCCTCCCGACCTCCTCCCAGTTCACGACATTCCACCAGGCTTTGACGTAGTCGGGACGGCGGTTCTGGTACTTGAGGTAGTACGCATGCTCCCACACATCGATGGCGAGGAGCGGGACCTTGCCGGCAGATATCGGAGAGTCTTGATTGGCAGTTTTCACGATTTCCAACTGATCGCTGTCGGCTGACGGCTGACGGCTGACGACCAGCCACGCCCACCCGGATCCGAACTGCCCCAGCGCGGCAGCCTCGAACTTCTCGCGGAAAGCGTCAAAACCGCCGAACGACTTCTCCAGCCCCGCCTTCAATTCCGCACCGGGCTCCCGGGCGTTCCCGCCCATAAAGGTCCAGAACAGGTTGTGGTTGTAAAAGCCTCCCCCATGGTTGCGAACCGCAGTGCGCTTATCCGGGGGGAGCTGCTCCAGGTTCTTGAGGACCTCCTCAATGGGCTTCTCCGCCCAGTCGGTTCCGGCCAGGGCTTTGTTGGCGTTGTCACAGTAGGCCTGGTGGTGCTTGGAGTAGTGCACCTCCATGGTCTTGGCATCGATGTGCGGCTCCAGTGCGTCGTAGGAGTACGGGAGCTTGGGGAGGGTGTAGGGCATGGTGGAAAGCAGGAAGAATGATCCATTGTAGGGGTTCCTGGGGCGGATGCCAATGACGTTCTGTCGTTATTTCGTTACCTCGTTATCTCGTCTGTGCTCAAGGAGCACTGACCTAGAAGCAAAATAACGAACTAACGAACGAACGAAATAACGATATACTCCCTCCCAATGGATATCCGCCTCCTCACGTCGGCCGAGGAACTGTCGTCATACGACCGCTGGGTGAAGGGCCACCCTCACGGGACGCTCTGGCAGTCCCTGGAATGGAAAGGGTACCGGGAAGCCCTGGGGCGCCGGGTGCGGATCTACGCGGCGCTGGAGGGTCCCCGGATCACCGCCTCGGCCCTCGTGGTTATCGACCGGACCGCCTTCGGCCTCTCCACATGGGACATCTCCCGGGGACCCCTTGGGAATGAAGAAATGCAAAATGCACAATGGGATATGGTCAATAGAATCGTCACGGACGCGAAGAATGGCGCGTGCATTTCCCTATTCTTTTCACCGCTTTCCTCATTTTGCATTTCCAATTTTGCATTTCCCATTCGTCCGTCACGACGCCATCAACAACCCGAAGCCACCCGTATCCTGGATCTCACGCCTCCTGAGGACCGGCTCCTCGCCCAAATGAAGCCCAAAGGCCGCTACAACATCTCGGTCGCCCAAAAGCATGGCGTGCGTGTGGAACGTTCGGACGATGTGGACGCCTTCTACCGCCTCTTGGAACAGACGGGGAACCGCGACGGCTTCGGCATCCTCCCCAAGCGTCATTACGAGGCGTTCTTGAGTCACCTGAAAGAGAGCTTTTTGCTTTTGGCGTATGCCCCCTCTCCCGGCAGGCAAGCGGAGGGGTGGGAGAGGGGGTTAGGGGGTGAGGTCAGAGAAGCAACTGAAGTGATAGCGAAGGAAAAGCTCCCCATTGCCGCCCTCCTCGGCGTCATCTGGAACGGAACGGGTATCTACTACTATGGAGCGTCGGACTACGAGAGCCGCGCCCTCATGGCCCCCTACCTTCTCCAATGGGAAGCGATGAGGTTCTGCAAAGCCCGGGGATGCGCAGTATATGACTTGTTAGGAGTTGCCCCCCCTCTCCCGAAGGGAGAGGGGGCTGGGGGGAGAGGGGGTTGGGGAAGTGGGCGCTGGGGGAGGGGGCGCTGGGACGGCATCTCCTCCTTCAAGGAGAAGTTCGGGGGAACGGTGGTCACCTACCCGCCGGAACGGCAGATGATCCTGCACCCGGTGATGAATGCGCTTCTGCAGTCGAAGAGGAAAATCTTTGGATGAGCACTAAACCCTCTGACGCGGAGACAAGGAGATCTTTTCGTGCATGAGTATGCCCCTCCCCCTTTGGGGGAGGGGTTAGGGGAGAGGGGGTGACTGAAGCGAAGACAGGTTGCTTTTCTTGCCCTGGAGTACGCCCCCTCCCCCCTCGGGGGAGGGGGTTGGGGGGAGAGGGAATACAAAAAGCCCCCCGCTTTCGCGGGGGGCCCTTTCGTACCTTGTTGAAGGGTAGAAGAACGCCGATTAGCTCTGGTAGCTTGTGGAGCTGATGACGGTCTCCGGATACTCAACCCATGTGAAGCCTTCACTGCCTCCGTTATCCTGGTCATCCCATACGAAGTGACTGTTGTTGTATGCGAATGACTGCTTCGTATCCGAGGAGAAGTCCTGGATGGAGACAAGGAGGTTGGATGTGTTGGCCGCAACGACATCCGGGTTTGTGATTTCCGCGCGAAGGACGAACGTGCTGTCCGTCCCTTGGTCGATCTGCGTCTGCACGTTGCTGGTCGTTGTGCGGAAGTCACAGAGGACGATGAAGGAACCGGAGAGGACGTTGGGCATGGCCGTGCCGCCCGTCGTGTAGGCTGAACAGCTCTTCGTCACGTTCTGGTTGGCAGAGTTGTACATGTAGAAGCTGCCGGAACCGATGGCCACGTTGGTGGCCGTGACATTGAAGTACACGCCGGAAAGCGTGACCTTGTTGAGACCGTTCTTGCTGTTCGTGTTAGCCGCAGCGGAGATCTTGAACTTGCCGATCTCCTTGACGCCGGCGCTCACATTGGTGCCGTTCGGGTCCGTGTTGGCGTTCGTGATGGCCGTGATCTTGGCAAGCACGCTCCTGTGCGTATTGCTGGAAATGATGGCGTTGGCTGTGGCGAGCACCGAACTGCCGATGAGCACTTCGCCGTCGCTGCCAAGGTCATTACCGTTGAGGTTGTTGGAAGAATCCGCACCGCGGGCGCGCACGGCGCCGGTACCCGTGGAGTTGTTCATGGCATCGTCCGGATCGATGAACAGTGCGATCAGCTGGTTGCTGGTGGCGCCTGCGTCATCGTTCTTCAGACGGGGCTTCACGAGGACCTTCACTTCGCCGCCCTTCGGAACAACGAGTTGCTGCGTCTGCATGGAGGCGCAGAACGTAGCGATGGAAGTGGAGTACCCGTTGGGGTTGAAGGACGGCACGTCGTCAGTGCCGCAGCTGTTCGTGGTGGCAATGGCGAAGTAGGAGGTTGCGCCTTCCTTGTACAGCTCAAGGCGTTCAATGGACGCCGCCGTGCTTCCGGAGGAAGTGAGCTGCAAGTTGGTCACGTCGATCGGCTCGTTCTCCGCGCGGAAGTTCAAGCGCAGGATCGTGTCGCCGAGCGTACCGGCAAGCAACTGGTGGTTGCGGACCGGCGTCGTGTCCTTGGTCACGTACAGCGTCCCCTGGTTCACCAGGCTGAAGAGCGTGGACGGGGTCGTGGTGACCGTCATGTCTGCGGAAGCGGCACTGAGGATGATCGTGCCGTTCACGTTCAAGCCGGAGAGGGAAGACCCGCGGTCCACCGTCTCGGCCTCAATGAATGTGGAACCCGTTGCGAAGCGCAACTGGAGGCTGGCCGTAGTCTGCAGGGAACCTGCGATGTCGCTGTGGACCTCGAAGGTGACCGTCTGCTCCTTGTTGACCACGAAACCGCCGTTGGTGATGGTGTCGAAGGTCACGGCGGAGCTCACGGAGCTCTTGCCGCTGTCGAGGATGGTATCCACGGTGCCGTCGCCGTCCGTATCCACCCAGAGGGCGTAGTTGACGCCGTTCTTAATAGTGTTGGTTCCGGCGGCGGATTCGAAGATGAACTTGGTGAGGAGGATGTTCTTGGCCTCACCTGCGCGCGCGTTGAAGCGCAGCAAGCGGACGTTCTTGGCGTTCTTCACGGCCGTCTCCGTTGTGGAGAGGGCCTGGACGCTCACTTGCAGGGAAGCATCGGCAATGCGGTGTGCGTTGCCGGAGATGGTGCCGCGGGGACGGACGTCTTCCACCTTGTCGCCGGTGGAGAGCCCCTCAATATCCATCTGATAGGAGTTTGCTGTGGTTTGATTTGCCAGCAAGCCACCGAAGTCACAGTACACTGTGTTCGCGGCGCTGCCGATTTGCGTGGGCTCGCCGCAGATCTGCACCTTGAACTGGTCGCCGTTGAGCGGGTGGTTCCCGGCGCTGTTATCTTTGAAGTCTGCTTTGATCTGCCACGTCTCCTTACCGTTCACCGTAAAGTCGTCGAAGCGGTAGATCTGGTAGGCAGCTGTGGTGGCACCGAGACCCGTCGTGCCCTTGTCCGTAGAGGCATCCCCGAGAGGCGTGCCCTCCAGGGACGTTCCCGTGGTGGCATTGCGCATGGTGACGTTCTCAAGCACTTCTTCGACCTCGTCGTAGCTCGTGCTGCTCCTGCCGGTGATCAGCGCTGCGCCGGTCACTGTCTGAGCCTGAACGGCCACGTAGAGCTCCTTGACGTTCACCGTGTCTCCGCCCGTGGTGAAGACCACGTTGCCGAGGACGGCGTCATTTTGGTCGCGCGTGTAGCTCTGCTGCGCGGGGCCGTTGATCTCGATGGTGAACTGGCCGGCCTCCACAGTGACGGAGGTTGCCGTGCCAGAAAGGATTACGGCGGAACCGTAGAGCTGCCCGTTGACGCCGTACCCGTACAGGGAACCGACGGCGAACACATCGGACGTTTCGTCAATGTCGATCTGGCTCGTGGATGCCGCGCCGCCCACGACGTCTGCCACGACCTCAAGCGTGATCTTGTCACCCTCGAGGACCGTGAAAGGCGGGTTGAACGTGACGGTCGCGTACTTGTTCTTGAATTCGGCTGCGACGTTGGTCAGGACGGTTCCGTCCGTGCGGCGCACCTTGATGTTCGTGATGTCGCCGTCGGAGACGGTGCCGTTCTGGTGGAGCGTCATGGTGTAGAGCGTCTGGTCCTCCACGGAATCCGTGGAAACCTCGAAGCGCCCTACCACAACACCCTTGTCACCAACCTCCACCTGATCGGGGGAGACGGTGCGATAGGCCACGGTGATCTGCCCGCTGTCGACGGCGCCCACCTTGAAGGTGTTGCCGCGCATGGGGAAGTTACCCGTGACGCTCTTGGCGTTGCTGAGGAAATCCGACTGCAGCTCCACCGCGAAGTTGTGCTCGGCGGAAGGGGAAGCAGTGGCGGAGATGTCGCCCACCAGGTCCACGGTCACGGTCTTGCAGGCCGGGATCACGAGGGCGCTGATGAAGCGGACGCTGGCCGTCTGGTCGCTGCTGTCGATGGAACGCTCGCGGGTGACGCGGCCTCCGTCGATGGTGGCGTAGACGCCGGTGATGTCTGCCTTGGCACCGAAGCCCTCATGGAGGACCGTGATGTTTTCCAAGGTTACGCTGTCATCACAAGAAGCCGTGAGGTCCAGCGAGAGGAAGGTGACCTGGTGCGCGCCCTGGGGAAGGGTGTCGCCCACCGGGTTCGTGGAGGAAACGGAGACCTCCAACGTGCCGTTACCCTGGGGAAGGGTGCTGTAGCCGTTGAACTTCTCGGAGTCCGAGAAGGTGTCGCCGTCCGCGGTCTTCATGTTGGAGACCGTGAGCGTGTACTCCTTGCCTGCAGTGAGGCCCTCGGAGACAACGACTTCCACGCTCTTCTCACCCACCACCGTCACGGAAGCGACCGTGGCGGCCGGGGAGAAAACGTAGTTCGCGAGCGTCTTTGCCGCAGCCTCATCCACAGCGACGTTGAACGTCACCTCCACCTTGGTGGAGGAGACGGCAGACACCGTGGAGATGGAAGGCGTGGACGCGTTGGGCGTACCGGCGCTGCAGTCCTCGCCGTAGACGAGGCCCTGGTCGACGCGGTTGAGCATGACGACCATTTCGGCGCGGTTCATGTTGTCCGTGGGGCGCACGCGACCCGTGGTGGAATCACCCTGGAGGACGCAATGGTCCGCGGCGATTTGGATCGCCTGCGTGTACCACTGGCCGGCCGGGTTATCCACGAACGTCGGGGCGTCTGCGGTGGACTCCAAGTTGAAGGCGCGGACAATGAGGGTCGCAGCCTCCGCGCGGCTGATGTTGGCAGAGGGGCGGGCGTAGCAGGGATGGGTGCCGTAGCAGTTGCCATCACCCTTTACCCAGCCCTCCTTGCCTGCCTCTTCCATGTAGTTGTAGTACCAAGCCGACGCCTTGACGTCGTCATAGCTGGGCACCGCAGGAGGAGAGGAGAGAATGCCGCCGTTGAGCTCGACGATGAGCTTCACGAACTCGGCGCGGTTGGCCGTGTCCACGGGGCGAAAATTCGGCTGAGTGGCATCGAGGTAGCCGGCGTCCACGAAGGACTGGACGGCTTCCTCAAACCACACGCCGGCAGAAACGTCTGCATAGGCCGCGAACACGCTGCTGACCTGCGTGAACATGATGGCTGCTGCCGACATCCCTGCTACGACTTTCTTCAAGCGAGAAAGTTCCATAGGAATGGGGTAGAAAAGGAAGTAAAGAGGGAAGAGAGGAGAGATGTGGTGTGGGTGTGTTGGTTGCGTAAGTTGGGAAAGAGTGGTGTTCCGCGGGCATCTTCGGCTTGTGTCGTGAGATGAGTGCCTTTCCCTTCAGAACGAGGTCTGGGGGACGCGCTCTCCTCCTTAAATATAAAGAGCACACACGAAGTGGAAGTGCCGAATGCGTTGCGTGCGAAACAGGTCTACGTCGTACGGGAAGTACAAAACGTGGACCGCACACTCAAAGTGCACGATCCTTCGCTTCTGGAGCGGGATGTGAAACTCGTCCTGCTTTGGCGGCGCGAAGGGCGCCGATTGGTACAGGGCAAGGTGCCGATATGACAAGGATCGGTGGACCACGCTCATCTTCTCTAGAGAGAGCGGATCAGCGGAGATCCTAGCGAAACCGCTCTTCCCTAAGCAAGCTTCGCGCCCTCTACAGGTGGCAATACAAGGAACGTAGGGACCCCCTGTTTGTTACGTGGGAAAGGGGTGCCCGGAAGGGGCGGTAACGGAAGTTGCTCATGTGGATGCCATTTTCTACCCCCTTCTTCGGCTAAGAATACCCACAAAAGCCGCAAAGAGGGCAGGAATAAAATCCTGTTGCATATTCGGGCTTTCCGTACGAAAACACACTTCCATGGATACAATATTTGTTCACTTTTTGTAGCTACGGTACGTGTATATACAAACATCTTTCTTCCCTCGCCCCTCAGGAGAGAGGGCGGGGTGAGGGGAAATGGGGCAAAAAAAGGCCTGTACTGCCCTACTTTTTGGCAAGCTTCTGACCTTCCGGCGTGTCTTTCACCGTGAATCCCCTCCCCTCGATCTCCCCCCGCAACCGGTCCGAAGCCGCAAAATCCTTCCGCGCCCGCGCCTCCGCACGCTCCTCCAGGAGCTTTTGGACCTCCGCGGGGACTTCCACTTCCACCTCCTTCTCCGGTTCGAAGCAACCGAAAGTATCACGAATCTTCTGTATGAAACGGCGCAAGGGCAACAATGCATCATTTGTCCATATACCTAAATTCCTTGAAGCACCCATACAATGAAAGACAGATGCTAAAGCTGCCGAAACATTCAGATCATCGTTCATCGCATCATCGAATTGTTTTTCATGCTCAGCCACAAGACGTTGATAGTCTTCAAGTGGATCAGGATACAAACCAGCATCACCAGGTTTCGCAAAGCCCACGAGTCTTCCTTCATCCACTTCTTTCATCCAAGCAAGTATTCTCTTTCGAGCATACTGAGCATCCTCCAATCCTTTCTTCGAAAATTTTAAATTGGTTCTGTAATGAACAGACAGTAGATAGTAGCGGAGATCCAAAGGACTGAACCCCATCTTCTCAATATCCGGAACCGTGAGGATGTTCCCCAAGCTCTTGCTCATCTTCACGTCGCCCATGTCGATCCTCCTTTTATGAACCCAGTACCGCGCGAATGGCGCGGGGCCGGTGGACTCGCTCTGCGCAATCTCGCTCTCGTGGTGCGGGAAGATGTTGTCCTCGCCGCCCGTGTGGATGTCGATCTGCGGGCCCAGGTGCTTGCGGGACATGGCCGAGCACTCGATGTGCCAGCCGGGAAACCCCGAGGAAGGATCCTCGCCCGTGGTGGCTGCGCGCTCTCCCGTTGCAAACTCCCAGCGGAGCAAATGCCGCGCGTTCCCCCCCACCGCCTTCTTCCACAGCGCAAAATCCGCCGGGTGTTTTTTGGCTTCCTTTACGGCAACCCTGGCACCCGCTTCCAGGTTCTCCACGGTGTTTCCGGAGAGCTTCCCGTACGCGGGGAACGTGCGCACGTCGAAGTAAATGCCGTCCTCCGTCTCGTACGCGTGGCCGTTCGCGAGGAGCTCTTTGACCATGGCGAGCATCTCCTTCACGGTCTCCGTGGCGCGGGGACGCACCTCCGGCTCGCGCATGTTGAGCGCCTTCTCGTCTTCCAAGTACTGCGTCTCGTACTTCCGCGCGATCTCCAGCGGGTCCACGTTCTCCGCCTTCGCCTGCCTCTCCACTTTGTCCTCTCCCTCATCGCGGTCCGCGACGAGATGGCCGACGTCGGTGATGTTCTTGGCGTGCGTGACCTTGTAACCCTTCACCTCCAACCACCGGCGGAGGAGATCGGCCATGAGGAAGGAGGAATAGTTCCCGATGTGAGGGCGTCCGTAGACGGTGGGGCCGCAGGTGTAGATCAAAACATTCTTATCATTGATCGGCATGAACTCCTCCTCGCGCTTGGTGAGCGTGTTGTAGAGACGGAGGACGGATGCGCCGGACATGGGAATACTATAAAGGAAAGAGTCGGAAAAAACCCCGAATCGCATGACGCGACTCGGGGCGCTGTTCCCGCACCGGGGATTATGACCCTTGCCCGGGGTTCGGCGGGTCGCCTCCCCCGGCCTTGCGGTTCTCACGCTGGATGGCGTCGTACACTTCCTTGCGATGGACGGGGGTGTCCTGGGGAGCATCGATTCCCAAACGGACTTTATCGCCGCGGATGTCCACGATAGTCACGACGATTTCATCCCCGATCATGATGGATTCGTCGCGGTGGCGTGATAGTACGAGCATGGCATGCCCTCCCTAACAAACAAGGAACGGAAACCTACACAATCCTGCGCACGGCTATGCCCACGATCGTGTAGGTTTCTCTCCCCGGTGATGCAAGAGAACAGCCCCTCCCAATAGGAGGGAAAGGGCATGGTAGTCCACATTCCTAAAAAAAGGGACCGGAACAGAGTCCCGGTCCCCGTGCCCTGGCATTCCTGCTAGGGGCTCTTTAGTCCTTCCGCAGTCTCATCCGGGACTTCCGAGGATGGAACTTCTTTGGACAGAAGTTCCGTCCTTTGTATCGGCGTGTTTGTTGGCGCTTCAAAGCCCAGCGTTACTTTTCGGCCTCTGACGGCCAACACGACCACCTTAATACCATCCCCAATGAGAATCTCCTGGTTCACTTTGCGGGAAAGAACTAACATGGGCTTCCTCCTCTTTTCGTATAAGCCCGGCTCCTTGTGCCACCAGGCAACCCTGCCTGGAATGAGAAGCTGGGATGCAGTATAGCTATTCCTTGAATGATATCAAGTAATTATTATGATCTTTTGTCAATAACCTATGAAACGCTTACCCTAGAGCTGAACTCGAATTATTGGTTAAAGAGGCCCAACCGACAAAGCGATTGGGCCTTATTCCCTCCAGGCAAAGACCTGGAGGTTTCCATGACCTTCCCTAGCCCTCCTGCTGATTGACTTCCGCATCGTTTTTATCTCGGGCCATTTCGTTGCGCTTGATGGCCTCGTAGACCTCTCGCCGATGCACGGGGACTTCCTTGGGAGCTTCCACCCCCAAGCGGACCTTATCCCCACGGATCTCCACAACCACGATCGTAATGTCATCGTTGATGACAATACTTTCGTTCTTCTTGCGGCTGAGTACCAACATGGACTCATCCCCTTTCCTCCCCATTACACGGGGTAAAAAATACTGGGTCCATCCTCTGAAACATTCCACAACGCACCCGACGTGGCATCGGGTCTGCTGTGGAATGTTTTGGCTAGGCCGGGGCTTTCATGGAGCGAAACCCCCAAGCGGACCTGGAGGCCGGGGCATTTTAGTGAGGATTGACCTGATGTCAAAAGAGATCGTCAAGGAAAGGGGGGATTTGTGCTACGATCCCATCATCTTTCCCCCCTCGTTCCCATGGCCATGGCCCTCAAGGACATCAAGAAACTGCTCGGCGAGGAGGCCCATAATCTCCTCACCCACAACTGTTCCACCATTCCCAAAGACCGGCTCCACCTCCCCGGCCCCAAGCACGTGGACAGTGTCTTCGGCATTAGTGACCGTTCCAAGAAGGTGCAGCAGAACCTCAAGGACCTCTACGGCCACGGCCGCCTGAAGAACACCGGGTACTTGAGCATCCTGCCCGTGGACCAGGGCATCGAGCACTCCGCGGGCGCTTCCTTCAGCAAGAATCCGGATTACTTCGACCCGGAGAACATCGTCCGCTTGGCCATGGAGGGCGGATGCAACGCCGTGGCCTCCACCTTCGGGGTTTTGGGGCTTGTGGCCAAGAAATACGCGGCCAAGATCCCCTTCATCGTGAAGATCAACCACAATGAGCTCCTCACGTACCCCAACAAGTTCGACCAGGTGATGTTCGGCACGGTGGACGAAGCGTTCCGCATGGGCGCCAAGGGGGTGGGGGCCACCATCTACTTCGGCTCGCCCGAGAGCACCCGCCAGATCGTGGAAGTGGGGCAGGCCTTCGCCAAAGCGCATGAATTGGGGATGTTCACCGTCCTCTGGTGCTACCTCCGCAACAACGAATTCAAGCGGGGGGACAGGGATTACCACACGGCATCGGATTTGACCGGCCAGGCCAACCACCTGGGTGTCACATTGGAGGCGGACATCATCAAGCAGAAGCTCCCGGAGAACAACGGCGGCTTCAAGGCCATGAGCCCGGAGGGCAAGTACGGCAAGTTCGACGAGAAGATGTACACGGAGCTCATCACGGACCACCCCATTGATCTCACCCGCTGGCAGGTGGCCAACTGCTACATGGGCAGGATCGGCCTCATCAACAGCGGCGGCGCCTCCGGCAAGGATGACCTGGCGCAGGCCGTGCGCACCGCCGTGATCAACAAGCGCGCGGGCGGTACGGGGCTCATCTCCGGCCGCAAGGCGTTCCAGAAGCCCATGGACCGGGGCGTGGAGCTGCTGCAAGCCATCCAGGACGTGTACCTCTGCAAGGATGTGACCATCGCATAGGCTTCCCTTCTTCCGAAGGAAGTGATTGACGGCTCTGCGCCCGGTATTACACTCCCGCTACCGGAATATATTATTCCGCGGTTCAGCCGGGAGGTTATAGAGCTTCATTCCCCCTCCCGGCTCTTTTTGGCTTACATCAGGGCTCTTTCTGAATTACACATTGGATATTCTTCGCCAATTCATCTGTTCGTTTATCCCGTTGTTCATTCACATGAATGGAATGGGGCTGTTTTACAGGAACAGGTGTACATGTCTTTTGCCGTTTCGGTTCCCCTTTCCGGCTTTACCACTCGGGAACAAATTGACTCCTGCAACAGGATCACTACATTCCGCACAATGTCTGATACGCGACGCCTCGAAACGGAAACCACTCTCCAGCAGATCACCCTCTATACGGGCGATTCCGTGTTGCCGCATATCGTGATGACCGATCCCCGACTCCCTCCGGAAGAACCTGTTACGCTTGTCGAAAACGATGTGAGAGTGCAGGTGTATAGCATGACGAAGAAGGACTATGTGAGTGCCCGCATTGATGCCATCGCCACTGCCGCCACCCCGCCGCTGTTCCACGTGATGTATGTGAATGATGGGAAGCCTGCCCGTGCGCCCCATAAGTGGATAACCCTCGAAGAACTTAGGCAATGGAATCCGGACAAATGCCTCATCATCGCCCCCTACATTCCGTCTTCCTCCCCTGCTTCCTCCCCTGCCTCCCCCTCTTCCCCCTCCTCCCGCCGCACGTTCCTGATCGCGGTCGGAACGGCGGCGGCTGCGGCGGCCATGCTGGGAGCGGCTGCGGTGCTCAAGGGGTGCGGGAAGGAGGAATGACCAAGGACCAATATCCAATGATCAATGACGAACCGATGTACGACAGGACGAAGGTACAACTACACCCTCAGGTGCTCCCTGTTGACGATCATCTGCTGCCCGATGGCGAACAGGGTGGAGATGCCCCAGTAGAGCGACACGGCGGAGGGGAACTGCAGGGCGAAGAAGCCGATCATGAGGGGAAGCGCATACTGGAAGATCTTCTGCTGCAGTTCGGTTTGCGACAGGGGATCCTTCTCCTTGTCCTTCCCCGCCCCGGGCGAAGCCGAAGGTTTCACGTCGATCACCGCCTGGCTGTTCTTCTTCTTGCGGTCCGCGATGGCGAAGGTGAGCTTCATCTGCAGGAACTGCAGGAGGACGAGGAGCGGCGGCATGATGTACACGTTGGGCTTGAGGAGGTCGAGCCCCAGGAAGAAGGTGTCGAACGTCCAGTTGAGGTTCTGGTAGAAGGGGTAGATGAGGTGGCCCGAGAGTGCGAGCACGGAGCCGTCTCGGATCACGTAGAAGAGCCCGATGAGGATGGGGAACTGGACGAGCGTGGGCAGGCAGGATTGGAAGGGGTTCACCTTGTGCTCTTTCCACAGCTTCATGGTCTCGGCCTGGATGCGCTGGGCGTCGCCGTTGAAACGCTTCTTGAGCTCATCCAGTTTCGGCTGGAGCATCTGCATCTTTTTTTGACCCTCCAGCGCGTGCTGCGTGGGAAGGAAGAGGAGGAGCTTGACCACGAGTGTGAGGAGGATGATGGCCAGCCCCAGGTTGTGGCCGGGGAGCCAGGATCCCGCGAAGATGAGGAAGTTGAGGAACGGCGCCATGATGAACGTGCGGAAGATCTTGGTGAAGAACCCCGGCTCCGTGACGCTGAAGCGCGCCGTGAGGGTCTCTTGCACCGTCGCCCCCGTCTGCGCCAGCCGGAGGGCATCCGTGGTCTCTTGCGGAAGGGTGAGCTCCGCCTCGTACGTGCCCACCTCACCCAGGAGGGAATACTTCCATGGGGAAAGATCCAGCTTCACTTCGCCCTGCGCGGGGACCGGAGGGGGAGGAGTGCAGGGGATAGCCGTGGGGGACGCGGAGTCGGCGTCGGAAGCGGACGTGAGGAGCGTCTTCCCGGACGTTCCGGCGTTGATGCGGTGGAGGTCCACGGACGGAAGCGGACAGCGGTCCGACAGCGTGAAGGCGACTGTGGAATGGTTCTTCACCGTGACGGCGGGGTTGTTCCCCGCACGGACGTTGCCCGCCGTGAGTTCCACGGGCGGGCGGGCGCCGTTCGCCCCGTCCTGCTGCGCCGGAAAGAACTGGCGCATCACGAATTGACTCCCCAGGTAGACGATGAGGAAGATGAGGGCGAACTGGAGGAAGTTACTCTTGCGCTGGGGGGCGGCCATGGGAGAGGGTTGCGAGGAATCGCTCCACGTCCTGCTGGATGTGGACGAACGGGGCTCTAAGACTAGAGGATCGCGGGGCAATCAACAACTGCACGGGGCCCAGATTCTCCCGGCTCTGGAGCGCCGTCCGCCACGCCTCACGGCACCGGCGCCGCATACGGTTGCGGCGGACGGAGGAGGCATCCAGCTTCGCGGACGTGATGATGCCCAGGTACACGCCCGTGAGTGGATCCGCCGCCGGGTGCCGCGGCGCCCCCCACACGGAACGGACCGCCATGGTCTGCCCTTTCCATACGCGCCCCTTGCGGAGGACGCGTTCGGTGATCTTGCGGCCGCGGAGACGATCGAGCTTCATAGGGACATGATAGAGGAAACCGAGGAGCCCGAGGAAACCGAAGAGTCCGAGGAATGTCAGGAACAAACTCTAAGCTTCTAGAAGCATTATTCTTCGGAATCATCGGCAACCTTGGAATCCTTTCCCATTCCCTCTATCCTCCCTCCGTCATGACCAAACTCACCGATGACCAGGTACGGCACATCGCCAAACTCGCGCGGCTGCGGCTGACGGATGAGGAAGTGAAGAAGTTTGCGCCGGAGCTCACGGCCATCTTCACGTACATCGAGAAGCTGAAGGAAGCGGATACGGAGAACGTGGAGCCCACGGCGCAGGTGGCACACGCCCCGAGCGGGAAGGAAACGGGATCCCCCAACCGCTTCCGCGACGACGTGATACGCAACGACAATCCGACGACGGATGAGATGCTCTCTACCACCCCCCTCCCCATCGTTGACCGGCAGATCCTCACGCCTTCCGCCCACGGCGAACGCTAAGCCTTCCCTCTTTCAAATTTTTCATTTCCAATTTCCAATTTTGTAATTTTCAATTCCTTTGCTCTCTTCCCTCACCATCACACAGGCCTCAGAAAAGCTCCGAAACAAGGAGATTTCCTCCGTGGAACTCACAAAGGACTGCATTGCCGCGATGGAGAAGAAAGATGCAACTCTGAATGCCGTTGTGTATCGTAATTTTGAATCAGCCCTTTCTGAAGCGAAGAAGTTCGACGCAAAAAAGAGTCCAAAGAGTCCGCTCGCCGGTATCCCCTACCTCGCAAAGGACGTGTTCTGCGAGAAAGGAGTTCCCACCACGGCCGCCTCGAATATCCTGCGTGTGAAGGATTACCTTCCCCCGTACGACTCCACCACGACCAAGAGGCTCAAGGCTGCGGGCGCCATCAGCTTGGGGAAAACGAACACCGATGAGTTCACCATGGGCAGCAGCACCGAGACGAGTTGCTACGGCGTGACCAAGTGCCCGTGGGACGTGACACGCGTGGCGGGGGGGTCTTCCGGCGGTTCGGCCGCCGCCGTTGCCGCCGACGAGTGCATCTTCGCGCTGGGGACCGACACGGGCGGCTCCATTCGCCAGCCCGCGAGCTTCTGCGGCTGCGTGGGGCTCAAGGTGACCTACGGGCGCACGAGCCGCTTTGGCGTGATGAGCATGGCGAGCTCCCTGGATACCATCGGCGCGTTCGGCAAGACCGTGGAGGATGCCGCGCTGGTGCTGCAAGCCATTGCGGGGAGGGATCCGCTGGACGGGACTACGAGTGACGTCCCCGTTCCCGACTACCATGCGGTCCTCGGCAAGGGGGTGAAGGGGCTCAAGATCGGGCTGCCGAAAGAATACTTCATCGAAGGGATGGATCCCGAAGTGGAGAAGGCGGTGCGCGCGGCGGCGCAAAGCCTGGAGCGCCTGGGCGCGACGGTCATTGATGTCAGCCTGCCGCATACCGCGTACGCCATCGCGACGTACTACGTCCTCTGCCCCAGCGAAGTGAGTTCCAACATGGCGCGGTACGATGGTGTGCGGTACGGCCGTGCGGTGCGGGATCCCAAGAACCTGATCGACTTGTACGAGCGCGTGCGGAGCGAGGGATTCGGACCGGAAGTGAAGCGCCGCATCATGGTGGGGACCTTCGCGCTCTCCGCCGGCTACTACGACGCCTATTACCGCAAGGCGCAGAAGGTGCGCACGCTGGTGAAGAAGGACTTTGAGGACGCCTTCAAGAAAGTGGATCTCCTCCTCACGCCCACGGCGCCCACGCCCGCCTTCACCATAGGCGCGCATGCGGACGATCCCGTGCAGATGTACCTGGAAGACGCCTGCACCATCCCCGCTTCGCTTGCGGGAGTACCGGGAATCTCGCTCCCGTGCGGATTCACCGGTCCGCGGGCAGGAATGCCCTCTCTGCCTCTTGGCATGCAATTGCTCGGCCCGCACTTCCGCGAAGACGTGCTCTTCCAAGTAGGCCACGCCTATCAACAACAGACTGACTGGCACACGAAAAAGCCCGGGCTCTGATGGGATATTGATGTTGACGCTATTGTACATAAATACTATATCGTAACAGTTTTTGGTTGCGTCGAGTCCCCTCTGTGCCGTACGGTCAAGCCAGGTATTTCCTTCCCTCTCCTTCGTATGTTCTACGATAACGAGAATATTGCGCCGGCCACTCCGGCTGTGCCTCCCGCTGCTCCGGCGGAACCCGTTGCTCCCGCCGCCCCCGAGGCGCCGGCTGCGTAAGGGTAATCGTGCGCAAGCACGTCGAAAGGCCGGGGTCCGCCCCGGTCTTTCGCAACCAAAATACCAACTCCTACTCCTGCTGTTCACTGGCAGCCGTCCTCTTCTCCTCAGCCGCGGCCATTCTCTCAAAGGCGCCGCGCGTGGTTTCCATCTGCAGGTCTTCGACTGTCTGCATAGCTCTGCTCCTGCCACGCTCAACCACCTCCGACTGTAAGAAATTCTCCGGATGTGAACACGTGTCCATGGGAAAGGGGGGAAGAAATTGGACGCCACTCTAGCGCCAACCACGGGAAGGTCAATGGTACGCGGACCGGTTATCCATTGTCTCAATGTCGCATTACCCCTTCGTATGGACCGCCTCTGCCAGATCCTGGGGCTTCATCTTCAATTCCCGAACCGACTTACGGTAGAAGAATCCGATGACGCCGAAGGTGATGACGGGTGACACCCACGAGGGGATGTGCATGCCGAAGGCGTCGACGAGCATGATGGCGCCCAGGAAGAGGATGGAGTACATGGCGCCGTTCTTGAGGTAGAAGTACTTCTTCACACGCTCGATGTTGCCGATGGTCATCTGGCGGACGATGACGGCACCGAGGCCGTTGCCGAGGAGGATGAGGGGCACGGAGAGCGTGAAGGCGAAGGCGCCCAGCACGCCGTCGATGCTGAAGGTGGCGTCGATGACCTCCAGATACAGGATCTTGCTGATGTCGGAGAGGCCGCCTTTCTTCATCATCTGCTCTTCCGCCTTGGCCGCGTTCTCCTTGAACCCGTGCGTGATGAAGAACGCCGTGGAGCCCACCACTGTGCCGAACGCCATGAGAGGATTCTGGCGGATGGCGAACCACACGAGTGCGGAGAGGAGGACGGAAACAACGGCGTAGAACCACACGCCCTGCCGCACGAAGAACTTCTCCGCGCCGAGGCCGAAGTGCTTGGGCTCCAGGAAGAGCCAGTGGAAGAAGAGGAAGACGAGAAAGGTGCCGCCGCCCGCCAGGAGGATGGGCGCGGACTGCTCGATGGATTCCGCCACGCGCGGGTCGTTGCTGAACGTTGCGGTGAGGGAGCCCAGGAAGCCGAGGCCGGGGTTGGTGGCCCAGATGATGAGCCACGGGAGGAAGCCGCGGATGACGAAGACGGCGAAGAGGATGCCCCAGACCAGGAACCACCGCCGCGCCTTCTTGCCCATGGTGGTGAGCACTTCCGCGTTGATGATGGCGTTATCCACGGAACTGATGGTTTCGAACAAGGCGAGGCCGGCGACGGTGAGGATGAGGGAAAACCAGGGCATGGGAGCATCCTAACACGAATGTGAGAGTAAAGGAGTGGGCGCAAAAAACCAGCCGCACGGATACAGCGGTTTACAGGAGTAATGGTGCTTGGGTCTTACATCCGGGCGGAGCCGACGGGATTCGCCTGCCCTCCGAAGCCTTGGCGAAGGAGGGAACCCGCGACCTCCACAGTGACCCACCTCCGCTAAAGCTACAGTGGGCAGGCAGTGTGGCGCACCATGTTCAGATATGTCGAGAAGGCTCTGGTTTGATGGAAATGATTCTGGCGGAGCCGACGGGATTCGAACCCGCGACCTCCACAGTGACAGTGTGGCGCTCTAACCAGCTGAGCTACGGCTCCAGAATTTTAAAAAAAATGTCACGCGGTAAGACCAAAGAGCCAGGAGACAGTACCAGTTTCCTGCCTTGCTGACAATGCGGGCAAAGGGCATTTTGCGGCTGTCTGAAGGTGAGTTCATTGTATTCCCGCTCGGACTCCTTCATATTTCCCTCCGAGCATGCCGTTCCAGCCTATCGCCTCCTACGGCTTCATCGGGAACCTGGGGTCGTGCGCGCTGGTGGGGAAGGACGGGTCCGTTGATTGGTGCTGCCTGCCCCGGCTGGATTCGCCGAGCGTCTTTGCCGCCATTTTGGACCCCGAGCGCGGGGGGTCGTTCTCCGTGGCCCCGGCGGAGAGCTGGGAGAGCGTGCAGGAATACCACCCCGACACCAATGTCCTGCGCACCGTCTTCACGTGCGGGAGCGGCACCTTGGAAGTGACGGACTGGATGCACATGAGCAGCTTCAGCTTCGAGGAGCAGGAACAGCACCGGCTCCCCGCCCTGTACCGCAAGGTCCGCTGCACGGCGGGCAACGTCCGCTGCCGCATCGTGTTCAACCCCCGTTTGGATTACGGCCGCGGCAAGACCGCGCTCTCGCCCTTCAAAGGCGGCCTCCTGGTGGAAGGGGCCAGCGACGTGCTGCGGCTCTACGCGCCCTGCGCTTTCACGTTCAGCGAGAAGGGCGCGGAAGCGCTCCCCGGCTTGGAGGAGGGCGAGGAGTTCTCCCTCCTGTGCACCTACGGCAACATGGAGCGGGAGGATATCCCGCCGCCGCAGCGCAGCCTGGAGAAAACCATCCTCTTCTGGAACCGCTGGGCTGCGGGACGCGAAACGGGGGACCTGCGGCTGCCGGAGCAGTGGAAGAAACAGGTGACGCGTTCGGCGCTGGTGCTCAAGGTGCTCGCGGGCGGCAAGGGCATCGCCGCGGCCGCAACCACGTCCCTGCCGGAGATCCCCGGCGGGAGCGACAACTGGGACTACCGCTTCAATTGGATACGGGATACCTCCTTCACGGTGCAGGCGCTCACCGCCCTGGGGCATTTGAACGATGCGCGCGAGTTCCTCGACTGGCTCACGGACCTGCTGGTGACGAGCGGCCGCCGGCCAGCCGACCTCAAGGTGCTCTACCCCCTGCACGCCGTGACGCTCGGCGGCGAGGAGGAATTGACGCACCTGCGCGGCTACATGGATTCCCGCCCCGTGCGCATCGGCAACGGCGCGGCCGAGCAGGGACAGCACGACATCTACGGGGAAATCCTGGAAACCGTGTACCGGTCGGAGCACCTGCACCCGGGCATGGACCATGCGCTCTCGGGTGTGCTGCGGGACATCGTGGATTACGTGTGCGATATCTGGCACAACCCCGACCACGGCATCTGGGAACTGCGCGCGGAGCCCTGCCACTACGTCTACTCCAAGGTGATGTGCTGGGTGGCGATGGACCGGGGGATCCGCCTCGCGGAACTGCACGGCTGGAACGTGGACCTGGACAGGTGGAAAGCGGAGCGGGCCGCCGTGCACGCGGAAGTGATGGAGAAGGGGTACGACGCGCGGCGGGGATCCTTCGTGCAGTCGTACGGGTCGGACGTGCTGGATGCCACGGCGTTGCTCCTGCCCATCCTGGAGTTCCTGCCGCCGGACCATCCGGCCGCCATCGCCACCCTGGAGACGGTGCGGCGCGAGCTGGCGGACGGGGCGCTCGTCTACCGCAGCAGCGCTCACCACCGGAAGGAGGGGGCGTTCGGATTCTGCAGCTTCTGGCTGGTGGACGCTCTGGCGTTCGCGGGGCGCGTGGGGGAAGCCCGCAAGAACTTCGAGGAACTCCTGCGCCTGGGGAACCGCCTGGGGCTGTATTCCGAAGAGATCGATCCGGCGACGGGCGCCTTCCTGGGCAACTTCCCCCAAGCCTTCACGCACGTGGGACTCATCAACAGCGCTCTCTACCTCTCGCGCTTCCTGGGGGAAGAATCCCCCGCCCAACCGCTCATGGGCGAGAAGCATTTGCCGTAGACCTCCACGGCGCCTGCGGGAACCGCGGCTCAATCGAGGTACAGCATTGGGTTCTTCTTGACGCCGTTCACGCGCACTTCGTAGTGGATGTGGATGCCCGTGGGGCCGTAAACGAGGCCGGAGTTGCCCATCCACGCGATGCTCTGCCCCCGCTCCACGGTATCCCCCTCTTTGACGTACAGTTCCTTGTTGTGCCCGTAGAGCGTGACGAGCCCGTTGCCGTGGTCGATCTCCACCACGTTCCCGTACCCGCCGTTCCACCCCTTGTCCGCGCGGATCACCGTGCCGGCTTCCGAGGCGAAGATGGGGCCGCCCCCGCGCGTTTGCGCGTCAATGGCGAAGTGGCGGGCGTTGAAGTACTGCGTGATGATGCAGTTTTCGCAGGGCATTTGGAGCACCGTCTGCGTGAGCACGGCGCCCACCGCGGGACCCACCGCCTGCGCCGGCTTTGCGCCGCCCCCGGGCGTGGGGCGCACCTGCACGTCGCTCGCGTTCACGGTATCCCCGAACCGCAGCACCCCCGCCACCGCCCCCGGCAGCGGCTTGCCGAAGGGAATGATGAGCTGCTGGCCGGCCAGGATCATGCTGCCGCGCAGCTTGTTCTGCCGCTGGATCTCATCCAGGGCGACGTCGTACAGCTGCGCGATGCGGCCGAGCGTCTGTCCCCGCCGCACCGTGTGGAGCACCCCGTCCACGGGGAGGATCACCAGCTCCTGGTTCGGCTGGATGGAGACCCCCGGCTCGATGCCGTTCGCCCACTGGATTGTTTCCGGCTTCAGATTGTAGTGCTTGGCGATGTTCTGGAGCGTTTCCCCCTGCTTCACCTTGTGGATGATCCCCTCCCCGTACGCGAGGCGGGACCCCTGCTGCCCGAGGGAGGATTGCTTCATGAGGAAGCCGTCCTCCACGAACAGGAACTGCTGCGAGGAGACGGGCATATTCTCCTGCGCCTGCGCGCTGCGGGGGACGTACGGCGGCAGCAGCGACACCAGCACGAAAACGGTGACGCAGATCAGCCGCATACGGAAGGTGAGCCAGCGAAGGAGGGGGGAGCGCATGGGGGATCAGAAGGTCATCTCCTCCATCGCCGCCAGGACGGCACGCATGTCCGCGTACCGGTTGTGGGAACCGAACAGCAAGGTGACGTACTCCCGCCCCCCCTGCCGCACGAGCGAGAACAGGCACTGCCCCGCGGCGTCCGTGGTTCCCGTTTTCCCCGCGATGATCCCGCCCTCGCCCAGCATGGCATGCGTGTGCCGGAAGGAGAGGGTACGGCTGCCGTAGGAGAGGATGGAGGCGGACGGGAGCGCCATGCGCGCGCGGAGCGGCTCTTTGCGCAGGACGAAGGCCGCCAGCCACGCGATGTCGCGGGCGGTGGAGCGCTGGCCCGGGTCATCCAAGCCCACGGCGTTGGCGAACGAGGTGTCCCGCAGCCCCAGCACCTGCGCCCGCGCGTTCATCTCCGTCACGAACGCCTCCTCGGACCCCGCATGGAAGTGCGCCAGCGCCACCGCGGCATCGTTGGCGGACGCCACGAGCAGGCTCGTGAGCAAATCCCCCACCGCGTACTGTTCCCCGGACGCCAACCCCACCGTGCTCCCCTTCACGCGCTCGATGCCATCCGGCACCGTCACCGTCTCGCCCAAATCGTGCTGCTCGACGATGAGGAGCGCCGTCATCAGCTTGGCCAAACTCCCCATCGCCCGCGGCTCCGCGGCGCGCTTCTGGAACAGCGTCTGTCCGCTCTGCAGGTCCACGATGAGCACGCCGGACGACGAAAGGCGGCGCGAAAGTTCGAGCATGGTGGAGGCGCTCCCCGTAAAGGGCAGGGGCGCCGCGATCGCCAGGTTCTGGAGCGCCGCCTGGTCCAGGGAGGGAGCACTCGACACGGGCAGCATGCCCATCAGAAGAACCGATAGGACGGGACCGAACATCTCCTCCAGTGTAGGAGGACTTTCCCGCTCCGTGAAGAGGGAAAGGGAAGATTGTGGCCACGGGGACAATGCGTGGGGAATGTGGGGAGTTGACGAGAAGCAGACATTATTGAGCGTTTAGAGTGACATGCGGAGACAATGCGGAAGATGCCGAGGACGCCTCTGCGTGCCTCTCCTCCAGCTCGTAAGGACGCCATGGCATGGCGTCCTTATCAACCGAAATCCTCGGCATCGTCACTTATACACCACTCTCCCCACCAACCTCAAATCCACATACTGCCTCGCCTCCCCCTGCGGCACGTTCTTGAGGAACACGCCGTAGCGGAAGAACTGGTCCTGCAGCGGCCCCGACGCGTCGAACCACAGGCTGTAGCGCGGCGTGCGCAAATGGAATTCCCGCGCGCGCAGGTACACGGTGCGCTCGGTGACCTTGAGGCCGTACTGCTGGCGCAGCAGCTCCTCCGCCGCCCGCATGCGTTTGAGGAAGTCGGGGGAAAGGAGGGGGGAACCCGGTGCCGGGCGCACCGCCCAATCCACGATGCGGAGGGACTGCAGGGGCGCGGAGACGGCGGCTTCGAAGGGAAGGGAGAGATAGAGGCCGTTCTCCGTGAGGTAATCGAAGCGGGGCGCGGGTTTCTTTACGGATCCGCTCCCGGAGGGAAGGGCGCTTCCCGAAGCCGTGACGGCCGCCACGCTCCCCCTCCCTTCCTCATCGATCTGCAGGCGCGCCAGGAGCGACTGGAGCGTGATGGTGATGGCGAGCGTGGAGGGGTATTGCTTGTCCACCTCGATCTTCGCGGCATCCGGCATGGCGTCCTGCACCAGCAGGCGTACGTCCTGCGCGGGAAGGAAGAACAGGTGCTTGCCGAAGAGGGGGCGCAGCGCCTTCTGGATCTTCTCGCTGTCCAGGCGGGGGTCGGTGCGTTTGACCCGCATCTCCCGCACGTGCACGAGCGGGGAGAAGAGGATGACTCCGAACGTGATGAGGAGGGCCGTTGCGAGGCTCAGCCACAACCACTGCCGCAAAAAATCCCACCCCCACGAGAACACCCGCTGCGACTTGCGGAGCCCGCGCACCCACCGCTCCCGGGTGTACTGCCTGCGCCGCACGTGCCTCCGCTTGACGAAGGCCGCCGTGCTTTTGCTCACATGGCGGTTGAACCGACGCGGAAGGCGTGTGGGACGCAACAACATCGGGCCTCATCATAGAGTGTTTTGAGGGTTTGCGGAAAGGAGAGGATAGGAGAGAAGAGTCCGATGATTCCGATGAGTCCGAGGAATGTAAGGAAGAAACGCCGAATTTCCCTCCACATCTGTTTGTCGGAATCGTCGGAATCCTCGGAATCCTCTATCATCCCCCCATGAACCTCGCCATCATCGCGGACTGGCTCACCGTCTTCGGCGGCGCCGAACACGCCATCGCGGAGTTCCATGCGTTGTGGCCGCAGGCGCCCATCTTCACCACCGTGGCGCGGCGGAGCCGCCTGGGCCCCTTGAGCGGCGCGGACATCCGTGTGACGCCGCTGCAGAAGTGGTACCGGCTCGTCGGCTTGCATCAGGTCCTCCTCCCCTGGATGCCGCGCGTGGTGGAAGATATCGACCTCCGCGGCTTCGACGTGGTGCTCAGCTCCTCCCATGCGGTGGCCAAGGGGATCATCCCGCCGCCCGGCGCCCGCCACGTGTGCTACTGCCACACGCCCATGCGCTACGCATGGGAAATGGAGGAGCAGTACCTCAAGGACTTCCGGATCCCGCAGTGGCTGCGGCCGCGCATCAAGCGTCAGCTCAAGAGGCTGCGGCGCTGGGACCTGCAGACGGCCAAGCGCGTGGACACGTTCATCGCCAACTCCACCGAGACGCAGCAGAGGATCCGGCGCATCTACGCGCGGGAGAGCACGGTCATTCCCCCGCCCGTCTCCGACCGTTTCTTCGAAGCACCGCTCCGGCCCATGGGAGAACGGAAGGAATTCCTCGCCATCGGCCGTTTGGTCCCGTACAAGCAGTTCGATCTCCTCATCGCCGTGGCGAACGCGCTCCAGCTCCCGCTCACGATTGCGGGACGCGGGCATGATGAGGGCAGGCTCCGCAAGCTCGCGGGCCCCACGGTCACCTTCCGCGGCTTCGTGCCGGAGGCGGAGCTTCCCTCGCTCTACGCGGGGACCAAAGCGCTGCTCTTCCCGCAGTACGAGGATGCGGGGATCGTGCCCGTGGAAGCGCAGGCGTGCGGCACCCCGGTGATCGCCTACGGCGCGGGCGGCGCCCTGGACAGCGTACGGGACGGGAAGACGGGGTTGTTCTTCGCCGAGCAGACGCAGGAATCGCTCGTCGACGCCCTCCGTGCGTTCTCCACCCGACGCTTCGACCCCGACGCGATTCGGGATTTTGCCCGTCCCTTCGCCGCCTCCAAGTTCAAGGAGCGGATACGGGAGGAAGTGGAAAAGGGAACGAAGGATGTATAGACATCGTATATACAACATATTCGATCATCCTAGACACTCCTCGGACTCTTCGGCATCGTCGGAATCCTCATTTCATTTCCCCCTGCATATCCCCCACCAACTCTTCCAGGATCTCGTGCAACGTCACGATGCCCACCACCTTGTGCCCGTCGTCACGGACGACGGCCAGGTGCAAGCGGCGCCCACGGAGGACCTCCAATATGGCGTCCGCGCGCATGCGGGAGGAGACCAGCACCGGCTCATGGACGATGGTCATCACGGAGTCCTCCCCCCTCCCCTCCACCAGCGCCTGCAAAATGTCGCGGCTCATCACGAACCCGCGGACCTCGTCCGGGCCCGGGCCGATGACGGGATAGCGGTGGTGCAGCGCCTTCGCCGCGATGTCCGCCGCCCCGCGCATGGTCGTCTGCGGCGCAAAGGCCACCATGCGCTCGCGGGGAATCATGATGTCGGCGGCCGTGCGGTCGTTAAGGAAGAAGGTGCGGGCGATCATGCGCTGCTCGTCTTCCTCGATGAGCCCCCGCCGCGCCCCGATTTTTACGAGCGCGCGGATCTGCTCCTCCGTGCCCACCGGCCGCTCGCCCTTGCGGAACGGCTTGACCATCCACTCGATGAGGGAGACGACGGGCGAGAAGACGAGGATCACCGCCAGGAGGATTGGCGCGCTGAAGCGTGCTACCGCCGGCGCGTGTCGCGTGCCCAGCGCCTTGGGGATGATTTCCGAGAAGAGGATGGTGAGCGCCGTGAGGACGGCGGTGAGCACGCCCAGCACCTGGTTGCCGAAGAGCAGCGTGGCGCGCACGCCGATGACCACCGGCCCCAGGATGTTGACGGCGTTGGTGAGGATGACGAGCATGATCACCGCGCGCATCTGCCGGTCCATGAGCCGCCGCAGCGCGCCCCCTCCGTACAGGTGCCGCGCTGCCACTTCTTCCACCTCCGCCTGGTGAAGGCTGATGATGGCGGCATCGAGGAGCGAGAGCAGCCCGGAGAGCGCCACGAATGTGATGACCAAGAGGATGAGTTCCGTCATAGGAAATGGGATGATAGCAGAAGAAGATGCCGAGGATTACGAGAAAACCGGCGCCGCGTGGACGCCGGTTGATCTGATAGTTGTCACAACCAACTCTCTTACTGCCCGTTACAAGAGGGAAGCCGTGCAGCCAGATTGTAGTAATACAATGCGCGCTTCGTATCCTCCGCGCCTTGGGCAAACGAGACGATGCGCTGCTGCGCCATTTCCCTCACCAGTACTTCTCGGATCACATCGGGCGGCTGCGATTGGTCATGCAATAAATCCTCCAGGAACTGCGCACATCCCACGGGATCATCCCTGAGTTGCACCACTCGCTCGTGAACTTTGGCGCGATACTTGTCCACATCCGCACTTTCATTCTTTGCTTTAAGAATAATCAGGACGAACACGACAATCATAGCCATCACCGACAACCCGATAATCACATATAAACTATTAATTCGCGATCGTATCATACTGTTGCACTCCTACTCCGGTGACAATGATCAGAAGATGAGCCGGAAGTGATGCCACGAGAGTGGCATCGCCGGTTCAATGAACATTATTCGCTGTATTTTATTTCTGTCAATCCCTCCCTCTTTTCCGCTTCTCTATCATCCATTCAATGCAACGCGATCCGCAGTCCCATAAAGGAGAGAATGGCAAAGTGGCCGTGATCGGCGGAAGCGCCACCATCCACGGCGCACCGCTGCTCTCCGCGCTGGCGGCGGAAGCGAGCGGGGTGGATTTGATCTTCGTCGCCGTGCCCAAGCTGCACCAGTTCATCTCGCGGATGACGTCCCTCAATTTCCAAGTCCATCCCTTCGCGGGGGACGAACTTGCGGCGGAGGACGTGCCCGTGCTGCTCGAGCTCCTGGCGACGATGGACGCCGCGGTCATAGGCCCCGGCCTTTCCCGCACGCCGGAGGTGCTGGATGCGCTCAAGACCCTCGTTGCGGAAGCGCCGTGCGCGCTGGTGCTGGATGCCTCCGCGCTGCAGCCGTGGACCATTGACGTTGTGCGGGGAAGGGACGCCGTGCTCACGCCGCATCTGGGGGAACTGGAGCGGATGGGGCTGGAGGAGAAGGAGATCGGCAAGGCGGCGAAGGAAGCGGAGATCACCATCCACCTCAAGGGGCCGGAGGACCGCATCGCCGCCGCGGACGGTACCGTCCATTTGGTGACGGGAGGGAACGCGGGGTTGACGGTGGGAGGCACGGGCGACGCGCTGGCGGGGCTGATCGGGGGGCTCAGGGCGCAGAAGCTGCCCGCGGAGGACGCCTGCAAGGCGGCGAGCACGGTGATCAAGCGGGCGGGAACGATGCTCTTCGAGGAAAAAGGAGCGGCGTATACGGCGGAGGAGGTGATTGATCTGATACCGGAGCTGTTGCGAACCATTGATGAACAATGAGAAATGAAAAAATGAGAAATGCAAAATGATGGGAGTATTTCCTCAGATCGAGCGTATGCAGCAATCATTTCTCATTTTGCATTTCACATTTCTCATTCATAGACGTTCTCTGATTCATCGCTACCATACCCACACATATGCCCTCTCAACCGTTCCGCATCTTCGACCAATTTAGCAACCGCCTTACTATCGCCTTCTTTGATAAGAAGGATGGCGCGCACACAGATGAATCCGTGCGGGAGAAGATGAACGCCCGCATCGTGGTGGCACTCGACCAGGTACACGGCGGCACAGCCGTGATCACACGCGAGAGAATCCGGAGGGACGTGCAAGCGGACGCGGTGGCGACGGATGCATCCCACCTCGCTCTCACCATCCGCGTTGCCGACTGCCAGTCCTTCCTCATCTATGCGCCGGAGCAACACGTTGTTGCGCTCGCCCATGCCGGATGGAAGGGCCTTTTGGCGGGCATCCTCCCCGCCACGTTCGACCTGCTTCGGGAGGAATGGAATATCCGCCCCGAGGATACGTACGTCGCCGCGGGACCCTCCCTGTGCCGGGAGTGCGCGGAGTTCACGGATCCGCGCAAGGAGCTGCCGGGTATCGACCGCCGGTTCTTCTCGGGGAGGAACGTTGACCTGCGGGCGATTGCCGAAGACCAGCTGTGGAAGCTGGGCGTGCGGGAGGAACGGTTCGAGCGTCAACCCGATTGCACGGCTTGCGGCAGCGGAACCTACTGGTCCTATAGAGGAGGCGACCGTGATGCGGTACGCAAAGGTTCAACAAATTTGCTGGCATGTTCGCTGCGGCCGTTGGTACGATGATGTCCGTCTCGACGACCCGTCATGTGGCAGCAACGTTTCTTCTCTAATAGCTTGTGAAGGGAGGCTCAATCGTTCGGCGCTGTGGCGCCGGGCTGCGGCCACCCACCTGGACACGCCAGGGACAAGCGTCACTGCCCGACGGTCGTTTGGACGTATTGCGAAAGGGCAAACCTTGTCGGTTTTCCCTTTCGGAAAACCCTTTCCCTTCAAGGTGTGCCTCCAGGCAGGCGGAGCCTGCCTTCGGCACTTGTTTCATTCGCAAACGAGATTGGACATGTTAGTAAAACGGAAGCGGCATTGCGCGAATTCATTCGCGTGATGCCGCAGCGGGATCGTTTGGTTCCCGCCAAGAGCTGCTACAATGGACGCCATGCGGTCTCCCCGGACGAAACGGCCCCGCCCTTCCCCGGGACTCCTGCGCGCCTTCGGAGGATCCTTTGCCATGACCGCGCTCCTCCTTGCAGGGGTCACGGCGGCGGCAGTATGGGGTATGCAGCCTTCTTCCCTCCGCGCTTCCCTCACCCAGCCCGTCCTCCCGCCCACCCCCCCGGCGCTCCACGACAACTACACGATGCAAGAGGATGCCACCCTGCTCATGGAGGTGCCGGGCGTGCTGCTGAATGACCTTGCGGCAAGTAAGAGGGGATTGACGGCCGTCCTGTTGAAGGCACCCGTCCACGGCGCGTTCACGCTGGGAAGGGACGGATCCTTCCTCTACGTGCCGCAGGAGGATTTCCACGGGGATGACTCCTTCGTCTACCGCACCTATGCCGGCACCACGGGCTCCTCCCCCGCCACCGTTTCCCTCACCGTCACCTCCGTCAACGACGCGCCGGTGGCGGCGCCGGATTCCTACGTCATCGAGAGGCTCTCTCCGCGCACCATCCCCGCCGCGGAGGGGCTGCTGCAAAACGACGGCGACAAGGAGAGCACCGCGCTCACCGCCATCCTCACCGTCCCGCCCTCCTCCGGCATCCTGGCCCTGGAGCCCGACGGCTCGTTCACCTTCGTCCCCGCCCCCACTACGCCGGACACGGTGACCTTCATGTACCAAGCGAGCGACGGGGAAGATGCCTCCGCACCCGTAACGGTGACGTTGACACTGCAATGACATCCTACGCCGTTCCGCCCACGGGCATGCTCGGCAGGCCGGCCGCGGAACCGGAAGACGGGACGCGCACGCCGTTCCAACGCGACCGCGACCGCATCATCCACACGCAGGCGTTCCGCAGGCTGCAGGGGAAGACGCAGGTGTTCGTGGCGGGGGAAGGCGACCACTACCGGACGAGGCTGACGCACACCATGGAAGTGGCGCAGATCGGGCGGGACATCGCGCGCACGCTGGGGCTGAATGAGGACCTTACGGAATGCATCGCGCTCGCGCACGACCTGGGCCACCCGCCCTTCGGCCACCGCGGGGAGGAGACGCTGGATACGTGGATGAAGGGGCACGGCCTCTCCTTCGAGCACAATGCGCAGTCGGTGCGCATCGTCACGCTGCTGGAGCAGCATTCCCCGCTTGCGGCGGGGCTCAACCTGAACCGGGAAGTGGTGGAAGGGATGCAGAAGCACCGTGAAGCGTTGAACCGCCCGCCCCTCGGGTTCCCCAGGGGACTCTCTCTGGAGGCGCAGGCGGTGAACTGCGCGGACGAGATCGCCTACCTCGGCCATGACTGCGACGACGGGTTGCGCGCGGGACTCTTCTCCATGGACGAGGCATCGGCCATCCCCCTCGTGCAACAGGCGAACGAGAGGAGGAAGGAGCGCAAGACCCTGCTGGGCGGCGCGCTCATCCACCTGCTCGTCACCGACCTCTACGCGGAAACGGCGCGGCGGCTGGAAACCGCGGGCATCCGCACGCTGGAGAACGCGTACGATTCCCCCGCGCCCCTCGTGTACTTCTCCGATGCGCTGGAAGGGGACTTGGCCCCGCTCCGGGCATTCCTGTGGGAACGGATGTACAGCCATCCGCGCGTGGTGGAGGCGAGCGAGGAAGGGCAGGGGATTATCCGCACCCTCTGCGACCGGTTCCTGCAGAACCCTCCGGAAAAGATCTTGGAGCTCCAAGCCGATACGCGAAGCACCCTCCCCGAAGCCGTGAAGGACTACGTGGCGGGGATGACGGATATGTATGCGAGGATGTTGGTTTCTCGGTTGTAAGTGTTTGGAGTGAGGTAGTAGGTAGTAGGTTGTAGGTTGTAGAAGAAAATAAGCATTCTACCCCCTACCCCCTACCCCCTACCCCCTACCCCCTATCCCCTACCACCTACTCTCCGATTTTCAGAACAGGAACCCCCGCTCCCTGTTGCAGAACCGCCTTGGGCACGGACGAGGAAGAGGATTGCGCGGCGGGTTTCTGCGTCCCGATGAAACTGGAGAAGGGCGGCAGTTCCCCCATGGGATCGATGGCGGCACCATCGCGGAAGACGCCGAAGTGCAGGTGCGGCCCCGTGGAGAGCCCGGCGCCGGGCGTGCCGGGGCGCCCGCCGGAAAGGCCGAGCACGTCCCCCGCCTTCACCACGGCGCCGCGCAACACCGAGAACGTGGTGAGGTGCCCGTAGAGCGTCACGGTGCCGTCGGCATGTTTGACCGTCACGTAACTGAAGCCCAGACCGTGGTCCGCCGTTTCTTCCACCGTGCCGTCCGCCGCCGCGCGCACGTCCGTGCCCTGGAGGACGGGGATGTCCACCGCGTCGTGCGCGAAGCCGAAGCGGTCTTCGTACGCGGGGTCATGGAAGCCGGCGGAAATGCCCAGCGTGGGTTGCACCGGCCACGCGAGCGCCACGCGCGCCACGCCCTGCGGGGGGTTGGCCCCCAGCGCAATGGCGTGCTGCTGCGCCTCCCAAATCTGCCCCAGGGCCGCAAGCATGAACTCGTCGGCGCGCTGCTGGTCCTGTAACAGCGATTGGAGGATGCGCGAGGCGTTCTGGAACTGGAGAGCGAGCGTGGGATCAACCTCGTCACCCATCGAAGCGCGCTCCGCATCCAACACCTTCAACTGTCCGCGGAGGATCTCCACCTTGCGCTGCAGCATTTCCTGCTCCGCGCGTCCGCGGAGCACGTCCAGCTCCGCCTGTGTGGGGGGCCGCGCACGGGAAGAGAGCGCGGAAGAGTTTTGTCCGCCCACCGCTTCGGCCACCGCGGCGCCGTAATCCGATGACGTTGCCCCCGCAGGCTCCGCCGCGTAGGGCAAGGAAGAAGCTGCGCCTCCCGTGAGGTCGGCCGCCAAGCCGCCGCCTTGCAGCGAGTTGTACAGACCCCAGCCGATGGCGCCGACGATCGCCAACGTGAGGAACGGACGTGGAACATCAATTTCTATCTTCATTTCTGATCAGTATACCAAAAATCCGCTTTCCCGACCATTGGGGAATGTTAAATTAGAAATGAGAAATGAAAAATGACAAGGCCGCTTCCTCTTCCAGGCGCCTCAATCCAAATGCCCTTTGCGCATGTCCATCATCATCGACTCCCCCGCTTTCTTCCCGCCCCGGAACACCCGCATCTGCCACGTGAGGTTGATCCCCCGCCCCACCGCGGTGTCGCTCGTGAGGGTGAGCATCAAGGCGTCGCCCGCTTGGGCATGCAGCGGCTCCGGGAGAAAGAGCGCGATCTGTTCCCAGTGCGTGGCCGCCTTGGAGGGATCGGTGGAGAGGATGATGCCGGGGGCGAGTTCCGCCTCCCACCACAGGGCGCACCCGTAGACCGAGGCGCCCTCCGCAACCTTCCACTGCCCCGTGAGCGCGCGGCGGCTCTCGTTCGGCTGCGTAAAATCCAGCGCATCAACCACCTGCGCCGCGCTCCCCCCGCCGAGGAGATCCGCGGGGAGCATGGTCCGCACGTACGCGTTGTGGAACGCCACTTCGCGCGCGGGGGTAAAGTCCAGGCCGAAGCCGACCTGCCCCCATACGTCCAACTCCCTCACCGGCCTGTCGCTGATGATGGGGCAGGCGAACTGCGTGAGGCCGCGCGGAATGAGCGTGCCGCCCGGTTTGAGGTACCGTTCCCGCGCGTCGTTCATGGTTTCCAGGATGTGCTCCTCCAGCGCGTAGTTCCCCAGCGTCTCGGAGACGACGACGTCCGCGGGCACCGGCTTCTTCACCTCCGTCGAGTGGCGGTGGACGAAGGTGCAGTTCTTGATGCCGTTGCGCTTGGCGATGTTCTTCCCCACCGCCCACACGTCCCCGCTCTCGTAGAGGTGGCACTCCTTGGCTCCCGCTTGCGACGCGATGAACCCCAGGAACCCCGTCCCCGCGCCGATGTCCGCCACGACGGAACCGGGTTTGACCGCGGCGCGCAGCGCTTTGGCGAACGCTTCGTTGCGCACGGTATCCGCCAGCATCTTGCGGTGGAAGTCGATCATGACGAAAGAGGAACGGCGCCAGTGTGGCACAACCGCCTCCGATCTTCACGCCGATTCTTCATGCCACATGCTGTTCCGATTCCCCCTGCGGTTGCTTCGTATCCTTGTTCTGCTCCTCCGCCAGGAGTGCGGACATTTTCTGCATGAGTTCATTGCGGTCGGCGAAATCAATTTCCCTTTCATCCGCATAACTCGTGAGGATGTGTTCCATACGGGTGATGTTTGCAGGGTCACCGCTCTTCACCGCACTCTCGACGTCCAGAACCAACTCTTCCGCGAAGGGTGTCAGCACATGCTCTGCCTCATGTTCAGGAGAAGACATGTTGCCGCTACGGTACACACGCCGCTGCACGGGACAAGCACAAAGAGTTGTTCTCCATCAACAATGGCTGGACAAAGCCAAAAATTGATGATGCCTCCGCTCTTCAACCCGCCCGCTATACTCCCACCGATGGATCATCCCTCCCTCCCCCGCCCCCGGACGCTGTTCCTCGTTTCGGTTCTCACGGTTACCCTCGTCTTCCTGGCATACGGCAGGTCGCTCTTCCAGGGGTTTGCGCCGGCGGACGATTCCTTCCTCATCGTGCACAACCTCGCCGCGCACGGCGTGAACGCGGAGAGCCTGCGGCTGGCCTTTACCACGTACGACCCCGAGCTCTATATCCCGCTCACCCTCGTAAGCTTCCAGGTGGACTACATGGCGGCGGGGCTGCAGCCGTGGATGTACCACCTGACGAATATTCTCCTCCACGCGGGCAACGCGCTGCTCGTGATGTGGCTCCTGTTCCTCATGACTGGGAAGAAGCTCCCCGCCCTCCTCGCGGGACTCCTCTTCGCCGTGCACCCGCTCCACACCGAAGCCGTGGCGTGGATCGCGGGTCGCAAGGATCTGCTCTCCACCTTCTTCGCGCTCCTCTCCTTCATCGCGTACGTGAAGTATCGCGGAGGATCGAGGCGCGGCTACGCCTGGAGCATCGTAACGCTCCTCCTCTCGCTCCTCGCCAAGCTGATGGCGGTCACGCTCCCCGTGCTCTTCCTCCTCTACGACCTCCTGTGGGAGCGCAGGAAATGGACGCCCCGGATGGTCGTGGAGAAACTTCCCCACTTCTTCCTCTCCATTGTCTTCGGCCTGGTGGCCATGGGCGGAAAGGAGAGGATCCTCGCCATGCTCTCCCCCGTGGAGACGCTGCTCGTGGCGGCCAAGAGCACAGCCTTCTACCTGCAGAAGCTCCTCCTGCCCTTCAACCTGGGCGTGCTCTACCCGTACCAAGGGAAGGTGAGCGTGACGGAGCCGGCGTTCTTCCTCCCGCTCCTCGCGCTGCTCATGCTCACCGTAGGAGTGATCTTCCTGTGGCGTCGCGATCCTGAGCGGAGCCGGCCCCTCGCCTTCGGGTTCCTCTTCTACCTCGTCGCCCTCTCCCCCACCCTCCTCCACGGCCGCAAGGGCGCAAGCGTCCTCTTCGCCGTGGACCGCTACGCGTACCTCCCCTCGGTGGGCATCGCTTTGCTCCTGGCACTGCTCCTCAGCCTGCTCCTGGAACGGTACCGTCCTTCCGGCGAAACACTTTGGGTGCCGGTGACCGTCGTCCTCACGGTTGCACTCGGCCTCTCCGTGCACCAGACCTTCACCTGGGATTCTGCGGAAACCATCTATGGCAACGTGCTCAAAACCTATCCCGAGTCTGTGGACGCGCGCGCGTCGCTCGCCAGCATCCGTCGCAAGCGGGGGCAGATCAAGGAAGCGTTCGATATCCTCAAGGAAGGATTGCAGTATGGGGATGACCCACGTCTGCGCCTGCACGCGGGCTTCGTGTACGCGGCGAACGGCGACGTGCCCTCCGCGCGAGAACAGTTTGAGCGGGTGATGGAGGCGGACCCCCTGAACCCCGAACCCGTGTTCTCCATCGGCTCGCTCCTGGAGCAGACGGGGGATCCGGCGGGCGCCATGGAACGGTACCGCACGGCGGTGCTCTTGGACCCCTCCTACGTTGCGGCCCGCGTTTCCCTCGCGCGGCTCCTCCTGCAGGGAGGGAACACGGACGACGCGGAGGCGGAGTTGCGCGCGGCGCTCGAGTGGAACCCCAGCTCCGCCGAGGCGCACGTGGGGATGGCGAAGCTCTTGCTCAAAAAAGGAGAGAAGGACGAAGCGGAAGCCCACCTCCGTACGGCGCTCCGCATTGACGGAGGGAACGGTGAGGCGAGGGAGTTGATGGGAAAGTGAGGAGAATGCATCAGACCTGCGCGAACAGGACATGGAAGGCGCGGCCAGCCGTTGCCTCTTGGCTATGGCCGGCCGTTCGCAGATGCAAGGAACTTCCGGGAGTTGTTGTGAGTTATTACTCTGGCAGGCGCGGCAGGGATCGAACCTGCGACCCCAGGTTTTGGAGACCTGTGCTCTACCAACTGAGCTACGCGCCTACATGAGGGAAAGAACAATCGTCATCTGTACTTATCATAGTATGTCGTGCTGCAGCCATAGGCGACCCAGGTTTTGTCCCCACTCCGCTCACTCCGTTCGCTCCGGGGGATCGCATGCTCTCGGCTTCGCGCTGCTCCCGCCGCGCGGGATTGCGCTCAGCTCGAGATCATCCGAGAGACCTGTGCTCTACCAACTGAGCTACGCGCCTACGGGAGAAAAGAAAAAGAGCAACCGGAGGAAACCAGTACTATTCTACAGGATTATCGTCACCATTTCGATATGCAAGTACTTCCCTCGAACCCGGGCTACCCCCTGCGCCGCCATCCGGCTTCGTCCGTCCGCCTCGGCGGACGGGACTACGCCGAGATGCCGTGGCGTGGTTCGAGCATAGTGAGAACGAACCCGGTCTACCCCCTCCTCCGCCATTTGCTGGGGCCGCGGAGGCGCTTCTTGCGGAGCAAATCAATGGCCTGTTCCAGAGTAAGGGTCTCCGGTGAGAGCTTCTTGCCCAGGGAAGCGTTGGTCTTGCCGTCCGTCACGTAGGGGCCGAAGCGGCCGTCCTTGAGGAGGATGGTGCCGCCCGTGTCGGGATCCTTGCCGAAGTTCCGCAGGGGCTCCGCCGCCTTGCGCTTCTGCTCCTTGGATTCCTTCATGATCTCTTCGGCGTCCTTGAGGGTGATGGCCATGATGTCGCGGTCCTTCACGCTCACCGTCGCCTCCCCGCACTTGAGGTACGGGCCGAAGCGCCCGATGGCCAGCGTGACGGGTTCGCCGTTGATCAAGCCGAGTTCCTTGGGGAAGGAGAGGAGGGAGAGCGCCTGCTCCAGCGTGACCTCCTCGGAGGGGAGGTGCTTGGGAACCGATGCGCTCTTGAGCTTGGGCTTCTTCGTCTTCTTGCCTTTCTCCTGCGGCGCATCCTCCAGGCGGCCGAGCTGCACGTACGGCCCGAACCTGCCGATGCGCACCACCACCGGGAGCCCCGTCTGCGGATCCTTGCCCAGCTCCCGCTCCGGCAGCACGTCCTTCTTCTGGATCTCCTGCGTCTTCTCCTTTACGAGTTTTGTGAAGGGTCCGTAGAAGTCGCCCAGGAAATCGGCGCTGGAAACCCCTCCCTCCGCGATGTCATCCAGTGACTGCTCCATCTTCGCCGTGAACTGCGTGTCCACGATGTCCGTAAAGTGCTCGGCCAGGAGGTCGATGACGGTGAAGGCGATGAGCTCCGGCGCGAGCTGCTTTCCTTCTTTCTTGATGTACCCGCGCTGCTGGATGGTGCTGATGGTGGGGGCGTACGTGCTGGGGCGGCCGATCCCCTCCTCCTCGAGTTTTTTGACGAGGCTCGCCTCGGTGTAGCGCGGGGGCGGCTTGGTGAAGTGCTGCTCCGGCTTGAGCTCCTGCACGTTGAGGGGATCCCCCTGCGCGAGCGGCGGCAGAAGGGCTCCGCCCTCTTCCACGTCCTCATCCTGCTTGGCGTCCCCCTCGTCCTTCCCTTCCATGTAGAGGCGGAGGAAGCCGTCGAAGAGGATGGTCTGGCCGGTGGCGCGGAACGTGTAGCGCCCGGCGGCGATGTCCGCACCCACGCGCTTGAGTTCCGCGGCGGCCATCTGCGTGGCCACGGTGCGGTTCCAGATGAGCGTGTAGAGCTTGAGCTGCTGGTGGTCGAGGACGCCGGCGAGGGATTCCGGCGTGCGGGAAATTTCGGCGGGGCGTATGGCTTCGTGCGCCTCCTGCGCGCCCTTGGACTTGGTCTTGTACTTGCGCGGTTCGCTGAGGACGTACTCGCGGCCGTAGTGCTTCTCCACCGTTTGGGCGGCGTCCTGGAGCGCCTTGTCGCTGAGGTGCACGGAGTCCGTGCGCATGTACGTGATGAGCCCCATCATGCCCTCGCCCTTGCCCAGGTTGATGCCCTCGTACAGCTGCTGCGCGATCATCATGGTCTGCTTGACGGAGTACCCCAGCTTGCGCGCGGCTTCCTGCTGGAGCGTGGAGGTGGTGAACGGCGGCGCAGGGTACTTCTTGAGTTCCTTCTCATCGGTGGAGGCAACGGCGAAGGGGGCCCCCTTCAACTCATCGAGTACTTGGTCGGTTTCCTCCTGGGACCCCGGCACGAACTTCTTGCCGTCGCGCTTGCTGAGCCCCGCCTTGAACGCTTCCTTCTTCCCCGTTTCCAGCAGGGCATCCAGCGTCCAGTACTCCTCCGCGTTGAACGCCCGGATCTCCCGCTCGCGGTCCACGATCATGCGCACGGCCACGGACTGCACGCGCCCGGCGGAGAGGCCGCGGTACACCTTCTTCCAGAGGAACGGGGAGAGCGTGTAACCGACGAGACGGTCCAGCACGCGGCGCGCCTGCTGCGCCTCCACCAGCTTCATGTCCAGGGTGCGGGGAGATTCCACGGCCGCCTTGATGGCGGTCTCGGTGATCTCGTGGAAGACAATGCGCTTTACGGTCTCGGGATCCTCCTTCAATACCTGCGTCAGGTGCCAGCCGATGGCCTCCCCCTCCCGGTCCTCATCAGTGGCGATCCACAGCTCGTCGGATTCCTTGAGCGCATCCTTGAGCTTCTTCACCACATTCTTCTTCTCCGCCGGCACCTCGTACTCCGGCTCAAAGCCGTTCTCCGTATCCACGGCGAGCGTGCTGGAAGGGAGGTCGCGGATGTGCCCCATGCTCGCTTCCACGGTGAAGTCCTTCCCCAGGAAACGCTTGATGGTCTTGGCTTTGGCGGGGCTTTCGACGATGACGAGATGGTGGGGCATGAGTGATGAGGATGCCGAAGAGTCCGAGGATACCGAGGATACGGCGCTCGAAGGGGGAGACTAGAGAAGGGGAAGGAGTGATGTCAAATGACAAGGCGCCGTTCCCCGAGCCGCGGGATGCGCTACGGACAGCCTCGGAAGCGGACCTTCGAGCACCCCAAGCCACATGGCGTTTTGGGCTCAATACTGCTATAATAGCCGGATCCATGGAGATCCACCCTTCCCCTCCTCCGGACGCGCCTGCGTTCTCCATTCGGGCGCTCGTCCTCGCGGCGGTCTTCTTCCTGTTCATGGCCATCCTGTGGCTGCTGCCGCACGTGCGCGCCACGCCCCCTCCGTTCCTCGTGGACCTGTGGCAGTACGGAACGGTGCCCACATTGCTCGCGGCGCTCCTCCTCACGCACCGGTACATGGTGCGACCCACCCTCCCGCGCTTCGTCCTTGCGATGGGGACATGGATCTCCATCGCCGCCATCGCGCCGCTCCTCCTCTTCGCCCACCAATCCGCCTCCATCCCCTGGCTGCATCCGCAGACGACCGTTCCCGCCATGCGCGCATGGCTCCCGTTCTTCGCGCACCTCTTCGCGAGCGCCACGCTCCTGGGGTACGCCCTCTCCTTCCACCGGCGTTGGAACGGCTGCACATTCCGCAAGCGGCCCATTCCCATGGCGCTCGCGCTCCTGTTGCCGCCGTTCCTCATCCTCTGCCTCTGGCTGGCCGTCCCCTTCCCGCCGCAGCTCCCTTCCCTGGGCATACTGGGAAGCGGGCCGGAGCTCCTCCCCTTCCTCCTCAACCTTGCGGCATTCGCCTTCCTTCTCTGGCGGGGGACATGGCTGCACGATTCCTTTGAGAACAGCGTCCTGTGGCTCGCGCTCCTCCAGCAGGCTGCCATCACCTACCTGCTCTTCTCCTTCGGCGCGGACACGAACGCCGCCGCGCTCAGCTCGGAGCTGTGGATGCTGGGGTCGCTCATCCTGCCGATCACCGCGGAGCTGGAGATGCTCACCCTGGAGCGCGCCGCGGAACAATACCGTGCGCACCAGCGGCTTTCGGCCGCCCACGGTTCCCCCTTCTCGCACATCGTCCCGCCCCCCGAGGCGTTCTCCTTCGCCAGCCAGCAGACGGAGGAGGCGCTGTACATCCTCAACGAGAACGGGAGGATCGCCTTCGCCAACGACGCGTTCCTCCGCCTCATGAATGACACCCCCTCGGGGCTGCTGGACCACGGCCCCGACGAATGGCTGGAGCCTCCGCGGAACGGGAAGACCTTCCAACAGCAGCTCGCCTACGTACGCAACAGCAAGAAGCCGCTCAGCTGCGCCATGGTCCAGAAGCGCAGGGACGGTTCGCGCTTCAGCGCGGCGCTCTCCCTGGCCCCTGTGCCGGGGGAGTTCGGCGAACCGCAGTGGTTCGTGGTGCGGACGTCCGACATCGGACAGGTGGATGAGCAGGTCCTCGTCCTGCGGCAGATATTGGACAACATGCCGCTCGGCATCTGCCTCGTGGAGGCGGAATCCCTGCGCCTCCTGCAGAGCAACAGTTTCGCCGAGACCCTCTTCTCGCGCCTCCAGATCCCCGCCCCCGCCACCCTGCACGACATCCACCGCCTCTTCCGCACCGCGGAGGGCACCCCGTATCCCGAAGGGGACATCCCCGCCCTCACGACCAAGCGGACGAATGAGGAATGTATGAAGGACGGCATCGTCGTCACGTCCGGGGTGGGGACGCCCATGACGTGGAGGGTCCATTCCATCCCCCTGTTCGACGCGGCAGGCGTGCTGCACACCATCCTCGTTTCGATGGATGACGTCACGGGACGGCATGTCGCCGAGCACGACATGACGGACTACGTTTCCATCGTGGCGCACCAGCTCCGCACGCCGCTCACGGCCATGAAGTGGTCCCTCCTGCAGCTGCGGAAGTATAAGGAGATGCCGCCTGCGGACGTGGACTTGCTGGTACAGACATCCGCGGAAGCGTCCGACGCCATGTTCCGCGTGGTGCAGAACATCCTGGAGCTCGTGAAGATCGAGAGCAAGCAGCTCCGGCCGACAATAGACCCGACGGATCTGGCGGCCATCATCAAGCAAACGGTGCAGGAACTCACCCCGCAGATCACCGCCAAGAAGATCACGGTGAACCAGTCCGCGATCGGTTCCGTACCGTCCGTCCCCTCCGATACCCTGCTCCTCAAGCAAGCGCTGGTGAACCTGCTGGAGAATGCGGTGAAGTACACGCCCGCCGGCGGTGTGATCCAGAGCATCCTGAGCGTGGAGAAAGGCATGGTCCATTGGATCCTGCACGACAGCGGCATCGGTGTGCCGCGCGAGGCGCTCCCCCACCTCTTCACCAAGTTCTGGCGCGCCGAGAACGCGCAGAAGACGGATGCGTACGGCCTGGGGTTGGGCCTCTTCACCGTACGCCTGATCCTCACCATCCTCGGCGGCAAGGTGGAGTGCGAATCGGAGCTGGGCAAGGGGACGGCGTTCCACGTCTACCTTCCTTTGACCGCGCCGAAAGCGTCGTACTGAAAGGAAGGGGCGGGAGAGAGAGTCAGAGCTGCGTCGGCGGGACGGTGGAGGCCGGGGATTCCGGGGGGAAGAGTTCCCTGATCCTGGCGACGATCTTATCCAGGTCGGAGGCGCCCTTCACGATGAAATCCGTCACACCCAGTTCCTTCGCTTTGCGGATGTCGGCGGGCTGGTCGAGGTTGCTGAGGACAATGATGGGGACGGCGGGCAACCCCTCCTTGCGGTAGGCGGTGAGGAACGCATAGCCGTCCATGCCCGGCATCACCAGGTCGAGGAGGATGAGTTGCGACGGGTTCTTGCGGACGCTCTCCAGCGCCTGCGCGCCGTCCGTCGCTATTTCCGACTCGAAGCCTTCCTCGCGGAAGCGCACGGAGTAGATGCGGACGAGGAGCGGGTCATCTTCTACGATCAGGATACGTCTCATGGGGAAGAGGGGGAACGGATCCATCGTACCATACCCCCGGGCGGGAAGCCCGCCTTCCGCGTTGGCCGCTTTCCCGGCACACTGCTATGCTCACGCAGACCGCCATGAACCACCCCATCGTCCACTTCGACATTCCGGCCAAGAATATAAAGCGCGCGCAGAAATTCTACGAGGCGCTCTTCGGGTGGCATTTCCACAAAATGGCTTTCGGCGTCGATTACTGGAGCATCAACGTCCTGCCCGAAAGCAAGAAGCAGACGAACGCGGGCATCAGCGTGCAGGGCGGCATGACACCGCGGTTCGAGGAGAGCCAGCGCATGGTGGTATACGTGCTGGTGGAATCCGTGGATGAGTACATCGTGAAAACCGTGAAGCTGGGGGGGAAGGTGCTCGTCCCCAGGACGAAGGTTCCCCACAAGGGATTCTTCTCCTATTGCGAAGACACCGAAGGCAACATGTTCGCCCTGTGGGAAGAGGCGGCGTAGGGCGCTATTCGTACCGCAGCGCTTCCACGGGTTCCATGTGCGCCGCACGGACCGAAGGGAAGATCCCCGCGAGCAACCCGATGGCCACCGAGACGCCGAAGGCGCTGAGGACCGAGGAGAGCGGGATGATCAGTTCCCATTCGGGGAGAAACCACCGCGCAACCAGCGCCGCCAGGAAGGAGGAACCGACCCCCAGCAGGATGCCGATGCCACCGCTCACGCCGGTGAGCAGGATTGTTTCGAAGAGGAACTGCAACAGCACATCACCGTCCTTCGCCCCCAGCGCCTTGCGCAGGCCGATTTCCCGGGTGCGGCGCTTCACCGCCGCGAACATCACGTTCATGATGCCGATGCCTCCCACCACCAGGGAGATGGACGCAACGAGCGACAGCAGGATGGAGAGCGCGTCCGTGATGGGGCCCACGATGTTCGAGGCTTCGGTGGGGGTTTGGATGAAGAAGTCGTCCTTCTCCGGGTCGTCGTCCGGGTTCTCGATGGCGTGGCGGCGGCGCAGGAGCGACTTGATGGAGGCGACGGCCGCTTCCGTCTGCCCCTGCGCCTTGAGCGCGACCATGCTGCAGGACGAACTGTTCGTGAGGATCTTGGCGGCGGGCAGGGGGATGTACACGCGCGCATCGGGGTTCTGGAAGAACTGCGTGCCCTTGGAGGCGAGGACGCCGACCACCGTGAAACTCATGTCCCGGATCTTCACTTTCTGCCCGATGGGGTCCTCCCGCCCGAAGAGCTTGTCCGCCACGTCCCACCCCAGGAGCGCCACCCGCCTGCTCCTGCGGACGTCTTCCCCGGAGAGGAGCCTGCCGAGCGCGGGCGTGCCGCTGCTGTTCTCGGGGATGTAATGCTCGTTCGTGCCCACCACGAGCGGGTCGTAGTTTTCCCTCCCCCGGCTCACCGTCTGCGGGAAGTAGATGACGGGGGCGAGCGCGGCGACCTGCGGCAAGCGCCCGATGCTCTCCACGTCCTCGAAGGTGAGGGCGTCGCCGTACTTGTCCGGGACGAGCGCGGCGTTATCCCCCGTGCCGGGGAAGATGACGATGGTCCCCACGCCGAGGCTGTTGAGCTGCGAGAGGATCACGCGCTGCGCGCTGCGGCCGATGGAGGCGAGCAGGATGATGAAGAGGACGCCCGTCACGATCCCGAACGCCGCGAGCACCGCCCTCTTCCCCTGGAGGCTGAGGGAACGCAAGCCGGTGAGCGTGGTGTCCGAGAAGTGCATGGTTCAGCGAAGGGCGTCGGAAGGTTCCAGCTGCGCCGCGGAGCGGGCGGGCAAGTAGCCGAAGAAGACGCCGCTGCCCATGGCCACGAGCAGCGCGAAGAGGAGCGGCATCCAGGAGAACGCGAAAGCCCATCCGTCCAGATAGAGCCCTATGAAGAAGGAGGAGCCGGCGGCAAGGCCGACGCCGAGCACCACGCCCATGGCGCCGCCGAAGAGGCAGAGCAGGACCGATTCCCCCAAAATTTGCCGGAGAATATCCCCCTGCTTCGCCCCCAGCGCCTGGCGCAGCCCGATCTCGAACGTCCGTTCCTCCACGGAGAGATAGACGATGTTCATCACCCCGATGCCGCCGATGAAGAGGGAGAGCGCGGCGAGCGCGATGAGGAACATCGTGAGGGTGCGGCTCACGTTGGCGACGATCTGCTGCACCTCTTCACCGGTGGCAACGAAAAAATCGTCCTTCTCGATGTCCCCCTCGGGGTTCTTGATGCCGTGTTGCCTGCGGAGGATCTGTTCCGTCTCGCGCTTGACTGCGGCGGCATCCCCGCTGACCGTGAGGAAGATGGCATCGAAGTACTGCTTCTCCCCCCGCAGGGCTTGCGCCGAGGAGAGGGGGACGTACACGCGCTTGTCCGCGTTGAGGATCACGACCATGGCTTCCGTGCCTTTGGCTTCGGCGATCCCCACCACGGTGAACGCCTGCCCTTCGATCTTCACCTTCTTCCCCAGCGGATCCTCCGTGTGGAACAGCTGGCGCGCCGTTTCGGGGCCCAGCACCGCCACGGACCTGCGGCGCTCCACGTCTTCCTGGGTGATGCCCCTGCCCCGCCGGATTTGCACGTCGTTCTCCGGAAGGTAGACGCCGTTCACCCCGCGCACCTCATGATGGACGCTGCGCCCGCGGTACAGCACCTCGTTGCGCAGGAGGACGAACGGGTAGACGGCTTCCACGGCGGGGAGTTTCGCCAGCGCCGCCTCATCGCCGTACTTGAGGCTGTCCGTGTACTTGCGCGGCCCCAGTTCCAATTTCCCGCGCCCCGGGAAAATGGCCATCTGGTCGGCGCGGATATTCCCCATGATGTCCAAGATCATCCCCTGCGCGCTGCGGCCGAGGGACGTGAGAAGAATGACCGCGGAGATGCCGACGGCGATGCCGAGGGAGGAGAAGAAGCTGCGCTGACGGTTGGTCCGGAGCGCCTGCCAGCACGTGCCGGAGAAATCGGAGAGGCGCATGGTCACTTGAGGAAGAGTTCGCTCCCGCTCAGACGATGTTCCACCGGCCGATCGGACGTCACGGTGCCGTCCCGCACTTCAATGACCCTCTGCGCATGCTGCGCGGTGTAGGTCTCGTGCGTGATGAGGACGATGGTGCGCCCCGCGTTATGGAGCTCATGGAAGAGGGCGAGCACCTGCCTCCCGGCCACGCTGTCGAGGTTGCCCGTGGGTTCGTCGGCGAAGATGATGTCCGGGTTGTTGATGATGGACCGCGCGATCGCGGCGCGCTGCTTCTCCCCGCCCGAGAGCAGCATGGCGGGATGGTCCGCGCGGTGGCGCAACCCCACCACTTCCGTGCAGCGCAACGCGCGCGACCGGCGCTCCCGCATGGGCAGCGCATCGTTGTAGATCATCGGCAGCGCCACGTTCTCCAGCACCGTGAGGTGGGGGAGCAGGTTGAAGGATTGGAAGACGAAGCCGATCTTCATGGCGCGCAATAGGGCCATCTGATCCTTGGAGAACCGCGTGACGTCATGCCCGCCGAAACGGTACGTGCCGCTGCTGGCGTGGTCGAGGAAGCCGAGGATGTTGAGCAGCGTCGATTTCCCCGATCCCGAGGGACCCATGATGGACACGAATTCGCGCGGATAGATGTTGAAGCTTACGTCCCTCAGGACGCCGGTCGTCCCGCCGCCGCCGACGTACGTTTTGGAAATGCGGTCGAGCGCGATGAGGGGAATCGCATCCGGGGGCATCAGAACGCGGGGGAGAGGACGATCTCCTCCCCTTCTTGCAGGCCGCTGATGATTTCCACCGTGTCCTGTTCGCCCGTGATTCCGGTCGTCACCTCCCGGGGCTCCGCGTTCCACTTGCTGATCGCCACTTGCACGTACGTATGCCCCTCGCGCTCCATCAGTGCGCTCTGGGGGATGTAGATCGCCTGTTCGCGCCGCTGCGTTTCAATCGTCACGTCGCCCGTCTGCCCGTTGCGGATGGTGTCTTCCAGCGTGACGAACATGAGCGTCACCTTGTACTTCGGCACCCCATCCACCACGATGGCGCTGGGTTCGATATGGGTGACACGCAGCGGGAAGGGGGTATCGGGGAACGCGTCGAGGACGAGTGCAGCCGAGTTCCCCAGCTGCACGAGGGGAATATCCACATCCGGAACCATGGACTCCACGCGGGAAGGCGCGCTCCCGGAGATGCTGATGGCGAGGACCTGCTCGGAAGCGAACTCCCCTTCTTCCACGGGAAGGTCGGTGACGGTGCCGTCCATGGGAGCATGCAACACCGTATCGTTCCACTGGCTCTGCGCGATGGTGAGCGCGGCACGGGCAGAATCCAGCCGGGCAGAGAGCGCTTGCAGCGCCCCTTCCGCCTGTTCCACCTTCGCTTCCGCCTCATGCACGGACGTGACGAGGGGAGGGGCTTTAGCCAGCGCGAGCTCCGCCTTGCGCATCTCCACGAGCCGCTCCGCCTCCTCCACGCTGCGCATGGCGGAGCGTTCCTTCTCCAGGGCGTCGCGGACGGCGTTCATGGCCTCCGTGAGTGACTCTTGCTGCCGCGCAATCTGCACGGCGTACGCTTCCTCGGTATCGCGGAGGAGGGCGATGGCTCCCACGAGCGCATTGCGGGCGGCCACCACGGCTTGCCGCTGCTCGCTCATCGAAGCCCGGAAGGCATCCAACGCGGACTGGGAGAGGGTGCTGCTGACAATGGTGTTCTGGAAGACGGCGAACGCGAGATCGGCGTACACGGAGACGGCGTCACTCGCATCAAGGGCGTCTTTCATTTCTGCGGCGGCCTGCGCGGGCGTGGTGAAATTCGGCCGGCTGGGGACGGCTCCCGCCAGCGCTTCCACGGCTGACAGGCGGCTCTGTTCCGCCTCGGCGAGGAGGGACTGCTTCTGGAAGGCAAGCGTATCCGCGGCGCCGTTGTCCTGTAGCGCGCTCTCAATGACGGACAGCGCATGGTCGAGGACGGCGTACTGGCTTGCCGTCGTCTCGTACGCGGATGCGGCCTTGCCACTGAGGTCGGTCTCCTGCTGGCGCCGGATGCCTGCCAGCGTCTCCTCCGATTTCTGCCGCGCGATATTCCCGTTGGCTTGCTGCGTCCGCGCGGCGATGAGGCTCTGACGGGCCGCTTCCAGAGTGGCTTCCGCATGGCTGACCCCCGCGACGGCAACGTCCACTTCCTCGGTGCGGGTGCCGTCCCGGACTTTCTGGAGGCTGGCTTTCGCGTCCTTCACCGCAGCTTCCCCTTTGCTCACTTCCCCCTCCGCGGTCCGTATGTCCGCTTCGGCCGCGCGCAACCGCGCCGTGAATTCCTCCGCATCGAGTTCCAGGAGCAAGTCTCCCTTCCACACCTTATCCCCCACACCCACATGGATCTTTCGGATGGTGCCGCGCGCCTTGAAACGGAGCGATGTTTCCACTTCCGCCTTCACCGTGCCCACAACATCCACCGATTGCACCACCGTTCCCCGCTGGACCGGCGCCAACACCAGGACGGCGTTTTCCGACGGAAGAAGCAGGATTGTCGCCCCGGCGCCCGCGGCAATGAGCATCAGGAACCCGATGAGCCACAAGCGCCAAGGCCGGGAGCGTGCCATCTCCAACGGCAGCATCGGCAAGGGTGCCGGCAGCGGCGAAGGGGGGGCAGGGATGAGTGCCTGCGACCCTGTTTCCACGGGAGGGGATGTGGGTGTCTCCATGGGAGTGTGTATTACTATTATTATACTATATTTTTACATGTTTAGATAGTGTTGATTTACGCTAAAGAATGAGCAGAACAGCCTATTGGACATCATTAATAAATATCGTTTTTTTGCAGTTCATTCGACGGAGAAGAGCACGGCTCCATGACGGTGATGGTGGCGAACTTGCCGGTACGGGGATCGGGGAGAAGATGCGGCACTCGCTCCACGGAAACGGTGACCGTATCCTGCATGTCCTTCTCCCGCAGGAGCTGGCGCAGTTTCTCTTCCGCGATCCGGTAGATCTCCTGCTGCCCCTCCCCGAATACCGCGCGGTACACGAGCTTGTCGCGGTAACTCGCGAACTGGAATTTCCGCACGTTGGGAACGTAGAACTCCACGAGCGTACTGGGATGGATGTAATCCATCGTGCCGTCGGACGTGCGGAACCACACAAGGTCCACGTCGCGTCCGCCGACCCCCTGCACGAGGAGGCGCTTACCGTCCTGTTGCGGACTGAGGCGAAGACGGTCCTTCATTTCGTACCGGATGAGAGGCTGGATGCGGTTGTAGAGGTTGGTGAAGGTGACGCTCCCTTCCTCCCCGGGAGCCGCAGCCGTGCCGTCGCCCTTGAGGATTTCGAACACGTGCGCCTCGTCGAACATGCGGAACCCGCGCCCGTCATGGTCAACGCCGAGGGCGAGTGATTCGCCGCAGGCGTAGAAATTGACCGGCTCCACGCCGAAGGCGCGCCGGATGAGTGCCCGCTTCTCCGCGCTCAGGGGTTCGCCGGAACAGATGACGCTGGTCGGCTGCACGTGCAAGCGCCCCGCGGCTTGCGCTTCCGCAAGCACGGCGATGCTGAGGGCGTAGCCGCTCAACTGCTGCGGCCGAAACGCTTCGAGGGCCGGCACGAGCCGGCTCAGGGGCTCGTCCACCGCGCAGTAGAGAGGGTTATAGAGGAGGGAAGGGACGTGACGGAGGAGAGTGATGCCGGGAAAATGCCCTTGGGTCGCGCCGAAGAAAGCGATGCGCAGCCGGTTTCCCGGCAAAAAGGGCGGACGGGAGACGTGCCGGATGATGAGGCTGCGTACGTAGGACCAGGCGGGCATGTCGCACAGGAACATGCCGAAGTCCCCGCTCGTCCCGGACGTGTGGACCGCGCAGTACTTGTTTTCGAACAGCGCGGAGAAGTTGTCCTTCCTCCCCAAAAAATCCTGCAGCGAGGATTTGGGCAGCGCGGGCAGCGTGAACACCTCATCCAAATGCTCCATGAGCATGCGCTTGGACACGGGAGGGATCTCGCACAGAGGGACGGTTTCCAAGTGCCTGCGGCTGATGCCGCTCCCTCCCCAGTGGCGTGCATAGAAGGGGGAACGGTCGAACGCATGGAAGAGGAGCCCGCGCAATTTGCGTTCCTGCAGTCGCCCGAGCGCGGGTCCCGAGAGTCGCTCCTCGGCAATGACGCGCAGGAGGGCGGGCGGAAGGGACACTGCCTCGCGGAGGCGCGCGCCAAAATTCACGCCGTCATCCTAGACGCGGTGTGGAGGAAACGCTACCGTTCCCCCCACATATGTCTGCGGAATCCGTACCGCTGAGGATCGGCTTGGCGTTGGGCTCCGGAGGTGCGCGCGGGTATGCGCAATGCGGCGTTATGAAAGTGCTCCAACGGGAAGGCATCGTCGCCCAAGCGGTGGCGGGGAATTCCATCGGCACCATCATGGGTGTGGGATATGCGATGAGTAACGGCAATGCCTTGGAACTCGAACATATCATCCTCGAACACTTTCAGCGCCTCAACTTCCGACGCTGCCTCCGCTTTACCGGTCAAGGCCTCCACATCGACACCGACGCATTGGAGCGCTTTTTTACCGCGAACATCCCGCCGAAACGGCTGGAAGATTTTCCCATTCCCATTCGTGTGGTGGCCACGGATCTCCGGTCGGGAAAGCCCGTCTCGCTGGATCGCGGCCCCGTGGGGAGATTGCTCGTTGCCTCCATTCTGTTGCCATACATCAGCCCCCCCATGCCCTTCGGTGATTACCTCCTCACCGACGGCGGGCTGCTGACGAACGTCCCGTTCCTGGAAGTGGAACAGATGAACGTCGACCTCATCATCGGGGTCAATAACAGGCACCGCGCGCACGCGGTACCGCCGCTCTTCCCGCTCTCCTCCCTCCTCCTCCCCCCCATCGTCCTGGGGAAGAGCCACCCCTTCCGCCGCACTTTTGACTCCATCCACGCGATCAACATGCGCCAGATCGAGAGGCTGCAACTCTCCATGCTGCGGACGCCGTACTTCCTCATTGAGCCGAGCTTGGACGATGTGAAGGGGAGTGATTATCCTCGTGCCGCCGAAATCATCCGGCGCGGGGAGGAGGCCGCGGAACACGCCTTGCCACTCCTGCGGCATTACATGGAAGAAGTGCAGCGTTGGAAGGAAAAAGTTCACCGCTATCACCTCTCGATGCCCGGCCGTATCGCCGTCCATGCTTCATCATCCTTATCGTTCTCAACAATTGCACAATGAACTACTTTTTGTAACCTTCACAAGACAAAATCCATCCACCGTAACCGTGGAAGTTTAGAATAGCGCCGTCCTTTCTCCCCCATTTGTTATGGCTACGTCTCCCTCTCATCCGCAGCCGCCTCCACCGCCGCCTCCGCCTCCGCCGCCGCCTCCACCGCCCCCTCCCCCCCCGCCTCCTCCTCCGCCTCCTCCTCCGCCTCCTCCTCCGCCACCACCTCCCCCGTACTTCGCCCCACCCCCTCCTCCTTCCGTGCACGGCGGGAAGAAAAAGTAGTGGGAGTCTCGACGCCCGTCGCCTCTCCACGTTTTCCCGCCTCCGTATACTTTTCCGCCTTTTCCATGACTTCCTCCTCTCATTCCAAGAAAGGCCACACGCCTCCGCCTCCACCACCTCCCCCTGAGGTGTGGAACCGGTGGAAGGACATGAACCGGCATGCGCAGGACAGGGTGTCGTCACTCACGAAGGAGTTGTTCGAAGACGCACAGGCTTTCGCGCGGGAATTCGGAAAGGAATTCCCCCTCCCCCTGCACCAGTACTCCGCCGTCGTCGCCTGGCAGCCCGTCACGCTCGCCCGCGACCTCCCCTGCCACTATTCCCGCAAGGTGATGAAGAAGGGGACGCAGGCAATGCTCGGCCTCTTCGAGCTCCTTCCGCCGGTCTTCGTGTCGTTCGATTCCTGGAAGAAGATCACCACGGAAAAGAAGGGCGGCGGGAAAAAGAAAAAGGAGTGAAGCTCCCTGGCCTGATCCGACTCCGCCAAGGCTTCACCGGACAAACGGCCGGGGTCTCCTGGTGCGTGGGTGACCTCCTCCGGGCTCACTTGCCCGCAGCCACCTGTTGCTCCTCTTTGCGCAAGCCGGGAGGGTTCTGCATGGATTGCAGGAAAATCTCCCGGGAATCCGTCATGGCCTGGAGGGATTGGTCCATCTCGAAGAGAAATTTGTTCCGGCGCATCTTGTGCTTCAGGTGGTACTGGTACACGGTCTGGAAGAGCGTATCCACGTGCTCGGCCCACACCCATTCCGGATCCAGCTTCTGCACGATGCCGTCCATGGCCAAGGAGGCCCGCCCCACCAGAATGAGCGGCTGCGGCACGTCGAGCCCCGCCAGGGCGGAGGAGCGAATGATGCGCAGGATGAGTTCCCCATGGGAGAAATCCTTGGTGGATTTCCCGCTGGATTCGTCGATGATCTTGCTGATTTCCCTCCGGTACCGGTGCCGGTCGTACCACGATTTGGTATGCCCGTGGGCGCAGCACTTGCTCATGAATTCCGTGCAGCCTTCCGGGTCCCCGTGCGCGAGGGCGAGGAGAAAGTAGAAATAGTTGTAGCGCAGGTAGTCATCCATGTAGCCGCAGATGCCGAAATCGATCCACTGGATTTCCCCCTTGTCCGTCACGAGGATGTTGGAGGGGTGCAGGTCGCCGTGGAAGAAGCCGCTCAGGAGCGGCTGCTGCAAGCCCGTATTCATGAGGGACGTGACGATGTCCCGCACGCGGAGCTTGCGTTCCTTCAGCCACTTCTCCAGCTTCCCCTGCCGCTTCATGTCGATGAGCTTGGAAACGGACGTGCCGTCCATCCACTGGAGAGTGAGGACGCGGCGGGTGGTATAGGCATCGAACACCTTGGGACACTGCACATCCACCGCCTCATGCTCGGCGATGAGCTGCGTGTACTTCGCTTCTTTCCGGAAATCCATCTCTTCCTTCGTGAACCGCTCGTACTCCTGCACGATGGCGCGCACATTCACGTTGGGCATGAGGCGCAGGCGATGGACGATCTTGCTGGCCAGCTTCAGGACGCGCAAGTCCGTCTTCATGAGCCGCTCCACGTTCGGCTTCATGATCTTCACCGCCACCTTCTCCCCCGAGCGCAGCACGGCCTTGTGCACCTGCGCAATGGACGCGCTGGCGACCGGCTCCTTGGCAATGGATTTGAAGATGGATTGGGGGGAACGGTGGAATTCCTGCTCGATGACCCCCGCCGCTTCCTTCCAGGTCATGCGGGGCATGTCGTGGAGGCATTTCTCCAGCTCCACGCAGAGGGAAATGGGGAGGAAATCCGGACGCATGCTGAGCGTCTGACCCAACTTGATGAAACTGGCGCCCAACTGTTCCAAATGCGTCCGCAGGAGAACGGGGAATTCAGGGTGGTTCCTGTTCCAGTACAACGTCATGGCCGAGCGTAACGTGGACGTGACGCGCTGCGTAAAGAGAAGCATACGGACAAACGGGACGGCCCTCATTATTCCTTATTCCCTCCCCATGTCCAACTGGAACGTCCCTTTGTGTTGCGGAAAAATAATCTGTGCTACGCTCGCGTCCTCCCCCCTCATCCGCCCTGTCCGCGTTTCCCTCTCCGCCCGCCGCACCCGCCGCTTCTCCCCGTACGGAGGAAGGGAACGGTTCCTCGCGCAACGGATCGCCTCTCGCCGAAGCGCTTGACAGGTGGGCGCGTCTATTGGGCAGAGAGTACGTGAAAGACGATGCGCCGACGCTCCAACGTTTCGCGCGCTCGTCCACGCCACGGGGCACGCGTCCGCAAGCCGTCATCCTTCCCGGCTCCACCGCGGACGTGCAGGAGTGTGTGCGCATCGCCGCCGCGTGCGGGGTGCCCCTCTACCCCATCAGCCACGGCAAGAACTGGGGATACGGCGACGCCTGCGCCGTCACCGATGGGCAGGTGATCCTGGACCTCTCCCGCATGAACCGCATCGTGGAAGTCCACCCCCAACTGGGATACGCGGTGTTGGAACCCGGCGTCACCCAGGGGCAGTTGCATGCCTATTTGCTGGAGCACGATTCCCCCTTCCGCATGGACATGACGGGGGCGGGGCCGGACGCAAGCATCATCGGCAATTTGCTGGAGCGGGGATTCGGCCACACTCCGTACGGCGACCATTTTCGGCACGCATGCGGCATGGAGGTGGTGCTCGCGGACGGCCGCGTGCTGGAGACGGGTTTCGGCGCGTTCGCCGGCGCACAAGCGACCCGCGTGTTCCCCTACGGCATCGGCCCCTGGCTGGACGGGCTCTTCACCCAGTCGAACTTGGGCATCGTGACGCGCTTGGGGGTATGGCTGTTCCCTCTGCCGCCCGTGTGCCAGGGTTTCGCCTTCAAAGTGAAGCGGGATGAGGACCTGGAGGCGGCGGTGGAGGCGCTGCGCGAACTTCGCCTCCATAATGTGATACGGAGCACCATCCACATCGCCAACGACCTCCGCGTCGTCTCCGCGCAGCGCGGTTACCCGTGGGAGCTTACGGGAGGCGCCACTCCCCTGCCGGACACCGTGCGGTCCGCCTTACAGGCGGAGGGAGGAGTGGGGGCGTGGAACGCGATGGGCGGGTTGTACGGGACGCGGCGGAGCGTTGCGGCGGCGCGCCACGCCGTGCGCAAGCAACTGCGCCACGTGGCCCATGTCCATTTCTTCGGGGATCGGGAGATCCGCTGGGGCAAGCGCCTGGTGCGGCTCCTCCGCTGGATCCCGCCCGTCGCGCAGCTGGGGAAGGCGGTGGAGAGCGCAGAATCCGTGTACCGGCTCCTGAAAGGGGAACCTTCCCTCGACCCGCTCCGCGGCGTCTTCTGGCGCATGCGCACGCCTCCCGACATGACCAAGCCCGACCCGGCGGAAGCGGGGTTCTTCTGGATCTCCCCCGTGCTGCCGATGACGGGGACCGCCTGCCGGGAAGTGTTGGACATCGCGGGGCCCATCTACCGCCGCTTCCAGTTCGAGCCGCTCGTGACCATGACCTCCATCACGGACCGCGCGCTGGTCTCCGTGATGAGCATCTGTTACGACAAGGAAAATCCGGAGGAGGCGGTGCGCGCCGAAGCCTGTTACGACGCGCTCTTCGTCGCCCTCCGCGACCGCGGATACATCCCGTACCGCGTGGGCATCCACTCCATGCCCAAACTCTGGCCGGAGGGCGGGACGTACGGGGATGTCCTCAGCCGGATCAAACAAACGCTGGATGCGGGCAATATCCTTGCCCCCGGCCGGTACCAACCCACTCGCACCGGGAGAGTGCAGGACAAGACGGGACGTCAAAAGTGAAAGGAGTGTCAACACGAAGGACAGTCCATGACAATGTTTTCTCTCTGCGTACTCTGAAATGATAGTGTCATGGGGAAGTATATCCAAAAATGGTGTGACATTCTCCTCCTCGTGCTTGTCACATGCGGCATCCTGTTCGGTGCCGGAGCGGCGGCGGCCTTCCCGTGGCTCATCGCGGGCGGCGGCGGCGCGTGCATCCTCGTCTCCCTCCTCGCGAAGCCCGACCATGACATCGCGGAGCGGTCCACGGTTGCCCTGCGGTACGGTGTGCTGGCGCTCGCTATTCTCGTCGGCTTCTCGCTGTACGGCTCGGCGATACGAATCGCCGGGTTGCATGACGCCGTGCTGGCCATCGGCCTTGCCCTGCTCTTCTTCTGGACCGCGGAGGGGAGGAGGCACCGCACGGAAGTGCTGCAGTGGGAGAAGAAATTCCTCAGCGTCCTGGCACATGTTGCCGTGGTCTTCTTCTTCACCCAAACGGTGTTCCTGGTCGCCGCCCGCGCACCGATGGTCCCCGGCGGGTTCCCGGCCACCTCCGTCCTTCTGCTCCTGCTGTGGCCTTCGGTTCTGTGGATGCGTAACCACGCGGCCACGCGCAAGAAGTGGGAATGGGACGCCCTGCTGGGATGCATCTTCGGCCTCCTGCTCTTCACGGGGACGTTGCTGGCATTCGCCGCCCTCACCCTCCAGTTCCTCCTCCTCTTCACCCTCTTCAAACAACCGAAACGGAACACCCGCGCCCTCTTGCGCCGGTGGGGGGTCATCGCCGGGATCGCCGTGGCGGTTGCACCGGCGTTCTTCCTCTACCTCTGGGCATGGGGGGCGGCGGCTCCCTGGGGAGGGACGGGGATCTTCGCCCATGCGGTCGCTACGCAGTACGAATGGTGGAAGGCGGCGGCGCGCCTGATCGTGGAGCGCCCTCTCTTGGGATGGGGACCGGGCACGTTCGGGTACGTCTACCCCCGCATCCAAGAGCACATTGTGCCTCCCTCCGCCCATCCCCACTCGCTCGTGCTCCGCATCGGCGTGGAGTACGGGCTCCTGCCGCTCCTCTGCCTCATGTTGCTGGGCGCCGTCATCGCCGCCATTGCGTGGCGTTCGACGGTGAAGGGAAGGAAGGAAGCGGTGGCCACGGCCGCGCTGGCGCTGGCGGGGGCGTTCCCCCTCCTTCTTCTTGATGAGGATCCCTCGGGCGTCGCGGCGCTCCTCCTCGCCGTCCTCTTCCTGGGCATCCTCGCCCGTCCCCCTTTCCGCGCGCTCCCCGCGATGCGGATGCATCCGCTCACGGGAGGATTCTTCCTCTTCCTGCTCGCCTCCCTCCTCCTCCTCGTCTCCGTCCGGGAGACGCGCTTCCTCCTGCTGCGGTCATTTGCAGCGGGCGCCATGGCGAAGGGCAATGAGCGCCAAGCGCTCTACTGGTACCAGCGCGCCGCCTCGTCGTGGGAACCCATGGAGACCCGCCTCTCCCTGGCCACGATCGCGTTCCATGCACAAGACCTGACCACGGCGGAAGCTCACCTGCGCTCCTTCGTGGAAGCGAACCCCTTCGACGCGAACGGGTGGAGGCTCCTGGGTGACCTGCTCCTCCCTCTCGATCCACCCGCCGCCCTGGCAGCGTACGAGCGCGCGCTGGAGCTCCACGGAGGCAATAATCTCCTCGCCGACCGAGGTTTCCTCCGTGCGCTCGCCACCGTCCTCCGCAGTCCCCAGGGGGAACTGCGCGCGTATTGGGCCACGCAAGCCCCGCGCATCACCACGGCCGTCAGTGAACACCTGCGCCAATGGGAAGATATCCGCGCCCCGGAGTTCACCGCGGCGCAACTGGAACGCAGTAAGAGGAATTCCGCGGCGCTGCGGGAGGACCTTCGCGCCCTCGTCGCATCGTTCAAGGGCGCGCCTCCGCAGGAAGGCGATACCGACCATGCCGCCGCTCCCGTTCCTGTGCGCTTGTGGGAGGGCAGGCAGTAGAGAAAAAAGTGTGCAATGTATTACCGCCCCTCTCCCCCCCTGCCATACTCCCCGGGATCCGCGCTGGCCGCCGGTCCGCTCCCCTTCCCCCCCGCGATGTTCGCCGCTCTCCAAGGTTGGTTGTACCGTTCCATTCTCCGCCCCCTCCTGTTCCGCGTCGATCCGGACGCCATCCACATATCCATGGTCCGGTTCGGAAGCCTGTTGGGGCACGTGGCCCCGGCACGATGGGCGATCCGCCGCCTCTTCTCCTATGGGCACCCCATGCTGCGCCACACCGTGCGCGGCATCGCTTTCCCCAACCCCGTCGGCCTCGCCGCCGGCTTTGACAAGAACGCGCAGCTCGCAGGCATCCTCCCCGCCGTGGGCTTCGGTTACGCGGAACTGGGATCGGTGACGCTGCGCCCGTGCGAAGGGAACCCCCCGCCCCGGCTCCGCCGCCTGCCCCTCTCCAAGGGCATCCTGGTGCACTACGGCTTGCGCAACAAAGGCGTGGCGCGCCTGATCGGGAACGTACGGGGGATGCGGGACCGTGGCATGCGCCTCGGCATCTCGGTCGCACGCACGAACGACGGCGGGTGCCGCGACGAGGCGGAGAGCATCGTGGATTACCGCGAGTGCCTGCGCGCACTGCTCGCGGCAGGCGTCGGTGACTACTACACCATCAATATTTCCTGTCCCAACGTGTGCGACAAGGCCATGTTCCTGCGTCCCGATTCCCTCGACCGACTGCTGGGCGCGCTGGCTTCCCTCCACCCGCGCGCGCCGCTCTTCGTCAAAATGCCGGTGGACCTCCCGTGGGAGGAATTCCACGCCCTCCTGCGCGTAGTTGTCGCGCACCGCTGTGCGGGCGTCGTCATCGCCAACCTCACGAAGGACAGGGAGAACCCGCTGATCCGGGAAGCCCTTCCCGCTTCCGCAGAGGGAGGGATAAGCGGCAAGCCCCTCGCCTCGCTCTCCGACGTGCTCATCGCGCAGACGTACGAAACGTACGGCGACCGCCTGGCCATCATCGGCGTGGGAGGGATTTTTTCCGCGGAGGACGCGTACCGCAAGATCCGCTTGGGCGCGTCGCTGGTGCAGCTCATCACCGGTATGATCTACGAGGGGCCGCAGCTCATCGGGCAGATCAACGCGGGGCTCGTGCGGCTGCTGCGGCGCGACGGGTTCTCTTCGGTGGCGGAAGCGGTGGGGACGATGCACGGGAAAGCTCGCGCGCCCTTGCCGCCTTTCTCCGGGAATCACATCACCGTCTCCGCAACACTTCCTTCACACCGTCAGGCGGCGCTGACGAAATGAGGAAAGGAGTGCGGGGGAGAGGAGGTGGCGCCGAGGAGCACCGATCTCTCCTCCGAAAAAAGGCCGCCCCGCGGGGCGGCCTCTGTTGCCGTGGATTTCCTCGGTACTCACAGTGAGAGGGCATTGTTCTTATCGAGAACCCATGTCTTCTCTTGCTGCTCATCCACGAAGAAGATGAGATCCGAGGCGCGATACACACGGCCTTCCATTGCTTCCAACGCACATACTCCGAAACCGCCGTCGCTCATTGACCGCCAAATGCCCCGCGACACGGAACAGAACAAATGGGCGGGAACACACGGATCATTCGCGCGCAGGAGCCGCACATGGGTGATGACCGTGCGCTCTCCCATCTCTACGATGAATCTTTGCCCAACGGTAAGGCCGTCCCCCCTGTAATGGGTGATACGCGGTGCAAGCACGAGGAGCTTCTTCTTCCATTCCATGGGCATATCGCTGGGAACATCACCGGCATCCCATTTCACAGCACCATCAAAACTGAATGAAACCTCGTACACGCTCGGACGTATACGTCCCGGAATGCCAAGTTTCTTCAAAGACCGTACGGAACTTTTGTACATTCCCGTATAGAACTTGAACAAAGGTATTGCGTCCATCGGACTCTCCTTTCCTCCACGGCATGTTCCTTCGCGCCATCGCATGATGATGCTGAATGAAGGAACGTGGGTGGAGGCAAGACGGTGCTGTGAACGAGCGGTTTGACAGTGTAGAGAGAGTATGGATCGGTGTAAATGTGAATGGCTCATTGAGAAGACACCAAGCCATTCCCATGATGATTTTCCTGATGCAAGCGAAAATGAGTGTCACTCGCCTTGCGGCGGCAAATGCACAGCGTAACCTGAGGTCGCCGTATTTCCTTCCCTTCCTCCGGGAATCCCATCACCGTCTCCACAACCCTTCCTGCGCACCGTCAGGCGGCGCTGACGAAATGAGGAAAAGAGCGTGGGGAAAAGGAGGTGGTGCCGCCGAGGAGCACGTTCGGAAAAAAGGCCGCCCCGCGGGGCGGCCTCTGTTGCCGTGGCAATACTCATGGGGTGAGAACCCATTTGTCCCCATGCACTTTCTCAACAACGAACACGAGGGAGGATTTCTCGAGGGATACGCAGCCTTCCAGAACATCCGGAAGTCCGTTGCCTCTCTCCATTCCACTCTCGAGCCACCATGTTCCTCGATTCGTACTGACGAACTGACTCGGTGGGAGCGCGGAACTGATGAGCCCCTTGTCGCGGATCAGATGGACATTCACCACGCGTACGCCTTCCCCAAGGCCTATGAAGATACCCTGTGGAGACGCCTTCAGATCACGACGGGGAGAATAGGTGACTCCCGTACCGCGCTTGGGGTCGTCGGACACGCGGAAGGTGATGGGCATGTCGGGGGGGATGTCCGCCGCATCAAGGGTGATCGGCTCGCAGAAATTGCAGAAATTGCAGAAGATCGAATCCACGCCGCCCTGGCGGCACTGCCTGCACTTCATTTCCCCCACCATGGAATCGATTCTCCCGTACAACTCGGACAATAGACAGAATAACGGAACGACTTGCATCATGTTCCTCCTTTCCTCCACGGCATGTTCCTTCGCGCCATCGCACGATGACGCTGAATGAAGGAACGTGGGTGGAGGCAAGACGGTGCTGTGAACGAGCGGTTTGACAGTGTAGAGAGAGTATTGACCGATGTACAGGTGCATGGTGTATTGACAATACATACCAACATGACGTTACGAGAGATTTTGGCAAGAAAAGATGGCACAACGACTATGCTTTGTATTCAATTTTTTTTGCATCTGTAAGCCATTCCCATGATGATTTCCCTACTGCAAGCGAAAAAGTAGGTGTCCCCCGCCTTGCGGAGCCAAATTCACGGCGTAAACTGAGGTCGCCGTATTTCCTTCCCTTCCTCCTTTATGTCCAAGCAGGATCTCATCGCCGCCATCGCCGATGCGGCGGGCATCACCAAGCGCGCTGCCGCGGATGCTCTCCAGGCGATCATCAACATCGTCATCAAGAACCTCAAGAAGGGTCAGCCGGTTACCGTGACGGGCTTCGGAACGTTCAAGCTCAGCCATCGCGCCGCGCGCATGGGCGTCAACCCCCGCAACCCCAGCCAGAAGATCTCCATCCCGGCCATGAAGGTCCCCTCCTTCAAGGCTGGCAAGACGCTCAAGGACGCCGTGAGATAATCCCAGCCCCCATTTCGCAAGAGAGCCTTCTGTGTAAGAAGGTTCTTTTGTGAGGAAACCAAAGAAACCAAGGAATCCAAGGGAACCAACGATGAATGATATCCTTGGTTTCTTCGGATTCTTTGGATTCCTCGGATTCCTTCCCCCAACTCCGATTTCCTCCGCTAGCCAAACACGCTATCATCCTCCCACTACCCATGGATGCCTCGATGATCAAGGACACCCTCGGCTCCCTCCTCAAGCTCCTTCCTTTCACGTTCACGGATGTGCAAGTGCTGGAGGAGAAGGACGGCGTAACCCGCGTGGAACTGGTGAGCACGGAGGCCAGCCGCATCATCGGGTGGCACGGCGAAACGCTCAACGCCATCCAGCACCTGGCCAAGTCCATCATCCGCGCCAAGGAGAACATGGAGCGCAGCCCCTTCATCGTGGTGGACATCGACGGCTACCGCAAGTCGCAGGAGGAGAAGGTATGCAAGATCGCGGAGCAGAAGGCCGATTTCGTACGCCGCACGGGGAACCGCATCGCCCTGGCCCCCATGAGCCCCTACTTCCGGCGCATCGTGCACCTGTATGTGGCCAACTCTCCCCAGTTGCAAGACCTGACGACGGAGAGTGTGGGCGAGGGCGAGTACCGGCAGATCGTGATGAAGCTGAAGGAGGAGAAAGGCAGCGAGGAACTTTCGCCCGTGATGGCGGAGGATACCGGACTCGAGAATCTTGATATTTGAGCGTTTCTCAGTTGTTCCCGAATCGGAGAAATGGAGAATGGAGAATTGAAAATGCAAAATGAGAAATGATCACTGAACATTCTCGAGCCGAGGAAATACCTCTTATCCATTTTGCATTTTGCATTTTCAATTTCTTATTTTCCATTGTGCATTCGCACGAGCGGCTTCAGCCGCGAGTACGTCTCCACTCCTCCAACAGTTTTCTCTCCTCCCGGGATAACCGCGTGGGGATCTTCACTTTGACCGTGACGTAATGGTCACCCGTGCGGCCGGCATTGACCACGGGCATCCCCTTCCCCTTGATGCGCAGGATGGAATCCGGCTGCGTGCCCTCGGGGATTTTGAGGGCGACGGCGCCGTGGACGGTTTCCACGGTGACGGTGGCGCCGAGCATGGCGTCGAGCGCGGGGATTTCGATCTGCGAGCGGATGTCGTCGCCGTCGCGCCGGAAGCGCCCGTCGCTCCGCACGTGCACGTGAACGTACAGGTCGCCCGCGGATGCCCCGCGCCTCCCCGCCTCGCCCTCACCCCGCAACCGCAGCGACTGGCCGTCATTGATGCCGGCGGGGACGTCCACGGTGACGGTGTCGGTCTGCTGCATACGCCCTTCGCCCTCGCACTTCTTGCACGCCGTCTCGGGCACCTTCCCCCCTCCGCGGCAGCGCGGGCACAAGACCGTCTGGCGCACCGTGCCGAAGAAGGACTGCACCGTGCGCGTCACCTGCCCGGAACCGCCGCACTCGCCGCACGTGACGATCTTCGAACCCGGTTCCGCCCCGTTGCCCTCGCAGCGGTCGCACGTGCGCAGGCGCTTGATCTTCAGCTCGCGCCGCGCGCCGGAGACGGCTTCGGCGAAATCGATGAGGACCTCCGTTTCCATGTCGCGCCCCTCCTGGCGCCCCGCGGCGCGCGCGCGGTTTCCTCCGAAGAAATTCTCGAAGATATCCGCAAAACCCTCCGTCCCACCCCCCTCGAAGCCCGAGAAATCGAATCCCCCGAACCCGCCCTGCCCGAACCCGCCGCCGCCCGCCGCACCGTTCACTCCGGCCTCGCCGAACTGGTCGAACATCTGCTTCTTTCGCGGATCGCTGAGCACTTCGTACGCCTCGTTCACCTCCTTGAACTTCTGCTCCGCCTCCTTCTTCGCCTGCACCGAGCCCGTCGCATGGTGCTTGTCGGGGTGCAGCTCCTTGCTCATGCGGCGGTACGCCTTCTTGATGTCTTCCGCGGAGGCGCCCTTCTGCAAGCCTAAAATAGCGTAATAATCCTTGGCCATGACCGTTGATATTGTACCGGAATTTGCGTTGTTTGTCGCTTTGCCCCGTGGGAAGAATCAGAGGAAGCAGAGGATGCAGAGGATGCAGAGGAATGGTGGATGTGCAGGTTTTGACTGCTTTCTCTTCTGCATCTTCTGTTTCTTCTGATTCCTCTGCATCCTCCTATTGGCCTCCCGAAGCCATAATCCTACACTCAGGACCCCTGGGAACAACGGGCGTTTTATGGTACAATACTTTGATGCTCCTGAACCTCCTTCCGACAAGAGCGCGCAAGCTGTTCCTGCTCTTCCTCCTCACGGCGGAAGTGGGTGTTGTGACGGGATTGCTGCGTAATAACGGAGAACTTGCCGGAACGCTCTTCCTCCCCAAGCGGCCCGTGGTCACCCAGTGGTCCATCATCGAACCCCAGGAGGTGGACGAGGGCGCCACCATCCCCGCCGACGTGAATGTGACGTTCCACCTCCCCCTCGACATCGACCCGATCCGGCGGGAAGTGCTCCTCGGGAACCGCGGAACGGTGGTGCGGTACTGGGGGTACTGTTTCCCCACCGAGGACGACCCCCAGAACCCCGTGCAGACCGTCGGTTTCCCGGGAAGGCTCTTCCTCTCGGAAGCGGAACGGACGGTGCGGGAACAGGCGAAGCGCTTGCCCGTGTACTCCATCTACAGCCCCCCCACGAAGGAGGAATGGGAACGCAATGAGATTTTGCAGAAGCAACACGGCCTCATACGGCACCAGGTGGAAATATTCACCGCGGGGCAGAACTGCTACATCATGTCCTCGGCACCTCTGCCTATCGGCACGGACCGCGACCAGGACGCGCTGAACAGCAAATTGGAAATACAGTACGGCACGGACGTGGATACGCAGGATACGGACGGAGACGGCCTCGTGGACGGCGCCGAAGTGCTGGGGATGCACACCGATCCGCTCAACCCCGATTCCGACGGGGACGGCATCAGCGACGGTACGGAAGTGCACGGACACGGCGCAGTGCTGCTGGGGGATACGAATCCCCTCCTCGCGGACTCGGACCACGACGGGCTGTGCGACGGGTACTGCTTCGTGGACCGCAACCGCCAGTACTGCACGCCGGAATCACAGCAGCGCTGCACCGGTACCGACAAGCGCCAGGCCGGGGAAGACCAGAACCTCAACGGGGTGGTGGACGACGGGGAAACGGACCCGCTCAAGACTGATACGGATGATGACGGCATCCTGGACATACAGGAGTACTACAATTGTCTCCTGGAAGGGAGCAATGATTGCTAAATATTGTTTTATCCGTTATAATAACACGATGCGCTTCCTCCTCGCCGTCCTCGCCGCCCTCCTCCTCGCACCGGGATCCCTCACGCCGGAGAAGGCGCTGGCATACGCCACGCCGGAAGATGTGCTCCTGGAACAGCTGCAGTACTACGAGTCGCAGAATTACCTGCCGCCCAACAGCCGCAGGGTGCAGGAGTTGAATGAGCTGCAGGAAGCGGCGCGCGCCGCGCAGCACCCCGGTACCTTCATGGATATGGGCAATGAGGACGCTCCCCAGCCCTCCTCCTCCTCCTCCTCCTCTTCCGCCGCCACGCATGAAGCTGCGGGGGACGCCACGGATGCGGAAGGGACGGAGGCGGAAGTCCCGTTGGACGACGCTACGGTCCGTCTCTTGCAACGCCTGGAGCGCGAGTCGCTCCATGCCAATGCCACCGCACAGCAACAGAGCAACCCCTTGGCCCCCACGGGCTTGGGGACCCTCGCCGCCATCGGCATCGCCATGGCAGGGATCGGCATGACGCTCTGGAAGGCGAAGAAGAGTTAGGGAGGGGACGATCCACGATAGGGCAGAACGTCTTTTTTGTTTTCCTGAAGCCGTGGAATGGGTCTCTGCCCTTTCTTTTTCCCCCAGACGACTGGGCGGGGTGTTGTCCTCTGCTACTCTGCATCCGTGACGGACCTCTCCCTCACAGGCAAGCGATGGGTCATCGGCGAGGATTACCGCGGACGGGAGCAAACGCTCCCGGCGAGCCTCGCGCTGTTGCGCGGCATGCCGGATGGCTGCGCCCCGCTCCCCTGCACCCATCCCGACGAAGTCTCCCCCCATCTCCCGCAAGCCGTGGAACGCATCCGGCGCGCGGTGGAGAAGCGGGAAACCGTCGGCATCTTCGGCGACTACGACTGCGACGGCATCACCGCCGCCGTGCAGCTCTTCCGCGCCTTCCGTCGCCGGGATGTGACGCCCCACGTATACCTCCCCCACCGCGAGCGGGAAGGCTACGGCCTCAAGGAGGAATCCATCCGCTTCTTCGCGGGGCACGGTGTGACCCTCCTCCTCACGGTGGATACCGGCATTTCTTCCGTGCACGAACTCGCCCTGGCCCGCGAACTGAGCATCGACGTCATTGTGGTGGACCACCACCATTTGCCCCCGGAACTGCCCCCGGCCTTCGCCCTGATCCACCCCGGCCTCGCCCCCCTCCCGGGCGTGATGCCCGCGGCCGCGGGAGTGGCGTTGAGCGTCGTTGCGGCGCTGGAGAAGGATGGGGGCAAGGATGAGTGGGAGGGGAAGGACGAAGACATGGCGCTCGCCGCCATCGGCACCGTGGCGGACCTGGTGGAACTGCGCGGCGGCAACCGGACGCTCGTGACCCAAGGGATCGCCGCGCTGGGGAGGATGGAGACGGGGCCGCTGCGCGACCTCCTGACCCAGGCCGGCATCGCGGGGGCGCCCACCAGCCGCGACATCGCCTACCGCATCGCCCCCCGCCTCAACGCCGCCGGGCGCATGGCGGACCCCCGCATCGCCCTGCGCGCCCTGCTGGGTGACCGCGAGTCCCTGGCGCTCCTCGAAAGCCTCAACCGGGACCGCCAGATGCAGACGCAGGAGATCCTGCGGGAACTGCAGCGGACGTCCCCCGCGGAGAGCGCCTTCCTCATCGCGGCGAGCCCGGATTACCCCGCGGGCATCCTGGGCCTCATCGCGGGGAAACTGACGGAAACGCACGGCCGCCCCAGCATGGTTGCGCAAATCCGCGAGGACATGTGCGTGGCCTCGCTGCGCAGCATCCCCGGCTTCCACGTGACGGAAGCCCTCCAATCCGTGAGCGACCTCCTCACCAGCTTCGGCGGGCACGCGCAGGCGGCGGGCTGCACCTTCCCTCTCGCCGCGCTCCCCGAACTCACGGCACGGCTGCAGGAACGCGCGTCATCCGCGCTCACGCCCGCCCAACTCCTCCCCCAACTGCGCATCGACGGCATCGTGGATGCCCGCAACGTCTCGCTGGAGCTCTGCCACGCCCTCGGCAGCCTGGAGCCCTTCGGACAGGGCAACCCGGAGCCGCGCTTCCTCCTCCCCGCCGTCGGCTTCTCCACCCTCAAGCGCGTTGGCAAGGACTTCATGCACCTCCAAGGCACCCTGGGCCTTCCGCAGGGCGGGAACCTGAAGGCCGTGGGTTTCGGCCTCAGCCCCCTCTTTGAAAAAATCCCCGCCACGTGCGACGTGGCGTGCAGGATCGGCGTGGATAGTTGGAATGGGAGCAGGAGACCGCAGATTTTTATTGAGGACGTGCGGGAGGCGGTTCTTGCGGCACAACTCGTATTTCGTAGTGGGTAGTACGTATCTTCGTTCTTCAGACGTAATACGTAATACGCAATACGCACTACATGATATTTATACCGGCATCAACTTCCCCTCCATGCTGAACACTTCCGTCAACGGCGCCTCCAGTGCCGCGGAAATCTTGTAGGCGAGCAACACGGAAGGGTTGGTGCGTCCGCGCTCGATGCTCATGATGGTCTGGCGACTCACTCCCGTGCGCAGCGCCAGCTCTTCCTGTGTCATATTCCGCTCGAAGCGCAGACGGCGGATGTTGTTCTTGAGGCTGACGGTGGACATGGGGATGGGAGAAGAGAACGGTACACGGATGTGTGCCCTTAGGACTCGCATTGTACTTGTGGACGGAACTTGAGCAAGGGTCTTTTTCGCCATAAGTTTCAATCATTTTCCACACCGTCTTTTTGCGTAACGGGAGGACGGGCGTCTACCATGTTTTGTCACGATGAGTCACTCTCCCTTCCACGGCATTTTCAGCGCGCTCGGATCGGGATCCTCCAAAGGGGGATTCCCGTGGGATGAAGACGACGAAACCGTCGAACCGGCGGAGTCCCCGCGCCTCCAGGCAGAACAGTCCGGTCCCAACGACGGTGTGGGACGGGTGGCCGTGGATATCTTCGAATATGAAGGCTACTACGTCATCAAGGCGCCCATCGCGGGCGTGCGGATGGCCGACTTGGACATTGAGGTGAACGAGAACACCGTCACCATCCGGGGGACGCGCCGCCAAGCCGATGCCATCGCCTCCGACCAGTACTACCTGGAGGAATGCTTCTGGGGCCCCTTCAGCAGGAGCGTGACTCTCCCCTGCCCCATCGACCCCAAGAAAGTCCGCGCCACCTTCAATAAGGAATGCATCCTCAAGGTGCTCGTCCCCAAGGAAGAGAAGGCGAAGAGTGTGCGCATCCTGGAAGCATAACAGCTTTCAGCTTGTCAGCTGTCAGCCTTCAGCGACCGGCCGTCAGTGCTTTCCGATATTCAACTACCTGAAAGCTGAAAACGGGAAGCTGACAGCTATTTTTCACTTCCTCTTCTTCCTCGTCCCCTTCTTCGGGCCCTTCTTCTGAAGCACATCCAGCCTGGCCTTCACTTCCCCGTGCAATTCCCGGAGGGAATCCAGCACATCCGGCCCCCCCATGTACCGCCAATCCGCCTGGCCCAGGAGCTTGTGGAACGTCCGGACATCGCTGATGAGCTCCGCGCGAAGCGTGGGGCTGCGCAAACCGTTATCGAGCGAGATGATGAACTTGGTCTGCAGAATATAGAGCGTATGCACTCTATCGAGAGCGACGTCCGAGGGGGTCATGGGAATGTGGGTATGGGTGTGAAATTTCAAGACATTGTAGCGTTTTATGGGATGCCCGTCAATTTCGCGGGAGAAAATATCCTTTTAACGCAAGGATTCCATAGCATTGTTTTTGGCTTCCATGAGCCTAAATATGGATACGGTAGACAAGGAGTAAAAGGGAATGCCCCGCAGGAGTACACTGAAGCCCTTTCCGGTACGTCCACACACGAGAATGAGCATTGTTACGCGAACGGGAGACAACGGCGAAACGGGGTTGGTCGGCGGCAGCCGCATCCCCAAATCGGACGTGCGTTTGCATGCGTATGGGACGGTGGATGAGCTGAATGCCGCGCTGGGGATGGCCCTCGCGTCCACCCCCCTTCTCCCAAAGGGGGAGGGGGGGAGGGGGAAAGGGGGGAGGGGGGAAGGGGAACAAATAACAAAACAACTCATTTCTCTTCAACATCTTCTCTTTCGCCTGGGTGCGGATCTGGCTTCACCCATGCACGTGAAGAAGACAAAGCGGATCGAACCGATGCACACGACGGAAGTGGAGGGATGGATCGAGGCGCTGGAGAAGAAACTGCCTCCCCTCACCTCCTTCATCCTGCCGGGAGGATCCAAGGCGGGGGGCGCGCTGCACCTTGCACGAACGATTTGCCGCCGCGCGGAGCGATGGACGGTCGCCCTTGCGGAGTTTGAGGAAGTGAACAAAGAGGCGATCGTGTTCCTCAACCGCCTGGGTGATTACCTGTTCCTCGCGGCGAGGGGGACGAACCACGACGCAACTATCAAGGAAGAGGGAGTTGAATACTGAACGGGAGCCGCACCGAACAGTTTCCGGCCTTGCTGCCCCAAAGCACTTGCATGGGGAAGGAGAGGAGTACAGCATAACAATACTTCTCCCCTCCTTTGAGTATGAAAGAATCAGGCCCCTCTTCAGAGAGAACAGAGCATCATACGATACCATGCTTGGTAGGCGCCGAGAGATTGGTTGCGCGCCTGAGGCGATACATCCTGGAACGTGGAGAACAGATTGCGCGGGACAGGCAACCTGATGATACGGATTTCACTGTGCTCTACAAAGATTACAGGCAAGCATATGAGGAACTCATTCGCTCAGGTGCTTCCCCCTCTCAACAACGGCAGTGATTATTACCCTTACCAGGCGAGGAGTGCGAATCGTGAAGTCAGCAGTAGGGATATAAGAGTGGCATACCGAGGAGGAGCTGCTGTCAGATTGGGTGGCGTCGCTCTTCAGCCTGCAAACCGCAGCGTTACGGTCACCGCGGCCAGAAGTTCAGCGCGAGCAGCAGCACGAAGAACGCCGCGAGCGGCGCCGTGACGGCGACGGCAATCATGCGGGAGTGCCCCTGCCCGGGACGGACGCTCTCGTACAGGCTCAAGCCCGCGTACAGCAAGGCGGATAATGCGAGAGGGAGATCGGCGACCTGCATCCACCACGCGGGAACATTGCCGCCCACGGTATTGCGAAGCAGGACGGCCGCCACGAAGAACGATGCCCCCAAGACGTAGAAGGCGATGGCGGCTGCCTGACGGAGAGCGTGGAGCATACGGTGATTGTACCTCACGTATTGCGTATTGCGTATTGTGTATTGTGTATTACGTATCACCCGCCCCCGTGCAGCATACGTAATACGTCATACGTACTACGGTATACGTCTCAGATCTAGATCGATCCTCGCTTCTCCCTCTTCTGCACCGTCAAACGTTTGCGGCCTTGCGTGCGCCTGCGCGCCAGCACTTTGCGGCCGTTCTTGGTCTTGCTCCGGGTCAGGAACCCGTGCTTGCGAAGACGCCGACGCCATCTGAGTTTATTGAGCATGGCCGGGAAAGGGTACCGAAGAATATGACGATGGTAAAGGGAACTTTTAGCAATGGAGAGAGAGTCTCAAGATGCCAATGTGCCAGGGATTCCAATGATAGAAAGCTTCTTGGGCATCGTTGGCATCTTTGGCATCCTCAGAAACCTCCAATCCCCTGGTTCGAAGGCCGCCTACTCCGTACACTCTCCTCCATGTTCACCGTCTCCCGCCTCCCCTCGCAGCTCCCCGTCCTCACCGCGCCTTCGGACAGCACCGCCTCGGTGACGGTGCTGGTGTTTGCGGGCGCGGGATCGCGGTACGAGACGCAGGAAGAGCGCGGCATCAGCCACTTTTTGGAACACATGTTCTTTAAGGGGGGAAAGAAGTACCGCAACACGCGGGAAGTGAGCGCGGCCATCGACGGCGTGGGCGGGGACTTCAACGCCTTCACGGGCAAGGAATACGCCGGGTACTACGTGAAGGTGGCGGCGGACCAGGTGCGGATGGCCTGCGACGTGATCAGCGACATGCTTCTCCATGCCTCCTTCCCGCCGGAGGAGATCGAGAAGGAGCGCGGCGTGATCATGGAGGAGGAACGCATGTACCAGGACACGCCCATGTACCGCTCGGGATGGGACTTCGAGGAGCTGCTCTTCGGCAACCACCCGCTGGGGTGGGATACCATCGGGACGGAGGAAGTGATCCGCGGCGTGCGGCAGGAAGATTTCCTCCGCCACCGCGAGGCGCTCTACACACCCAAGAACCTGGTGGTGACGTTCGCGGGGAAGATCGACGCCGGCTTCGGCTCGGCGCTCGCAAACGAGTTCTTCGCCCCCTTGGCGGGTGCGCAGAAGCCGCACTTCAAGCCGTTCACGAACTTCGGGGGAAAGCGCGTGTTCCTGCGCACCAAGAGCACCGAGCAGGCGCACCTGGTGATGGGTTTGCCCGGCGTCTCCGCCCTCCATGAGGACCACTTCACCCAAAAGCTCTTAGGAATCATCCTCGGCGGCAACATGAGTTCCCGCATGTTCCTCAACGTGCGCGAAGCGAAGGGGCTCTGCTACTACATCGCCACGGACGTGGACAGCTACCTGGATGCCGGCGCCCTCTCCACCCGCGCGGGCGTGGACCAATCCCGCCTGTACGAGGCGATCGAAGCCATTAAGAACGAGTACCTGTTCGCCGCGGAGAAGGGCGTGACGGAGGAGGAGCTCACACGGGCCAAATCGTACCTCAAGGGCAAGATCACGCTCTCGCTGGAAGACAGCGAGGAACGGGCGCACTTCTACGGCAAGCAGCAGCTGCTCTACCCCAAGACGCGCGACATCGGCGAATACTTCAGCGAGATCGACGCCGTCACCCTCCCCCGCGTGAACACCCTCGCCCTGCGCCTCCTGCGGCCCGAGGAATTCCGCCTCTCCGTAATCGGCAAGGAGAACAACGCGGAGAAATTGGAAAAACTCCTCACCCCATGAATCGCGGCGCAATCTCGTCCGCCTCGGCGGACGGCCGGTGCCGGGTGGAGAAACTGCTGAATGCATTCCTCTCCGTTTCGCCATACATAAAACGGGAGGTGGCGCGCCGTGGGGGGTGAAGGGGAAGGCCCTGCTTCGACATGGCCTGCCGACGAGTCAGCCCCGAAACCTTGCAGGGGCTGACGAGGAGGCACAGGGCCGGGCGGAGGGGATTTCGGCGCGCCGGCGTTTGGCGCCACCTTTTCGCCGGAAAAGGTGGCAATGCATTGTTCAATGACCTATCACTCCACTCAGATACCAGACACGGATTCTAACCAAAACTGCCTCGTGTTCTTTAACATTGACCTATAGAAAGCCTTACGAACGATAGACCTCCACGAGCCCGCCACTTCCCACACTGCGAAACTATAAGGAGTCAACTCTTTTCTGTAACCACTGCGCCTCTTTGTCGTCTGTACATGTGCGCAAGGATTGATACTCGTTCCCTCTCCTTCCCATGAAGATGAAACGCGTCCTCCCCATTGTTGCCACAGCCGGCGTTCTCGGCGGTGTTGCCGTGGGGACGATCATCACCATGAGAAAGAGGAACGGGGGAATGGCGAAGAAGCGCCCCGAGGCCCAAAGCCCCGCGGTCCAACAACGAAGTTGAATCTCCGGGATGATAGGGGAAGGAAATGGGGGGCGCAGGGGTGCGCCCCCAACGGCTTGTCCGCATACCGGGAGAGGCGGTGCCCCCGTATGAAAACACCCGGTCTTCGTAAGGAGCAAACACCCTCCGCGTCAACCCAAGCGTTCGCAAACGGCCTCCCTCGTTTCCCCTTCCCGCCATGACCCCCCGCACCGTCCGCCTGGCAGCCGTGCTCGCGGCAATGTTCTCCCTGAGCCCTCTTGCCGCGGCCGAATCCGACGTGCATTCCACGGTGACGGAGTCCGTGCGCATCGAGCAGAACGGGGAGGTGCATGAGGAGACGCGCACATGGACGAGCGATGACAACAACGCCATGCGGCCTTCGGGCGCGGTGATTGAAGCGAAGATGAACACGGAGCTTTCCACGCGCATCCGGTGCGCCACGAAACAAGGTGAAGACCGTATGGAATGCCTGCGGGAAGTGCGTTCCGTCTCCCTCCCCTCCGATGAGGCACGGGAGGTGGCGGGCTTCACGGAGACGGGCACCTCCACTCCGGCGATGCAAGATTGGATGGCGCGGTGCGAAAGCGTACTGGGCAAAGGCCACGCCTCCTGCGCCACGGACGGGGCATTGGGAAGTTTCCTGCAGCGGCGCATGCGCCTGGGCACGGAGAGGATGGCGAAAATTTTCGACCGCTGGATGAAGCGCATGGAGCGCAGGGAGGGGAAGAGCGTCGGCGCGCGAATGGAACTCCAAACCGCAGCCCCCTGCGCCGACGTATGGGGGAGAGGAAGGATCCGCTGCGTGAGGGAAGAATACCGCGCAGCGGCGGCATCGGCGGAAGCGGCGGCGGGTGTGCCGTACCCTTAAGATGACTCAGACGGGGAACGGGGTTCGCGGGGCGAAGGGGACGGAACGGAGCGGAAGGGAGGGGCGAAGGGAGGAGTGATAGCGGGTGGGGAGGGGGCGGGACGGAGAGCATTCTCTGGACCGCCCCCTTTAGTTCAGAAAGCTTGAACCGGACAAATGCAAAATGAAGAAATATGCAATGCGAAATGACGGAGGCATTTCCTCGAATTGAGCATATTCGACAACCATTTCTCATTTTGCATTTCCAATTTCGCATTTTCTTTCTATTCTCTCTCCGCTTCCACACGTTTACCTCATCTCCTATGCAACAGACGCTGATCCTCCTCAAGCCGGATACGATGACGAAGAAACTCGTCGGAACGGTGATAGCGCGGTTCGAAGAAGCCGGTTTCGCCATCCGCGGCTGCAAGATGATCCGCCTGGGAAAGGAGCTCCTCCGCGAGCACTATGCGCACATCGCCGACAAGCCCTTCTACCCCGAAGTGGAGAAGTTCATGGGCTCCACGCCCGTCATCGCTCTGGTATTGGAAGGAGAAGATATCGTCCAAAAAGTGCGGGACATGCTGGGCGTGACGGACAGCCGCAAAGCCGCGCCGGGGACGCTGCGCGCCGCACACGGCGTGGACCAGATGGTGAACGTTGCCCATGCGAGCGACAGCCCCGAGACGGCGGAGAAGGAGGTGAGGCGGTTTTTCAAAACGGAGGAATTATTCACCTATTGAATCACCGGGGGACCCTCACGGGAGCAACACCTTGAGCGCCGCCTCCAGCTGCGCATCCTTCTTGCCGATGATGTCCCCGGGTTGGCGTTCCACTTTGACGTCGGGAACCACGCCCTCCTTGGCCAGGTTCTTGCCCTTGGGCGTCAGCCAGCGGGCGACCGTGACCCGGAGGCTGCCGCCGCCGGGAAGCTCGATGATCTCCTGCACCGTCCCCTTGCCGTAACTCGTCATCCCCACGATCGTCGCCCGCCCGTTATCCTGCAGCGCACCGGGGACGATTTCCGCCGCGCTCGCCGATGCCTGGTTGATGAGCACCGCGAGGGGCAAATCCGGAAGGACCGGCTCGCCGTACGCTTTGTGCCGTTCCACTTCCCCTCCCCTGCTCTGCACCTCCACCACCTCCCCCTCCTTGAGGAACATGGAGGCCAGTTCCACCGCGCCCTCCAGGTACCCGCCGCCGTTGTTGCGCAGGTCCAGCACCAACCCTTTGAGCGGCTTGTCCTTGATCTGCCTCAGCGCCTGCCGCACCTCCTTCATGCTGTTCTCGCCGAACTGATTGAGCGCCACGTAGCCGATCTGGCTCCCGGAGGCGGAGAGGACCTTCCACTCCACGCTGGGCACCGTGACGTTGTCGCGCTGGATGGTGAGGACGATGGGCTCCGGCACGGAGGAGCGCAGGAGGGTGAGTGTGACCTTCGTCCCCTTCTCGCCGCGGATGCGGCTCACCGTCTCGTCCAGCGTCAGTCCCTCCAGGCTCTGCCCGTCCACGTGCGTCACGATGTCATCGGGGAGCAAGCCCGCGCGTTCCGCAGGCGATCCGCGAAGGGGCGACACCACCACGATCATGCCCTCTTTGAGCGTGAGCTCGGCTCCCACCCCCTGCAGGGTCCCCTGCAGCGCCTGGTGGAACTCCGAATTCTCCCGGGCCGGCATGAAGGCCGTGTAGGGATCCCCCACCCCGGCCACGAGCCCCCCCACTGCGCCCTCAATGAGCGCTTGGGAGGTGAGGGCGTCGGGGTCGATGTAGTGCCGCTGGAGCAGCCGCCACACCTCCCACATAAGCGAGAGGTCCGCTTCCTTCTCCGGGTCCGTGAGCACCGTCCCGCTGCCCGTCTCCGGATCGGCGTAGTCTTGGTATCCCGTCCCCCCCATCCAACGGTCGTAGGCGACACCCAACCGCATCCCCACCACGAGCGCGAAGAGGGGGAGGACGATGACGAGGAAGGTCTTGAGGGAGCGGGACATGGGAGGAGGATGGAAAGCGGGATGATTTATTGGAAACGTCGCCGGGAACGCTAGGATAGGGGTATGGTAACCGTGCGCAAGAAGCAGCACAATCAGGCGAAGGGGAAAACCGCCATCGGAAGCGTTGCGGCTTTCACGCGCTCCATGCGCGTCGCGGACGTGACCGCGCTTTTGCCGGATGCCGCCAAGCTGATGGCGGAGTATGGCATCCAGTGCGCGGGATGCAGCTTAGCCGGATCGGAGACGCTGGAAGAGGGGTGCCGCCTCCACGGGTTCACGGAGGAGGACATCACCGAGCTCGTTTCCGATTTGAACAGCCTCCTGGACGGCCTTCCCCCGCGGCCTCCCGTCTTGACCATTACACGCAGTGCGGCAAAAGCCTTGGAACGCGTGGCGGGCGAGGAGGGGAAGAAACCCCTGCTTCTGGTGACCGTGGACGGCCGCGGCGGCTTCTGCATGGAGTTCATGGAAGGGGCGGCGGACGGCCTACATACCTTCCGCCACGCGGATAATCCGGAAGTCCTCATCGCCGCCTCCGACCTCACGCTCCGGAGAACCGGCGGCGCGACGATTGATTATAGGGAAGGGAGGTTTAAGTTGGATTTGGCGGAATAGAGAAGATGCAGAGGAGTTAGAGGATGCAGAAGATGCAGAGGAGTGTGTATCGAAGAAGTCCGGAAGTGTCATTGGCTTCCCTGCCTCTGCATCTTCTGTTTCTTCTGCATCCTCTGCTTCTTCTGATACCTCTGCATCCGCTCCCCTCAACAAATCGCTTCCACTACAAAACGTGCTATAATCGCTCCCAACATGCTCCGCCTCCCCGCGGCTTTGGAACGGCGGCTCGAAGAGCTCTTCCCCAAAATGCGGGAACGCGAGCAGTTCGCGGCGCAGGTTTTGAAGGAGGCGCTGGAGGGGATGCCGGCAACGGAACAGGAAATGCCCGCGAGCGTGGGGGGCACCCTCCACCTCTTCTCCGACGGCGGCTCCCGCGGCAATCCCGGGCAGGCGGCCATCGGCTACATCATTGAGGATCCCGCGCGGGGAGAAATCCTCAAGCAGCACGGCGAATGCATCGGCGTAGAGACGAACAACATCGCGGAGTACCGTGCGCTCATTGAGGGGCTCAAGGCGGCGCTGCAATACCATCCCAACCGCCTCATCTGCCACCTGGATTCCGAATTGGTGGTCAAGCAGGTCGGAGGCGAGTACGCCGTCAAGATGGCCACGCTCCAGCCGCTCGTGCAGGAAGTGCGCGAGCTTTCCATGGAATTCCCCGACATCGTGTTCAAGCACATCCCCCGCAGCGACAACTACCGCGCGGACGCGCTGGTGAACAAGGCGCTGAACGACCTGGAGAAAAGCTACAAACGGGCCACGCCCACCAATCCGCAGGAGCCGCAGCAGAGGACGATGTTTGGAAAAAGTATTGAGTATTGAGGAGATGGGTACTGACATGACTGCACGTAGTACGTATTGCGTATTACGTATTACGTAGTACGTATAGAAGGAGAGAAGGCTTTCATACTGGATACGCCATACGTAATACGTAATACTCTTCCTGATGCGCCGTCTCCTGTTCCTCATCATTCCCCTCCTCCTCATTACGGGGAAGGCCTCCGCCGCGGAACCGACCCTCACCTTCCGCCACCGCCACTTCCTGTACACCGTGCGGCCGACGGCGGCTTGGAGGACGACACGCGCGGTTTGGACGGTCAACGGGAAGGAAATCTCCCCTCCTTCCTCCCTCCTCGTGGACGGGGATTCCATCCCTCCGCTCCCTCCGGGCGTGGTGTTGACGCAGCAGGATGATTGGGACCGCGGCGCCATCCGCCAAGCCCTGGCAATGCAGGTGGCGGAACCCCTCCGCCGCGACCCGGGCAGCGTGGTGATTCGGAGGACGGGAACGGGATCCGCAACGGGAAGCGGGACGATCGTGTTCGAAGGCGTGGGGCTGCCGGGGCGGGAGGTGGACCTGGATCGCGCCATGGATTTGACGGTCGCCGCGTTGGAGAACGGCGTGCGGGAGATCATGTTGCCGGTAAAGGAAACACAGCCGCAGATCCGCGTGGAGGACCCGCTGCTCCGTCAACAGGGCATCACCGAAGTGGTGACGGTGGGGGAATCGGACTACAGCAACTCCCCCGCCAACCGCCGCCACAACATCGCCGTGGGCTTGAGCAAGTTCAACGGGCACTTGGTGCCCCCGGGGAAGACCTTCTCCTTCGGGGAAACGCTGGGAAGGGTGGACGGCACCACGGGGTACCTTAAGGAACTGGTGATCAAGGGGGCGCGCACGGAACCTGATTACGGCGGCGGGCTGTGCCAAGTGAGCACCACAGCCTACCGCGGCATATGGGAGTACGGCTTCCCCATCGCCAAGCGCATCAACCACAGCTACACCGTGAGCCACTACTTCCCGCAGGGGACGGACGCCACCGTGTACCCGCCCGCCGTGGACATGCAATTCGTGAACGACTCCTCGGGCGCGCTCCTCATCCAGACGCACCGCGAGGGGAACCTCGCCTACTTCATCTACTACGGCACGCGGGATGCGCGGCGGAGCACCGTGCTCGGCCCCTTCATTTGGGACCGCAAAGCGCCCCCGCCCGACCGCACGGAGTACACCACGGAACTTCCGCCGGGCGAGCGCAAGAAGCTGGGCGAGCGCGTCCCCGGCCTCAAGGCGCTGTGGGTGCGCGTGGTCAGCCGCAACGGCGAGGTGAAGCAGGAGCCGGTGTACTCCTTCTACGAAGCCCGCCCGCTCTACACGCTCATCGGCGTGGAGAAGCTGCAGTTCGGCACGGGCACGGGCACGGAAATCCCCACGGTCTTCATGGAGGATACGGAGGTAACGTCTGCGGAATGATGGGATGCCTGCACTAGAACATCATCCTTTGACATCTCGCTACGCAGTAGTTTAGTATCAAAAGGATGGAACATCCTATGTTCGAAAAGCCACCGGATGATGGCAAGGTAGATCTGCGTGAACTCCACCGGCTGTATATCTTGTACACGGAAGAGCTCGGGAAAGAGCGCGGCCGGATCTATCCCATCAGAGAGCTTGAGAGTTTTACCGCTTGGTGGGGTGAGCTGAGCCCCCGGAGCCGACAAGTCTGCGAGAAGAACTATCGCGCTGGGTACGCAAACGTGATTGCCACTCAACGGGCACAGATTCAGTCGATGCTGGCAGCGGAAGCTGTCTAGTCCGCGGTGAGCAAGGCGAGGTGGGTGGGCGGGGGGTGGTGTGAAGCGCCAGCGTTTTGCCTGCCAGAAGAACAAAACTACAACCCCGCCGCCACCGAGGGAACCCTCAGCGCCGTGCTGAGATGATCTTCCATTAGGCGTTGGCACAGTTCTCCTCAACGGCAATTTCGCGGAGCCGATCAGTGCATGGCCTTGTACTCGTCATCGAGCGCGGCGACGACACTGGAGCGCTGCAGCCCCTTGGCCAGCCTCAAGACGTTCAAGAGCTGCAGAAGAGTTCATTCGAATTTGCGCAACCTCTTCCTCAAGCCGCGCAGCGAAGAACGGGTTGCTTCGATGGCTCGTAATATCTTGAGCCGCAAGCGACAGACATCCATCCAAGAATCGCCTTGTTTCCTCGTCCAAAGCAGAACCTCCAGATACCGGTTTCGAGGGCTGAGCGTTCATCATTGGCCCCATACTATTCAAGAATACCCGGCTCTGCAATCAGTCATTCCCTTATCCGACGAAATTCTTGAAATGAGTACGGAGAGCTGCCGGAGCCGAGAGATCCATATGCAAGAGCGCCTGCGATGCGGCGGTGCCTGCTCGCGTTAGTGCAACATCATGAAGCATCACATGGCAGGCTTGAACGTTGGTTTCCTGTTACAATCCTTAACTGGTAGAAGCACTTGGTATGGCTGGCCTTGTTGTTGAGGTATGTTATGTGTATGAGACCTCCAGAACGGATCCCTGGCGTTCTGCAAGAAGTGGAAGCTACATGGAAGCAAAATCCGCAACAGACATTCGCAGCTGTCATCTGTGATGCAGCGGGATCTGAGGAGGGCAGGCAAGAAAACCTGTGGGACATTGAGGATGATGAACTGGTACAAGGTCTCATGGCTTTTCGTCAAGCCTTGCGGGAGGTCAGCGAGCAGGGTGATAGCGAGGATATCCGCCGCATTGTACTGGGATGCGTACAGAAAATATGGTCGTTGCACCCCGATTGGCGTTTGGGGCAGACACTGTGCAATCTTGCTCATCACCTGCAGGAAGAGCAGAGAGAAATAAGGAGCATGGCCGACACAGAGGTTGTCAGCGCTGTCCGCGAGCACTTCAAATACAGAGTGGAATGAGGTAAGTGGAAAATAGAGGCGCGCTTCCTATACCCCATGACTAGAACACAGAGATTTAAGATGAACCTCACACTTTGACTGCACTCTTGTAGTGTTCACGGAAAGCCTCAATTTTGTAAGTCTCTTCGATGCTTGGCGGTGTGGTTGGAGCACACAATTCATCGAGCGCCTGCTGCTTCATGCGTAATGCCCAGGCGGCTTTCTGCGGTCCGTTTTCCTGAATCGAATTCAATGGAGGGAAGATCTCATGTGATGGCATATCGATTACAAAAAGAAAACGAGTGAGTGTTCCCCTCGGAATTTGAGCGAGCGCGGCAGCCGGATCTGGATTTTTGAGAGCCTCTCCGAAATACATGTCTGCTTGAGGATGAGCCCTAAGCACCGATACGATATGTTCGGCAAGGAGTTTTTTACCACCGAAAAGATCGCAGGCAGAACGTCCTTGGAGATCCATTTCGCACCCATCCGAGTTCAATGAATTCACTGTCATAGTAGCAACTGTAATCGCATACGGTGAAAAATCAATTGCATATTACAACCCCGCCGCCACGGAGGGGACTCGCAGCGCCGTGCTGAGATGATCTTCCATAAGGCGCTGGCATAGTTCCCGCACGCGCATGCGTGAACGGCGGTCGAGCGAAGTGACATCTTCCTCGCGCCGCGCTCTTCCCACGTACTTCTCCTCCTCTTCCGAGAGTGCCATGACGCTGCGGAGCGATTCCTGTTCGGGCAGGAACCCCAGAATGTCCAGCAGGCGGATGATGTACGGAAGCGCGACGGCGGATGCCGATGAGCCGCACGTGACGAGGAAGCGGAGCGTGGCGTCGAAGAGCGCGGGATCGGGCTCCTCGTGGGAGACGAGCGAGAGGAGCACCTCAATCCCCTCCTGCGCGCACGCGAGCACGGCGGGCCGGGCGAGGGATGGGATGCGGGGATCGGTGGGAACGGCGGAAGAGACGTAGCAGCCGCTGTTTCCTTCCTTCAGGCCCAGCTGGAGATGGGAGAACGGCAGCAGGTACCCGCCCAGGCGGCTTCCCAAGCGCCGCGCCCCGCTCGCCCGCACCGCCAGTCTCCCGCGCTCCCGCGTGAGCAGGATGCAAAAGCGGTCGGCCTCCCCTGTGTCGTAGGTGCGGAGGACGAGGGCCTGGCAGGTGAAGGCGAAGGGCACGGGTACTTTATAGAGGATGCACCGTAAGGACGCCATGTCATGGCGTCCTTTCGACGTACTGATCCCATCACTTCCTCAGGAACGGCCTCACCCCCAACCACGCGCTGAGGAGCGCGATGAAGGGGAGGCACAGGAGTTCGATGCCGAGGAGGGGGAAGACGCCCTGCGAATGCTCGGCGATGGTGAGGTTCCCCAGTAGGGAGAGGGACGGCGTAAGGGAGAGGAGGACCATGATGAGCACGCTGAGCGCGAAAGCGATGAAGAGGAGCAGGAACGCTTCCGCGGCAAAGGGGAGGAGGAGCCCCGCTTCCTGCGCGCCCGAGAGCCACCCCACCGTCACCTCCTCGCGATGGAGGAGCGCGCGCTTGCGCACCAGGGCGACGAGGGAAGAGACGAGCACGAATAGGAGGAGCAGCGACGAGAGCAGCAGCGCCCAGCGCCCCATCCCCAACAGGGAACGGACCCGCAAGAGGTTCGCGTCCTCCTCCACGGCGCGCGCCAGCGCGGTGGCGTCCACCACCTTCATCCACTCCCCATCCTGCAGGATGCGGGCAAGCGGCGCGCGGTACCCCGCCGATGCCAGTTCCACCATGAGCACGTCCCTAAAGGGGCTCTGCGCCGACGTGCGGTCCAGCGCCGCGATCCACTCCGGATGGATGTCGCGCTCATTCTCGTACGCCTGCTCGCGCGTCACGTAGTCCACCGCATCCACGCCCGGCAATGCCTGCAGGGCGCTGAAGAGGCGCTCGGCATCCGCGTGCTCCGCGTCCGCCGTCAGTTCCACGCGCAGCGAGGTTTCCTGCCCCAGCGAAACCGCCATCCCCCCAAACGCCCCCTGCAGCGCCAGCAGGAGCTGGAGCGCGAGGAGAAGGGAGAGGAGCAGCCCCAACGCGGGGAGCATATTGCGCTCACGGGGCATGTCGGTGAATCCCCTGCGCAAACTGCGCCAGAAGAGACGTAGAGACGCAGTATGCTGCGTCTTCCCGTGCGGACGCTTGTCTCGCATGGCGGTCAGTATAGAGCGGATCGGAGGGAAGTGGTAGGTGAGAGAGTGATGGGAGGAGGATTCCGACGTTGCCGACGATTCCGAGGATTCCGAGGAATGTCAGGAACAAGCGCTATGAATTTCCCATCGGTTCGTCGGAATCCTCGGACTCGTCGGAATCCTTACGTTCTCCTATTGCCGCACCACCTTCTCCTTCTCCCTCGATAACATCGCCCTCATCCTCTCCAGCGCCTGGATGCATTCACGCGCGCGGGCGTTGCCGGGGTCCAGGTCGAGCGCGCGGAGGAAGAGCGTTTTGGACTTGGCGAAGTTCTGCGCCTCCAGGTACGCGATCCCCAAATCGCAGAGCGTGAGCGTGCTCTCGGCATCCAAATTGAGCGCGCGCTCCAGCGTGACGATCCCCTGCGCACGCTGCCCCGCGTGGAACAGCGCCCAGCCGAGGCAACGGAGGATCTCGGGATTGTTGGACTGCAGCGCGTTGGACTTGCGGAGGAATTGCACGGCCTCTTCCCACTGCTCCGTGCGCGACCGGAGGAAACCCAGGATGTAGAAGCCGGTGTAGCTGTTGCGGTCCAACGCCACCGCCTGCTGCGCCGCCGCCTCCGACCGGTCGTAGTGGTGCAGGCTCAGCTCGTTGTCCGCCACCTCCTCCAGCGCGGAAATGTTCTCCGGATCCTCGAAGAGGAGATCCTCCAAAATCACGAGCGCGTCCAGGTGCTTGCCGTCCAACTTCAACTGCTCCGCCTTCTCCAGGCGGGGAAGGACATCCGAGGATGGATCGTCATTCACCATAGGGGGGAGGGAGAGGGGCGGGGGGCCACGGGGAACAGGCGGTATGACAGAGAAGTCGGTATCATACAGGGGACAAAGGGTAGTAGAAGGAGGAGAACCGCGCCACCGTTTTCTAGAAAATAACGTAGAAGATGAATTTGATGATGACGGCGGCCAGGAGAACGACCGCCATCCCGATGAGCGACCCCACCATCACCTGTTTCCCCTTCTTGGACCACTCCTCCTTGCCTGCCCCCGCCACCGTCATGAACGCCCCGATGAGGAACAGCGTGACCGTGAGGGGCACGATCCACAACGCCGCCAGCCCCACGAAATTCCCCATCACTTGGAGAATGGAGAGATCCAACCCGGGGACGTGCAGGACTCTTTCCTCTGCCTCTTGCGCCCGCACCGCCACGGGCAAAGAAGAAAGGAGGAAGAGCCACGGGGAGAGGAAGCGCTTCATTTCCGTATATTGTACCATGATTATGCCGATAATGAAGAGGCGGGAGCGAAGCGTTCATGGTGGAATACATGTCCCTTTGAACAAGAAACAACAAGCAAGTATCAAACAGGTATCAAGGAGAGAAAAAAGCATCTGGAATAGTGGCACTTGTTTGAAATTTGGCACCGGATACTTCTGATGGGAACCGTCCCACTCATTTGCTCCCACCCTCTGAGCGGCCTACACTCAAATCCCCCCTATGGATTCCCCAGAAGGATTTTCCATCCGCCCTACGCACGGTTCGGAAGGCCATGCTCCTGCCGCACGCAGGAGGAAGGGATGGGGCGCCCGGTTGTCGTCGCTCCTCGAACGTCTGGCGCACGCGCTGGCAAGCTTGGCGCGGTGGGTGCTCCGCCAACAACGAACGCTGGGGTGGCGCAAATTCCTCCTCCGCGGCTTCGGCATCCTCTTCCTCCTCACCGCGGCCTACCTGGGCTTCCTGTGGCTCACCCTCCCCGACGTCAATGATCCCACCAGCCTCCTCGCCGCGCAGAGCACGGTGATCACGGACCGCAACGGCGTGGAACTCTACCGCCTGTACGGGGAAGAGGACCGCACCTACGTGGCGGGAACCGCCATCGCCGACCCCCTCAAGAAAGCGGTGGTCGCCATTGAGGACGAGCGGTTCTTCCAGCACGGCTGCATCGAATTCCGCTCCATCGCCCGCGCGGTGTTCGCGCGCCTCATCGGCAGCAGCGTGACGGGCGGCGCTTCCACCCTCACGCAGCAGCTCGCGCGCAACTCGCTCATTTCCCCCGAGAGGACGGTGACGCGCAAGCTGCGGGAAATGATGCTCGCCTGCGAGCTGGAGCGCGTGTACGACAAGGATAAGCTGCTGGAGCTCTACCTCAACTGGATCCCCTACGGGCAGAACGCGTACGGCGTGGAACAAGCCGCGCACCGCTACTTCGGCGTGTCCGCCAAGGACCTCTCGCTCGCGCAATCCGCGGTGCTCGCCGCCATCCCCCAGCGCCCCTCGTACTTCAACCCCTACGGTTCCCACGTGCGCACCCAGGTGACGCCGGAGGCCATGGACCGTATCGTCACAGGGCGCGCCACCGAAGCGGACGACCTGGCGGACCGCGATATCCGCATCGGGCTCCTGGGAAACATGGTGGGCACCGGCAGCACCGTGTTCTATGTGGGCGGGCGCACGGACCAGGTGCTCAAGAATTTGCAGAACCAGGAGTTCATCACCGAAGAGCAGCGGATCCGGGCGCTGGACGAGCTCAAGACCATGGCCTTCAAGCCCTCGCGGGAAGACATCCGCGCCCCGCACTTCGTGCTGTGGGTCAAGGACCAAGTGGAGAGCCTGCTGGAAGAGAACGCGGAGAAGGGACTCCTGGAACAGGGCGGGCTGACGATCCGGACCACGCTCGATTGGAAGCTGCAGCAGGCCGCGGAAGCCGCGGTGGCCGCCAAGCAGGAAGACATCGAGAGGGTGTACGGCGCCCGCAACATCGCGCTCGTCGCCATGGATCCCCACACGCGGGAGGTGCTGGCCTACGTGGGGAACGTGGACTTCAAAGACGAGGGTGAGGCGAAGGTGGACATGGTCCTCGCCGCGCGCCAGCCGGGCTCCAGCTTCAAGCCGTTCGTGTACGCCACCGCGTTCCTCAAGGGGTACGCACCGGCCACCGTGCTCTACGACGTCCCCACCAAGTTCGGCACCGACGAGCCGCAGAACTTCGACGGCACCTTCTGGGGATTGATGAATGCGCGCCAGGCGTTGGGCGCCTCACGCAACATCCCCGCCATCAAGGCGTTCTTCCTCGCCGGCGGCGAGGACGCCGTCCTCAACCTCACCGAGGACATGGGCGTCCCCTCCCCCAAGGCGCGCAAGCGCGAGATCAACCGCAAGCGCGCTTTCGACTACGGCTGGCCGCTGGCCATCGGCGCCGCGGAGACGCCCCTGATTGAGATGGTGAACGGCTACAGCACCATCGCCGATGCCGGCCAAGCCCGCAATATCGTCTCCATCAGCAAGATCACGGACAAGCGTGGCGCCCTCATCCCGCTCCCCCTCCCCTCCACAGAGGATCCCGCGCGCCAGGTGCTGGACCCCCGCGTTGCCTACCAGGTGACCTCCGTACTCAGCGACGTCTCCGTGCGTCCCAACGAGTTCTGGAAATCCGTGCTCTCGGTCCCCGGCTTCCAAGCCGCCGCCAAGACCGGCACCAGCAACAAGTGCCTGGACCGCGCGTCGGAGGCGCAGGGGAACACTTGCCGCGTGCGCAAGCCGGACAACGTGTGGACGATCGGGTACACCCCCAACCTGGCCGCGGGCGTGTGGGTGGGCAACGCCAACAGCGAAGCCCTCGCCGACCGCGCCGACGGCCTCAACGTGGCCGCGCCCATCTGGAAGGACTTCATGGTGCGCGCGCACAAGATCGTGCAGGTGAACGCGACGGACTTCCCCGTGCCCCAGGGCATCGTGCAGCCGCAGATCTCCCTCCTCTCCGGCGACCTGGCCTCCGAATGCACCCCCGTTTCCCTGCGCAAGCCGGACGTGTTCCTGGCGGAGCGCGCGCCCGCGCAGGTGGATTCCGCCTGTGTGGCGATGAAGGTGGACCGCGTCACGGGCCTGCTCGCCTCCGAGATGTGCCCCGCGGAAGCGCAGGAGTTGCGCAGCTTCTTCCTGCCCACGAGCGTGCAGGCCGAACGCTGGCCGCTGTGGGACCAGGGCGTGCAGGAATGGGCGCGCTCGCCCACGGCCACGCTCCCCCTGCCCCTCCCCCCCTCCGAGAAGTGCGACACCAGCAAGACGCCGGGCCGCCTCATCAAGCCCACGGTGCGCATCCTGTCGCCGTCCGACGGAGGCTCGGCCCCCTACCCCTCCTTCCAGCCGGAAATCAGCTACACCGCCGGCTCCTCCGCGAGCGGCGTCACCTTCCTCCTGGACGGGAAGATCGTGGCGGAGGAGACGAAGGCGCCCTTCAAACCCATCATCCGCGTGCCGCGCTCCATCGAGAAGGAAGGCATCCACACGCTGGAGGTGCAGCTGCGCGACGCTTTCTTCAACCTCGCCACGGACAGCGTAACCATCCGCTTCAGCGGAGCCTCGCAATCCTCCGGCCCGGCGGTACGCATCGTGCAGCCCATCATCGGCGCCGGCGTGGTCAAGGGGCAGGACGTGACGATGGAAGTCGCCGCGGAGTCCCCCTCCGGCATCAAGTACGTGGAGTTCTACCTGGACGGGACGCTCCTCACGCGCAAGCCCAAGGAGCCTTACCTCTTCACGTATCCGCTCAACGTCCCCGCCGGCACCCATGTGATCCGCATCATCGCGGTGGACATGCTCAACAAGGCCACGCAGGACGAGGTGGAGGTGATTGTGACGGAAAAGAATTAAGAATTTTGAATTAAGAATTAGGAATTAGGAAAAAAGAATGGCGCATCTCCTGCTGCGGGATGTTTGTATATACAACGTCTATACAGATGTTTTCTACGCTCCCGGACCGAGCGCCGCCTTGTTCCGGATGATCTCCGTGAGGACTTCGTGCGCGAGGGGATCCTCCGTCCGTTCCCTTTCCCGATGCAAGGATGCGAGATCGGACGCGAACCACCGGTCAATCTCCGCCGCATGGGCCCCGCAGTATTCCCGAAGATGCTTGCGGTGCCTGGCGGACATAACGGCCTGCACCGCTCCCGGACCCGCGACCGCCGCCGTGATGATCACCATGACGGCGCGCCGCGTCATTTGTTGCCTCCCGGCGGCCGCCTCGGGATCTTCCAGCACATCTTCCACCAAGGGGTCCATTCCCTCCCATTGCTCAAGAATTTCGCTGTCTTCGATGGTAGCCATGCGCAAAGAATACGGAACGCGAGGACGAAGGCAATCAGGTGGGATGGTATTTCCAGTTTAGCCCATACGCATGCGAAAAAAAGACGCAGGCCGGAGCCGACCTGCGTCAGAATGACCCTTCCGATACCCCTTCATTCCCTCGTGCCTGGTCCCCGGGGAGGCGCCAAGAGGCACCACACAAGGCTCATACAGAGGAGGATTCCCAGGAAGATCGGAACGATGACCCAAATCCGCCCGGGTCCTTCAACCGACCACCAGGAAAAGATCCACCAACCGAGAACCAGCGCTGCGGCGAGAAACGCCGCGCAATGAAAAGATCTCTTCATGTTCCTCTCCTTCGAAAGAGCGCGAATTTTCCTTCAGCGCACTGTACACCATCTCCGTTCCCCCACAGGCATCGTTCATTGCTTCACTCCCTCCCCGCGGCTGCGAGAAGCGGAAAGATCGTTACGCTGCCACGGCAAACCAGGCTCTCATATCGGTAGATTCCTGCGCGATGTTGTCACTCTATACCTTGATCCATCACGCTCTGTATTCTTGTTCTCGCGATGGAATAGTATTGTCGGATGATCTTCATCGCAACCAACTCCGACGGCAAACCCATCTCCTGCAAACGCAAACAGATGTTCCCGGTTAGAACCTTCAGCGTCTCAACATCGTGAGCCATCTGATGCTTTTTCATGACGGAATGGCATATATCAGTCAACAGTCGCTCTACGCATACCACTGCGATCATGCGAGCTACGGATTCCGATAATTGCTCCACTCTGCGATGCATGTTGCTTCCTTGCCGTATGACACCCGTACGGATGGCATCCTCACAAATGCTATTGATCAACCCTTGTGCATCGGACATGCAACTCCCTTGCGCTACAAGATACGCCGAACGCTCATTAAAGTAGTCGAGCATAAAGGCGGGGATTCTACCTCTTCTCACGCTGCAACGGCAACCTGCACTTCGGCGTTCGTGTGCACTTCGCTCACGTCGTCATCCTCCTCGATCGCTTCGATGAAATTCGCCACCTTGTCGGCGGCGGCGGGATCGTTAACGGGCACCTTCTGCTTGGGGACGTAGGAGAGGCCGGCAGAATCGACGACGCACCCTTTCCGCTTGAGGGCGTCGCGCACCTTCGCCCAGCCCGTCATGGAGGTGACCACGCGGATCACGTTCCCCTCCACGGCGAAATCCTCCGCGCCGAGATCGATGAGCTCCAGCTCCACGTCATCCACGGGGATGCCTGCCGGCAGTTCCGCGACGATGAGGCCCTTCCGCTCGAACATCCACGCCACGGCGCCCCCCTCCGCCATGCGCCCGCCGTGCTTGCCGATGAGGAGCTTGACGTTGGCGATGGTGCGGTTGCGGTTGTCCGAGAGGCACTCGATGATATAGGCGGTGCCCGCGGGGCCGTACGCCTCGTAGACCATCTCCCGCATCGCCTCGCCCTTGAGCGCCCCCGTGCCCTTCTGGATGGCGCGCTCGATGTTGGCGTTGGGCACGCTGTCCTCCTTGGCGTTCTCTATCGCCGTCCGCAGCGTGGGGTTGGTGGCGGGATCCCCCCCGCTCGCCCGCGCCGCGATCTCCACGAGCCGCGCGTGGCGCGTGAACACCTTCCCGCGCTTGGCGTCCTGCGCGGTTTTCTTGACCCGGATGTTGGCCCATTTGGAATGTCCTGACATACGAATGAAAAATGATAAATGTGAAATGCAAAATGGAATACTACTCCAGACTACCCTCAACGGGATCATTTTGCATTTTGCATTTCAAATTTTCAATTACTTTCGATACGCCAACATCGCCATGAATCGCGCGCGTTCCACCGCCGATTTGAGCATCTTCTGGTGCTTGAGGCAAACGCCCGTGTAGTAGCGCTTGCGGATGTTCCCGAAGTAATCGATGTAGGGCTTGAGGACGGGATAATCCTTGTAATCGATGTACGCGGTGCCGTGCTCGCAGAAGGGGCACTTCTTCATGCGGGGATCGGGGCGGCGCTGCTGCTGGGTCTGCTTATGGAAGGCCATGGGGGGGTCGAGGGAACGGGGAACTAGATGTCGAGGGTGTCGTCGGAAATGAGCTTGTCGATCTGCTCGGTAATGGCCTCCTCTTCCAAGGGACGCTCGGCGGGCTTCACCGTCTTCTTGCGCTCGGCGGTGGCCTTGGCCTTCATCTTCGCCTTGCGCGCGATCTGCTCCTGCACCTTCTCCTCGCGGGCGGAGGCGCGCTGCTCCTCCACCGTCTTGCGATCCTTGAGCCACGCTTCATAGGCTTCGCTGAACTTCACCACTTGGTAGTGCTTGGGCGGCTTGACCGTGATGTGGCGGAGCACGCCCTTGGTGATGCGCAAAGCGTTATCCACCTCCTTCACCTTGGCGGGATCCATCTCGTAGTAGTACACCGTGAAGTTCCCCTCCTTGAACCCGCCGACGGCATACGCCAGGCCGCGTCGGCCCCAGGCGTCCTTGGCAACCAGCTTTGCGCCGACTTCCTCAAAGTGACCTTCCACCTCCTTGATGAGCTGCTGCTCCTCCTTTTGGGTGAGGGGATACGGATAAAGGACGCACCATTCGTAGATGCGCGTGTCTTCCGATGTGGGGACCAGTTGTGGCATGGCTGACTCGTGGGTAAACCCGGTCCCAGAAACGGGAGCGGGGAATCAGGACGGAAGTAGTTTACAGAATGAGGGAGTTGTTGCAAGAAGAAATAGTATTGGCTTGCGCCCTGTACTTCTGTCGCACCGCACGAACGTAGAGCTCTTTCAAGCTTCCACAATGCAATCGTTGCTTCAAATTCTGCACATGAATTGACGCAGTTGAGTAGCTAATGCCGAGTTGACCCGCAATATGCTTCAGTTCTATTCCTTCACCCAATGCCTGGAATATTTGGAGCAAGCGGGGGGAGAGAGTCTGCAGCGGAACATCATCCTGCCCCTCAGCTCCCACTTCTTCACTGTTGATAGAACCTGCACCTCCTCCTTCCAAGGAAACAGCTGCATCGCACTGCTGCCTCACAGCCAGCATGAACACCTTGTGACTATCCAAGATGCCGAGCTTTGCTCTGATGTGATCTTGATGGCTTTGCACGGTTTTCACGCTCAACCTGAGTAAGCCGGCCATTTCCCGCACTGTTTTCCCCTCCCCCAATGCTTGGAATACTTGGAGCTCGCGCGTGGTGAGTATCTTGTTCACTTTCTGTTCCCACTGCTCGGTAGTAGTGCGTGCTAGACCCATGGAAAAGGAAGGAATGGATGGGAAGAACTTCTTATTCCTGCAACAAGAGAAAGCATCCTAAGCCTATTCATCCCAAACCTCCAACAGAATTGCTGGAGGTTGAGAGGAGAAAGCGGGAGGCTCTCTCCACGGCTCTTTTAGACCAGATCTTTCTTCGCCCCTACAATCGTCCGCACACGCTCGGCGAGGAAGTAGGCATCAAACGGCTTCCTGAACGTTTCATGGACCGTTCGCCGATCGAAGCTCGACGGGGTATCATCGGGCAGCACGGCGATCACGATCACTCCGGAGTAGTCAGAGTGTCCCCGGATGTTTTTGCAGATAAGCGCCGCTTCGATATTCCCGATGGAGAAATCGACGACGATGCAATCTGGAAGGAAGCTGTTCACATGAGTGCCCACCTCGAAGTTATTTGCCACCACGGCAACCTTGAACGACTGCTCCGGTGTCATCTCACGCTGGAGATTCCCAATGAGAACCTCGTCTTGCGAAACGATGAGCACCTTGGCCATTGTCTCATCTTCGAGATCGTCGAAGGGCATGTTGTTCTCCTTCAGGAACCGGATCAAGTTCGCGCGCGGGATGCGCCGGTCCTGAGACCCGGGAATCCGGTATCCCTTGAGCCGACCCGAGTCGAACCATCTGCACACTACCTGAGGGCTGACCTTGCAGATCTTGGCTGCTTGGCCTGTTGTGAAGACCTTCATGTTCTGTCTCCTATACTAGAGTCTTCGAAAGAAACAGCGGGATGCTGCCAATAATGGAAAAGAGCGCGGAGCTACGCTACTCCCGGCTTCCTGTGAGTCAATGGATCTTAACATACTCATTTCGGCATTTTCCCCATCCACGCGCCGATGCCCGCCAATTTCCACGCTTTCTCCTCAAAGGTGTAGCGCAGTTCGAAGAGGAGGGCTTTCTTGTTCTCCATGGGGTAGTACCCTTGCGCCATCAGTGCGTTATCGGCATCCAAGGAGGGACGTGCGCTGAGCCGGGGGTACTCCTTTTCCACCGCGACGAGGTTGAGCCCCTTGGTGTTGAGCAGTTCCAGCGAAGAGTTCTGCAGGTCTTCCGGCGTCACCTCCTCCCGCCAGAGGGAAGAACCCTGCGCATGGAGCGCCGTGAAATCCTTCTTCTGCAACGCCTGCGCCAGCGTGACCATGGTCCCCCGCACCAGTTCCAGCGTCTCCGCTTCCGGGAGGAGGGATGCCGCCTCCGCGGTGTTGAACCTTACCTTGGAAATCTTCCAAGCGCCGCTCTCGGTTTGGAACGTAAGGCGTGCGGGGACGGTTTCGCCGGCCAGAGTGACCGTGCCGCCGATGGCGGCGGTGAAGGGAGAGAGGCCGAAGCCCCGCGGCTTCCATTGCGCCTTTTCGTATGAGGGGAAGGGAAAGTCCCGGGAGAACTTGAGGAACGTCTCCAGCGACGTCTCGGCTCGGAAGGCGCCGGCCGTGGTTCCGTACGCTTCCTCCACCCGCCCCTCTTTGAGGGAGAGAAGGAACGTCTCCGCCTCCTTCGTGAGCGACGCCGTGATCACGGATGCGGCGCCGATGGCGGCCACGGGGACCGAAAGGAGGAGGAGCAGGAGCACCATCCTCCGCTTGCGCCGCTTGGAAATGGAGAATTGGGAAGGCATGAACGGGGGCGGATTCTACACCATGAATCGCTTTCGATTCGCTTGACCCCCCTTCACGTACGAGTACAATCATTTGGCTTTGCTTCTTTGAGAGCGTTATCCGAACACTTTCAGAGGCTAGCTTTTTCAGCTCCTTCACCCATCGGCCCGCAAGAACAGCCCCGCGGGCGGATGACAAAGGTGGAGAGCCTTCTTCTATGCTCCTTCACCCTTCGACAAGCTCAGGGTGAATGGCACCAGCTCATTCACAGCATCGTGTAGTAGAGAAAGTCCCAGTTCATCTTCCTTTATCGGAAGCATGAACAATATTCCTTTTTTGAGTACTATATCGGCGATCACCCGATACAAAATAATGTGATCATCCAGTGATCATTTGATCACTAGGGTCTTTATGAAGAGTTTGATCCTAGCTCAGAGTGAACGCTGGCGGTGCGCCTAACACATGCAAGTCGAACGCTCTACGGTAGCAATATCGTAGAGAGTGGCGAACGGCTGCGTAACACGTTGGTACCTGCCCCGGACTCAGGGATAACCCCGCGAAAGCGGGGCTAATACCGGATGGTCCCGCAAGGGTAAAGCTTTTGCGGTCCGGGAGGGGCCTGCGGCCTATCAGCTTGTTGGTAAGGTAACGGCTTACCAAGGCTATGACGGGTAGCTGGTCTGAGAGGACGACCAGCCAGAATGGAACTGAGACACGGTCCATACTCCTACGGGAGGCAGCAGTGAGGAATCTTCCGCAATGGGCGAAAGCCTGACGGAGCGACACCGCGTGGAGGATGAAGCCCTTTCAGGGCGTAAACTCCTGTTCTGAGGGACGAAATTTTTGACGGTACCTCAGGAGAAAGCATCGGCTAACCCTGTGCCAGCAGCCGCGGTAAGACAGGGGATGCAAGCGTTACTCGGAATTACTGGGCGTAAAGCGTCTGCAGGCGTCCTAAAAAGTCTGGTGTAAAATTTCGGAGCTCAACTCCGGAAGCGTGCCGGAAACTCTTAGGATCGAGTCACTCAGAGGCACCTGGAATGTCGTGTGTAGGGGTAAAATCCGTTGATCCACGATGGAACGCCAAAAGCGAAGGCAGGGTGCTGGGGGTGTACTGACGCTCAGAGACGAAAGCGTGGGGAGCAAAGGGGATTAGATACCCCCGTAGTCCACGCCCTAAACGATGCGTGCTCGGTGTAGGAGTTTTCAATTGCTCCTGTGCCCAAGCTAACGCGGTAAGCACGCCGCCTGGGAAGTACGGCCGCAAGGCTAAAACCCAAAGGAATAGACGGGGACCCACACAAGCGGTGGAACATGGGGTTTAATTCGATGATAAACGAAGAACCTCACCCAGACTTGACATCCCGAGAATCTCGTCGAAAGACGGGAGTGCCGCAAGGAACTCGGAGACAGGCGATGCACGGTCGTCGTCAGCTCGTGCCTTGAGGTGTACTGTTAAGTCAGCGAACGAGCGCAACCCTCATCCTATGTTGTTCTTTCATAGGAGACTGCCGCCTCCAAGGCGGAGGAAGGTGGGGATGACGTCAGATCAGCGTGTCCTTTATGTCTGGGGCAACACCCATGTTACAATGGCCGATACAGAGGGCAGCGAACCCGCGAGGGCAAGCAAATCCCAAAAAGTCGGTCTCAGTTCGGATTGAAGGCTGCAACTCGCCTTCATGAAGTTGGAATCGCTAGTAACCGTGGGTCAGCCACACCACGGTGAATATGTTCCTGGGTCTTGTACTCACCGCCCGTCAACTCATGGGAGGCAGGGGCACCCGAAGCACCGTTACCTTCAGTGGGCGGTACCACGGTGACACTGCTGACTGGGAGTAAGTCGTAACAAGGTATCCGTAGGAGAACCTGCGGATGGAATATCTCCTTACCAGGGAGTTACCTGGACCGTCTCGGCGTAGCCTTCGGGCGAAGCCGGACGAGTCGCTTGCTCTAGATGGTGTTCATCTTCTATCAAGCACAATTATTGACCGGGGGGACACCCCCAGTGCTTCCTTCCCTCATCCTCGAGGGCATGAAGTACTGAGGCCTCGGAAGAAAGGACTTCTCTACTACACGATGCTGTGAAAACGGGTACCGGGCCTGACGGCCCTTTTTGTTGAGCACTTACGCCCTGAACCTGAGCCGCAGGCGAATGGTTCGGGGCTACACGATGGGGTGAATGGAGTTCTTTTGTGCAAATATATCCGCGAGGTCCCGCGTGTCAGATGGGGGTGAAGGAGATCATTTCTTCAACATCGCACCCCCAAATTCGAAGAACAGATCGGCCATGCCAAAAGCCAAAGCAAATACCCCGATAAATATGAACACCCCGCCCGAAACTTCAGGGATGGAAAGGTATTGCTGCTGAATTGAAATCTGAAGTCCCAATCCAAAAAGAATCAGAATGCCGCTCAACACGAATACAAAGCCTAAACGAGGAAAGTCATGTTGGTGCCCTTTGAGCAAAGTACGCGTACTCATGCTGAGCACCAAAGCCCCCAGTACAAAACTCAATTGAAATATCTCCCATAACTTTTCCGGAGTTTCCGAAATTAGAGCCGCGAAAGCAAGAAATATGAACAGAGCTAATACGAACCTCATAGAAATGCGCCCCCATGTAGTAATGGCTGAATCGAGGAAAGAAAGCGGCTTCATAAACTCCATGATACACCTCACACTTGCAGTTCATAGACCCGCGCTTCGCGACAATTATTTGAATAGTTCTCAGCTGAATGACGGGAAGGTCATCCTTCCATCCGCGAGCTTAAAGCCCGCGGTACCACCGGTTCGAAAGCCGGTGTGACGTTTTGATGGAAGACGGTCGCACGCCAGGTGGGGGTGAGGGAGAAGGCCGTGTGCTGTTATCCCCTCTTCCACGATCATTCCGAGGTTAGGCCGGAGCCGCGCGCCACGGTCGGTGGAAGAACCAGAAGTTGAGCAGAAGCATAGAGAACAAGGTAGTCTTAAACTTCCAGACGCGACGGGGCCCCGGAAGCGGGACAAGAGGACATTCACATTTCCTTTGGCGCGCGGAGCGCTTTTCTTTGCCACTTTCTTTTGTCGCCCTGACAAAAGAAAGTGGGGAACATTACTGCATTACGGGAAGGCCATCCTTCCATCCGCGAGCTCAAAGCTCGCGACAGTATCGGTTTAAAAACCGATGTCACGCCTGTGTGTGCTGTCTGTATATTTGGCTTCCCTCAGGGCTCCCTGCAATTCCCCCCTCCCCATTCTTGCCGTCCTTTGGATGATCGCTACACTCCACCTCCCATGCACATTCTTGCACCGGAACTGAGCTACATGTACGGGAAATACGTTGAACCGCAGCCGGGAAGCGAGCGGAAAGTGGCGCGTACCCTGATGGGGGAATTCCTCAAGGGACGCGTGAGGAAGATTGAACGGCAACGGAGGATCATCGGCTTCATCCGCACGCGCATCGGAGACGTGCTGCATGCCTTCCGATTCCCCACCGGCGACACCATTACGCAGATGAGCGACATCGGTTGCACGGACGTGTACCCTAACGGCAATGCCGTCTTCAAGGTATGGATCCACTGCCCCGAAGACATCGGAGAATCGCAGCGCGCCCATACGATCGTCCTGCGGGAAGTCCTGCTCCATTCCAAGCACGTCCGCGTACGAATGAAGAATGACTGACCGTTCCGCCTCTTTTCATGGAACTCTCTCCCCTCCGCCCTCCCTCCCTCCGCCGCCGTGATGCGTTACGTGCAGGGCTGGCGGGAGCGGCGTGGCTGCTGATGCCGAACGCCATGGCACAAGACCCCGTGGAGGAGGATCCCCACGGCGTCAATGCGCGCTTGAAGCATCTGTTGGAAGCACCGCTCCCCCACGTGACGCACCGCGCGCACCTCATCGTCCCGGGCGCCGCGCGCGGCGTGGTGCACCTGCCGAACATCCACCAGGGCGACGCGACGACGGAAGAACTCAAACGGCAGGTGGAACAATCGCAGCGGGAGGTCGCCGAGCTCATCGAAGCCCTCTGCCGCGACGAGCGGGTGCGGCTCACGATCATCTTCAACGAGGGGGTGCTCGCCCGGGGTGAGCCGCCACCCAACCTCCCCCGCTCCTTCAGCGTGAGCCGCCAGCTCCGCCTCTCCGACCGTGCGCTCATGGGAGCGGCGGCGTACGCCGCCGAGCGGGGCTTGGTGGAGGAACGCGGCGCGGAGAAGACGGAGACGTTTACCGCCGCATGGAACAGGAAGAATGATGCGAACTGGAACAAGGTCGTCTTGGAGGACAGGGAGGATGCCTTCCTCCGCATCGCTTCAGCCGAAGATTCCGGAAGTGTGTGCTACGTGGCCTACGGAGAAGCCCATGATTGGAACAACAACGTGGCAATATGGAACAGGGAACACCCGCGGGAGAAGTTCTCCCTCGTTACCCTCTGCACCAGAGAATCCCATACGAAATACGTCCGGCTGGGCATCCTACCGCCGCCGGATCCGACCGTAGAAGACGCACCGCGATAGGAAGTTGTCCCCAGGGGTGTGGATAACGTTCACTTGTGCCTATTTGTGTATACATCGTGCTTACATTGCCTATACGAGACGGATAACCGCAACGTATGGACGCCGTATCCACAGCGTATACACAGGTTTTCCACAATTGCGGCAGAAGGCTGTGGAAAGCCCAAATGCTTGAATAACATTAGAGAACATATGGCAAGTCGGAACCGCCGCATGCTTGCAGGACCGCAGCGAGGAGCGTACAAACCGGAATGCACCATGCGCTTTTCCGTCACCACCCAATACACGCTCATCACCATCGCCGCCGTCATTGTGGGGGCGGTGGGCTCTTCTCTGTGGACGGAGGCGAGCCTGACTGCGGAGCGTGCCGCGCCCTTCCCCCAGGGGACGCTCGTTGCGGATGACGCGGATCCCCTCTTCCTCACGGAGGGGGAAAAATGGGCGCAGATCGGCGGCGGCTTCCGCTCCGGTTCCCACACGCACCTGCGCAGGCTGGTGACGGTGGAGCAGCTGGTGAGCGCCGCTTGGACCTTTCCCTCGGTGGCGCCGGGAACCTACAAGCTCTACACCACGTGGATCCGCGGCATGACCCACGCGACGGGCGTGTCGTACCTGTTGCGCGGCCCCTCCCGTTCCCCCGACCTCACCAACCCCATCCTCTTCACCGCGCGCGTGAACCAGTCGAGAACCCCCGAGGGGAGGCAGTGGGGCGAGGGTCGCCGCACGTGGGAAGAGCTGGGGACGTTCGTGGTGGAGCAAGCGGGCCCCCTCACCCTCACCGTGCAGGGCAAATCCTCGGAGCGCTTCGACGCGGACGCGGCCATCCTGGTGCCGGTGAGCACGCCCGCGCCTGCCGCTCCATAATTGATCGAATGGGGAAGAAGGGCGCAGGTATCAGAATGCAGGTTCCCACGAGGAATCAAATTTTGGTGAACAGAAGAGAACATTTCTATGCCCTCCTGAACAATAGTCACGCCCTGTCACCCGTCACCTTAATTCCTAATTCTTCATTCTACATTCTTCCATCTCCCTCTCCAGCACGTCCCTCACTTTCTCATCCTCCACCTTCCCCAGCAATCCTCCCAGGAACCCCCGGATGTACATCCTGCGCGCTTCCTCCCGCGGGATGCCGCGCGAAGCGAAGTAGAAGAGCTCTTCCTCCGAAACCTTGGTGACGGTGGCGGTATGGCCTGCTTTGACGTCTTCCGTCTTGATGCGGAGCGCCGGCACGGCGTCCACTTTGGCGGAGGCATCCAGCATGAGCACGTGCTGCGTAAGGGACGCGGCCGTCCCTCCCCCACCCTCCCCGATCTCCATCATCCCGTCGCACCGCACTTCCGCGCGCCCCTCCGCGATCCCGCGCATGGTCACATCACCGCCGCCATCCCGCGCCAGGAACACGTTGCGCACGGAGAGCTTCTGCACATCTTCCCCCGCGGCATGGAACACCCAATCCACCGAGCTCACGCCGCCCGCGCCCTCCACCGTGGCCACCGCTTCCTGCTCCACCCCCCTCCCGCCCAACGTGACGTTGAGAAGGCGGCACACGGCTCCTTCCCCCACCCTGATACGCTGCGTGATCTTCGCACGCCCCAAGCCCGAGGCAAGGACAATGAGGGCGAGCGATGATGTTGCCGCAAGCGTGACATCGAGATTTTTCTCCCCCTCAACACCCGAGGGAAGCGTGAGGAACACTGTGGCGCGTGACCCTTCCTCCGCATGGACCGTGACGGATTGCGGGGATTCCCAGGGGAGCGTGACCGTACCGGGTATCTTCTTCCCCCGCCCGATGACCCACCGTCCATCGCCCTCACCGCGGATGCCGGAAGGCAGGCCCGTTGATGTAGAGGCAGACGTCACATCAGCAGTGTACATGCCTCCCCCGTGCGGAGTATCGTGGACACACCTTATGAGCGAATCCCAGCGCTTCTTGCCGTTTGCGGAAACCCCTCCTGCGCCCGAGGGGGAACGGCAAAATGAGACGAACGGGAACCACGATGATGGGGAAGCGATGGCGAGAATCATCAAGAGCCACCAAGCGGCGGAAGCCCTTTTCCGCAGGGTTCCAGCGGCTCAATGGACACAATGGGCCTTATCCCAAAACAAGCGCAGCCAGAGGGCGAAAAGATGATATTGACGTGTAATTTTATTAGTGTTTAATATTCATATGGCTGACAATGCTGTTAAGGAATGGGGTGGGTGGGACGCGTACTTGGAGGAAGAAGAGGAAAGGGCACGGCAGGCGCTTGCGCAGAAAGCGAAGACAGCGCAACCGTCGCCGATGGTGAGCGGCGTGCAATCGGTGACGCACGAATACCAAAAACTTCTGTTCTCCGATAGGGGAACAGAGACAGGCACGCAATAAAAAAATGAAAGAGAGTACATCACGCGCTACTGCCAACGGCACTGATGGAACGACACGTCCTTTCAGTCATTCCTCCGTACTGTTTCCACCATTTCTTCCCGCACACGGCTCATGGGCTCTTGGACGGCGGTATTGCGCGGTTGGTTCGTTTGCTCTCCCATGAGAGCCGCCACTTGTACCGGAAGCATGGCGAGAATCCGACGGTAGGCATTGTCCGTATCCTCCCGGATCCCCGGCTCTTCCACCTTCACTTCATGGTAAATGAGACACTGTTCCCATTCATGTCGCAACACTTCCTCGTATTTGGCGGAGAACTGTTCCCGGTCTCCCGCAGCCCGGCGCAGAAGAGCACTGGCATACTCCCTCGCCAAATCTCTTCGCAGATCCGCGGAGAGTTGACGGCTCCGTTCATTATTCCTCGACTTCCCCATACTCATCCTGTTTATCAAATCCTGCACCAGGATGGGGAGGTGTCGCTTGATACTGTCCATAACCGGAAACTCCAGTTGAGTGGATGGTGTGTTCTCCATATAAGTATATTATATAATACTAGTTGAGTGTATGCCAGGTGTGGATTGTTGGCTTTCCTCTGACCTAATCACCCCACGCCCCCCTCCATCTCCAGTTCTATCAATCTGTTCATCTCCACCGCATATTCCAGGGGAAGGTTCCTGATGATGGGCTCGATGAACCCGTTGACGATCATGGCGCGCGCCTGGTCCTCGGGGATGCCGCGGGAGGTGAAGTAGAAGAGGTCCTCCTCGGAGAGCTTCCCCACGCGCGCCTCATGCGCGACGGTCACGTCGTTGTTGCGGATACGGATGTCCGGGATGGTGTCCGTGCGGCTCTCGTCATCGAGCAGGAGCGCATCGCATTCCACGTTGGAGGTGATGTCGTGCGCGCGGGGCCCCACCTGGAGCAGTCCGCGGTACACGCACACGCCCCCGCCGCGGCTGATGGACTTGGAGGTGACCTTGCTGGAGGTGTGCGGCGCGAGGTGGATGACCTTTGCGCCGGTATCCTGCCACTGGCCCGTGTTGGCGAACGCCAGGGCAAGGTGGTCGCTGCGCGCGCCCTCCCCCGTGAGCATGCTGCAGGGGTAGAGCATGGTGACGCCGCTCCCCATGTTCCCGCCCACCCACTCCATCGTCGCGTCCTTTTCCACGATCGCGCGCTTGGTATTGAGGTTATACGTGTCGCGGCTCCAGTTCTCCACGCTGGAATAGCGGACCTTTGCGCCGGGTTTGACGAAGATCTCCACCAGCCCCGCGTGCAGCCCGATGGAGCCGTACTTGGGCGCGGAGCAGCCCTCAATGTAGTGCACCTCGCTCCCCTCCTCCGCGATGATGAGCGTGTGCTCGAACTGCCCCATGTTCATGGCGTTCATGCGGAAGTACGCCTGAAGGGGATCCGTGACCGTGACGCCCTTGGGGACGTAGAGGAAGGTGCCGCCAGACCATACGGCGCCGTGGAGCGCCGCAAATTTGTGATCCGCCATCGGCACGCACTTCATGAAGTACTGTTTGACGAGCTCGGGGTGCAGCCGCAGCGCATCGTCCATGTTGAGGAAGATGACGCCCAGCTTCCCCCACTCCTCGCGCAAGTTGTGATAGATGACCTCGCTCTCGTACTGCGCACCCACCCCGGCGAGGACCTTGCGCTCCGCTTCGGGAATGCCCAGCCGATCGTAGACGCGGCGGATCTCCTCCGGCACTTCCCCCCAATCGTCCGTATTCTCCGCCCCGGGGTGCGCGTAGTAGATGATCTTGTCGAAATCGAGCCCGGAAAGGTCCGCCCCCCACGTGGGCATGGGCTTTTCGTGGAAAACCTTGAGGGACGCCAACCGATGCTCCAGCATCCACTGCGGCTCATTCTTGTCCCCGCTGATCTTGCGCACCACCGCCTCGCTCAATCCCTTCGTGAGCCCCTCCGCGTAGGGGGCGGGGTTGGCCGTATCAAAGACGGAACGGTCCAGGCCGGAGAAGATGGGCTTGGGCATGAGGATAGTATGGTAGCAGATTCTCACTTTTCTGCATGCTCTTGAGGAAGTTGTATGACATGGGGATGGCCCCGCGCGCCACGGTCGGCGGAACAACATGAGGGAGAGCAGGGCTACAAGGAGAAGGTCGTCTTTCATTTCCACATGCGACGGGGCCCCGGAATTGGAACAACGGCTCAATGACATTTCCTTTGGCGCGCGGCCTGCCCACCATAGCTCCATCAGGAGCGAAGGTGGGAGCGCTTTTCTTTGCCACTTTCTTTTGTCGCCCTGACAAAAGAAAGTGGGAAGACACAAGACAAAGCCTGCGAGCTGAAGATACGCTTGCTGGCTGTTGTGTATGTATATACATCGTCCATACACTCATTTCCCATTTTGCATTTCCAATTTCTCATTTCCTCCCCATCACCGCCTTCATCCTCTTGTGGCTGAACTTCAAATGCTCCAAATGCCGCGCTTTCTCCGTCAAAAACTTCTTCAAGTCCAAACCATATTCCTCGATGAGGAGTGACGTGTGGTAGCCGCTCAGGAACTGCGGCGTGATCACGTAGCTGGCGCCCAACTGGTAGAGGTGCAGGGCTTCATCCACCTGCTGCGACACCACGATGACGATGGCGTCCTTGTTGGCGGCGCGCACGGCGCGGACGATGAGGACGGTGGTGTCGAAATCGCGCAGCGTGGAGACCACCATTTTGGCGCGGCCGAAGTCCAATTCCTCCAGCAGCTCGGCATCGCCCAAATCGCCGTACTTGCAGTCGATCCCCTCCTTGGCCAATTCCGTGATGGCTTTGGGGTTGTAATCCACCACGAGGAAGGATTTCCGCATTTTCCGCAGGGCCTCCAGGACGTTGAGGCCGATGCGCTCGTACCCCAGCAGCAGGATATCGTGATCCTTCTGCCGCATGTGCAAGTGCTCATCCACCTTCTTCCCCTGACGCTCGAAGAGGGAGAGGGGCTGCTGCAGCCAGCCGTAGAGGCGCTCCGCATGGTGGATGCCGTACGTGGAGAGGGCGATGGTGAGCAGGCCCACGAAGGTGACGAAGGAGAGGACGGAAGGCGGCACGTGGCCGAGGCGTACGCCAAGGGCGACGAGGATGAAGGAGAATTCGCTCACCTGCGCCAAGGCCATTCCCGTGCGGAAGCCCGTGCGCTTGGTGTACCGCATGCGCCCCATGAGGAACATGATGATGAGCGGGTTGCCGACCAACACGAAGAGCGAGAACACCGCCACGGCGACCAGCTGCTTGGCCACGTCATCCAGCACCAGCTGGGAACCGAGCAGCACAAAGAAGATGACGATGAAGAAGTCGCGCATTGGGCGCAGCTTGGCGCCGATCTCGAACCGGTAGGGCGAGAGGGAGAGGACGATGCCCGCCGCCAGCGCGCCGATCTCCATGGAGAGCCCGAGCGAAAAGCTGAGCGCCGCAATGGCGAAGCACCAGCCGATGGAGAAGAGGAGGAGCAGTTCCTGCGAGGCGGCCACGGCCTTGAGCAGCCAGGGAAGGAGGAAGAGCCCCGCCACCAGCAGCACCGACGCCAGCGTGAGGCCGCGCAGCGCCATGCGGCCCAGGATCATCTCCCAACCTTCCGTCCCGCCGTCCATGGAAGAGACGGCCACCAGGAGCAGCATGGCGATGACGTCCTGCACGATGAGGAACCCCGTGGAAATGCGGCCGTGGAGGGTTTCCAGTTCTCCTGCGTCCGTGAGGAGCTTCATGACGATGATGGTGCTGCTGAAGGTGAGCGCCACCGCGACATAGAGCGAGACGACGGGCGCAAACCCCAGGAGGCGGCCCAGCACGTATCCCACCGCGGCGGTGAACACCACTTGTCCCATGCCCGCCACGAGCGACACTTTGCCCACCTCTTTGACCACGCGGGGGTTGAGGTTCATGCCCACGAGGAAGAGGAGGAACGAGACACCCATCTGCGAGAAGAGTTCCAGCTCTTCCGTGGAATGGAGCAGGTTCAACCCGTAGGGGCTCACCACCAAACCCGCCAGCAAATAGCTGATGATCACGGGCTGCTTGAGCGCCCGCATGAGGAGCGCCAGCGCCACCACTGTGCACACCACGACCGTGACGGTGAGGAGGGTTTCTTGCATTTCTGGACAGTATAGCAGAAATCGGCGCTCTGATCACCTTCTTTTGGCAACCGTAAGCCATGAACATGAGTGCCAGACCGCAAGCGGTCCAGGGAAAGCCGCACGCAAGATCGTACTAGACATACATCAATAACATTATATATTGTATTTACTGGAACCCGTTGGTTCCGGATCGGTCTTTGGCAGCAGCACCTTGTTTCCGCTTTCAGTTCTCGTGCGAGAATTGGGAAGCGGAAACAAGATCCATTACTCATGTATTGCGGAGGAACTCATGGAAAACGACAACAACGTTACAGTGTCTGTGCCCTATACACGGAAGTGGGAATTGCCCTTTTTGCTGGCTGAAGGATGCCGGCGCGCAGGAACGATAGAATTGGATGAGCGATACTGGGCAGAACAACTCTACAGATCCCCGCACCGTGACTTCACGGCGATCTGTCTGTTGGGCCTTGTGAAGGTATCCTCTCACGATATTGCTTTGGAGATCTGCTTCACGTTCACGAAGAAGGAGGCTCCAGCATTCCTTCAAGTGCTCTCCGCATTATGCGACGCACAGGGCGTCGATAATGACGTAGCCCGTGCTATGCAAGAAGTCTGTGCAATCATCCTGAATGGATAATGCTGCCAAAGAATCCCCGCCGCTTCGGTGGCGGGGGTTTTTGTGTGTTGTTTCCTCCACCCCTACCCCCTCCTCCGCTGGAGGAGGGGAATGTTTGCTGTTTGTGTCCTCCCCTTCCTCCAAAGGAGGAAGGGGCCGGGGGATGGAGGAGTGAACCAAGGAGGAAGGAGCTGGAGGATAGAGGAGCAAGCTACAATCCCCCCATGCGCCCCTTGCACAGAAGCTTCTACGACCGCGACACGGTGATAGTGGCGCAGGAGTTGCTGGGAAAACTCCTCGTCCGCCGCGACGGGGAGGTGGTGCGGGTGGGCAAGATTGTGGAGACGGAGGCGTACCTCGGCCCCCATGACTTGGCCGCGCACTCCGCCCGTGGACGGACGAAGAGAACGGAAGTGATGTTCGGGCCGCCGGGACACGCGTACGTGTATTTGATCTACGGGATGCACCATTGCCTCAACGTGGTGACGGAGGGAGAGGGACACGCGTCGGCGGTGCTGATACGGGCGCTGGAGCCCGTGCAGAACCTGTTGGGACGCTCAAGCGGCCCGGGGCTCTTATGCGCGGCGATGGGAATCGATCGCACATGGAACGGCCACGATCTCCTCTCCGACGATTTCTTCATTATGAAACCGGATGATCCCGACGAGCGCATCGTGATCATCAAGCGTCCGCGCGTGGGCGTGGGTTACGCCGGACGGTGGGCGAAGAGGTTGCTCCGGTTCTCCATCAAGGGGAACCCGTACGTTTCCAAGGCATGAGCCCCCTCACTTCAACTCATACGTGAGCGTGACGTACGCCGTCACGTCCTGCTCGCCCGCGGGGAGCGGTACCGCCATTCCTGCAGCACTGTCCTCGGCGGCTGTTTCCATGGCCGCACGCGCATAGGGCATGGGGGGGATGACGCCGCCGCCTTCGTTGAACCCTTTGATCTTCCCCAGCCGCATGCCCAAATCCTTCGCCAGCGCCAGCGCCTTCTCCTTCGCCTGCGCAATGGCCTCCTCACGCGCTTCCGCCCGCAAGACCTCCGGGTCATCGATGGTGTAGCTCACGTTCCCCGCCTGGTTGGCGCCCGCCGCAGTGGCCGCGCCCAGCACCGCGGACACCTTGTCCAGGTCCCGCACCTTCACGCGCAGCGTCTCCTGCGCCTGGAACCCGCGCGGAATCTGCCTGCCCTCATCCCAATCGTATTCGGGATTGAGGTAGAACTGCTCCGTGGCGATGTCCTTCTCCTCGATGCCCGCCTTTTTCACCGCCTCCATGATGTTGTCCATATCCTCCTTGAGCAATGCCATGGCTTCCGCCGCCGTGGCTTTGCGTCCCGTCTGCACCCCGAACGTCAGCTGCGCGATATCCGGCGCGGCACTCACCTTGCCTTCCCCGGAGACGGAGATGGTGACGGGGGTGGAATCGCGTGATTCCACGTACTTGCCGGCGAGGAAGAATCCGCCGCCGATGACGACGGCAAGGATCACGGTCCAGGTGATGTTGCGCATGGGAGGAGGGGGAAAATCAGACATAACGAGACTATGGTATCGCAAAAACCCCGCAGGATTGCAGTGACGAAACGGGCAACTGCAATGCAGTGACACTCTACAGGAAATGACCATCCTCCCTCCAAATAGGCCCTTTCGTCTCCCCTCTGAACTGGTCGCGCTCGCAATCCTCGGCATTCATCCCGTATATCGGTTCCCGCTCACGGGAACGGACCGCGCCGATGCGCGAGCCTGTCTCCGCATCCGGACCGGAGGGAGGCGCAAGACAAACGTAAAACCGCACGCCATACCTCTCGAGCAGCCTGCTGATCTTTTCCGCGACCTCCGGACCAAGCGCTTCCGCGGTTTCTCGGTCCATAATACCCGATGGGCATTCGGCTGCAGGCTGGGGCATGGGCGCAGTATCCGTCGCCCGTTGCAGAAAATCAATCCAGCGCTATCTTCACGGTTCCCTCTTCGCGCACGCCGTACTTGGCATACCCGTTCTTCTCCAATTCCCGCGCCAGCGTCGCGCCGCCGCTCTCCACGATCTTCCCCTTGACCATCACATGGACGCGGTCCGGCGCAACGTACTCCAGGAGGCGCGCGTAGTGCGTGACGATGAGCGCGCTAAAGGACGACGAACGCATCCGATTGATTCCATCGGCGACGGTTTTGAGCGCATCGATATCCAAGCCCGAATCCGTCTCGTCCAAAAGCGCAAGCCGCGGCTGAAGGATGCGCATCTGCAGCACCTCCGCCTTCTTCTTCTCCCCCCCGCTGAACCCTTGGTTCAACGACCGCTCCGCGAACGCGGAATCCATCTTCAGTTCCTCCATGCGCTCCTCCAGCATCTTCTTGAACTTGATGGGGGAGATCCTCCGCGCCTTGGGATCCCGCGCGGAAAGCTGCGCATTGGCGGCGGCGAAGAGGAAGCTGCGGAGCGTGACGCCGGAAATCTCCTTGGGATACTGAAAGGCCAGGAATAACCCGGCCGCCGCCCTCTCCCACGGCTCCAGCGTGAAGAGATCCCTGTCCAAGAACGTCGCCGATCCCTTCGTGACCGTAAAGGCCGGATGCCCCATGAGCGTGCTCACGAGCGTGGACTTGCCCGAGCCGTTGGGCCCCATGATCGCATGGATCTCCCCTTCGTTGATCTCCAAGCCGACCCCCCGCACCACGTCCTTCCCTCCCACAGAGACGTGGAGATCGGGGATGGTGAGGAGGGGGGAGGGGGTCATGGGGAAAGATTGTAGCGTATTACGTATTACGTATCCCGTATGACGTATACAGGAACAATACGCGATACGTAATACGTTCTACGCAATACCCCTCCAAGGCTCCTTCCGCTACACTCTTCTCGCTATGCCCAACATCACCTTCACCTACGCCGGCCAAACCAAGACCGTCCAGGCCGACGCCGGCAAAACCCTCCTCCAGATCGCGCTCGATAACCAAATCCCCATGGAGCACGCGTGCGGCGGCAACGGCTTCTGCACCACCTGCCTGTGCAAGGTGAAGGCGGGGGCGGAGAACCTGACCCCGCACAACGACCGCGAACAGATGATGGGCGTGGAAGGAGATGACCGTCTGGGGTGCCAGGCGACGGCGAACGGCGATGTGGCGGTAGACATATCGTAAGGACGCGGCACGCCGCGACCCTCCTCACACCCGCGCCAGCGAGAGCAGCTTCGCCTTCACCTCTTCATCGTACGGCTCCAGCTTGTTGATGCGGCGGTATACCTCCTCCGCCTTGTCCGTCTGCCCCAATTGCATGTAGCACTCGGCGAGAAGATGGAGGAGCTGCGTATCGCGCGAGAGGCGCACGCTCGCCTTCTCCAGCAGCGGCGCCGCTTCCTCATACCTGCGCGCGGCGATGCAAGCGCGGCCGAGCGCGTAGGACCGTTCCGGCACCTGCGGTTCGCGGTTGAGCGCTTCCTGGTACGCCTGGCAGGCTTCCACGTACTTGGCTTGGCGGTAGTAGGCGAGGCCGAGGTTGCTGAAGAACGACACGTCCTGGCGCTGCTGGAGGAGCTCCTTGTACAACGCCTCCGCCTTGTTCTCGCGCCCCGTTTGGAGGTAGAGCTTGGCCAGTTCCGCCTGCACGTCGATCGCGTGCGGCTGCACCGTGAGGGCTTGGATGTAGAGGCGTTCCGCATCGTCGATCTTGTTCTGCGCCAGCGCCTTCTCCGCCTGGCGCGAGAGGGAGCGGACTTGCTGCAGTTCGATGGCGGACGCGCGCGGGTTGCGGTGCGGCCTAAAGATGCGCTTCTCCTCTATGAAGCTCATGCCCCTCTCCTCCGCCTGCTGCAGGCGCTGCTTCATGCCGCGCACGAAGCGCCGCACGCCGCGGTGCCGCAGGAGCATCCGCACCCCGAAGAGCAGGACAATCCCGAGGAGGGAAACGGTGAGGACGTAGATATATACCATACGGCTGTTACCGGGATCTTGAGCCTAGCACTCGCCAAAATATGAGGCAAGGGAACAATTGGGAGTGTATCGCAAGGGAAAGGCTCTTTTCAGTTGTTGGTGCCGTGGATGAGCGGTGAGCTCTCAGCTGTCAGCCTTCAGCTGCCGGCTTCCGGCAGAGTGACCATTCGGCAGCGATGAGTCTTCAGCGGTCAGCGGACAGCCTTCGTTCAAGCTGCGCCGGAAAGACCACTGACCGATGAGAGCTGGAAGCTGAAAGCTCCTCACGTACTACTCACGGCAAACACGAACTTCTGAAGAACCAACGGCCGGGAAACGTTCGTCTGCAAATCCCCCACAAGCGCGGTGAGCGCCTCCGCGCACCGGGGATCCATCCGCTCCCGCTCTTCTCTCAACGCGAGCGAGAGGTGGAGGAGCGCGCGCGAGGCCTCCTCGCCGCGGTCGCTGAGCGGCTCCAGCAGCTTGAGGCGCTCCGCCAAACTCCCCGCGCCCCAAAAGCCCTGCGCCCATGCGGCGCGCTGCCGCTCCTTGCGCAGGAGGTCGGGATCCGCCTTGAGCCGCATCACCATCCCCGGCGCCCCCTGCGCCACCCTCAGCAGGAATTGTGCGTCATCCGGCGGCATGCCGCCCGCGAGCGGCTTCATCTCCTGCGGCGAGAGGGAGGCAAAGCGCAGCACGCGCGAGCGGGAGACGAGCGTGGGAAGGAGGTGGGAGGTGGAGACGCCGGTGAGGAGGAACACCACACCCTCCGGCGGTTCCTCAAGGATCTTGAGCAGCGCGTTCACGGCTTCTTCCTGCAGGCGCTCCGCGGAGCGAATGAGGCAGCAGCGGAAGGCGCCCGTGCCCACCTCGCGCAGGCGGTCCTGCAACGCGCGGATGTCGTCAATGCCGATGGTGTCGGTCTTGGCCGTGGGCTGCTTGCTGCGGTGCGCTTGCGGCACGTTGGAACTCTTGGCAATGACGTCGAAATCCTCGCACACCTCCTCAATCCACAATTGGTCTATCACCAACAGGTCGCGGTGGAGCAGCTTGTCGATCTCCTGCTCCGCCCTCTCCCGCCCCTCCTCGGGCACGCCCTCCGTGAGCAGCTTCTTGGCGAACCACTTGGCCACGGTGAACTTGCCCAAGTGCTTCCTCCCCGTGAACAGATAAGCATGCGCCACATTCCCCGTCTCCAGGTCCGAGAGGAGGGATTGGATCTGGTCCTTGTGACCGATGATGGAGGAGGGTGAAGACAGGGAGATAGTATATGTCAAAAAGGATAGTCCGCGAGAAGGACTTAGGAATTAGGACAGAGGACTTAGGGAGTGCTCATTTTGGCCATCTTCGTAATGAGCGCATTCAACATACGATGCACCTCCTGACCCTGTTTCAAAAGGTTGTCTCGCTGTTCCAGATCAATGTACTTCACTCCATAACAATAGTAGAGGAATGAAATAATCTCCACGAGTTCTCCACGGGCTTGGACGTACTTATGCATCTTATCGGGATAGGTATACCTCCCGAATCCTTCTGCGATATTCGCTGCAACTGAAAGGCTCGCTCGCCGCATTTGCGATGTTAATTCATAGAGTTCAGTCTTAGGAAAGGACTTCGTCATCTCATGGATGCTTAGTGCGAGTTCCATCGCTTTCTTCCATGGGCCGAATTCCGTGAAGTCCTGCATTGTCATATACCCTAAGTCCTAAGTCCCCTGTCCTAAGTCCTCGCTTTATTTTCTCTTCCTCCTCTTTTCCCCGCTCACCTTGAACGGTATGCTCTTCGTCCGCACCACCTGCGTGAGGAACAGACGGACGGCGGAGCTGAGGTCGAACCCCCACTGCTCGATGACCCGCTGGGATTGGCGCTTGAGCTTTTCATCGATGCGGATGGTGAGGACGGCGGTTGCAGGCATGGTGTAGGGAAGGATGATACGTACATACATTGTCTATACGTATACACGTTGTCAATACATGATGGACGCCGTTCATCCGGAGATGCGCATCTCCTCCCGGATGAGGGCTTGCACCGCTTTTCTCACATGCAACCGATACTTCTGAAGATAAATCCTGAGGAGCGGGCGGAGGACATTCTCCAAGTCATCACGGTGGTTCTTCCGCAAGGAATCGAGATATTCACGTCGCTCCTCGTCCTTTTCCGACGGAGCCGCCAAACGGCCGATGCGATTGCGTATCATGGCAACAAGCCGCTGCGTCTCCATGCCGCGCATGGAATCGGCTTCCAGGTCGGAGAGTTGCATCATCACCTGATCGACGGCATGCACCTGCCAGCGGACTTCTTTGTCCGCCATATCCACAAGCAGTTCAAGGAATTCATCATGCATATGACAATTATACATATATTTGTATTTTGGCAACATTGAGTTTGCCGCTCACTCCTCCTTCCCGTGACATTTTTTGTACTTCTTCCCGCTTCCGCACGGGCAGGGGTCGTTGCGACCGACTTTCGCCACATGACGCTCCGTGGGCGCCGCTTGGACGCGTGCCGGGACGGGTTTCTGACCGCTGAATGCCGGAGGCTGGCCGCTCGGTTGGACCGTGGGCGGCGTGAATGCGGCGGCGGAGACGCCCGTCTGCGTCAGTTCCCCCTCGATCTGGTCGGCATTCGTCCGCATGTCCGCACGGTCTTCTTCCGCTTCCACCATCTGCACCATGCGCGGCGCGAACTGGGCGAAGTCCACCTGGAGCAGCGTGCGCACCATGGTGGTGTTGATGGTGACGAGGAGCTGCTGGAACCGGCGGAACCCCTGGTCCTTGTACTCGATCACGGGATCGCGCTGCGCGTAGCCGGAGAACGCCACCTGCTCCCGCAAGTGCGACATGTCGTCGATGTGGTTCATCCAGTGCGTGTCGATGGAACGGAGGAGGACCATGTTCTCGGCGTTGCGGACCGTTTGGGCGTCGAACTGCGCGCACTTGGCCTCGTACCCCTCGCGGATGAGCTTGGTGAGGGAAGAGAGGAGCTTCTCGCGCTCGTGAAACGTGCGGATGGATTCCTCCGTCACCACCTGGCCGAAATCGCGGTGGAGCGCGGCGAGGGATTCCACGATCTCCTTGGTGTTCCACTCCTCGGGGTCGTCCGATGCCGCCTGCGCCGTGAGGATGCTCTGTATCTCCTGCTCCATGCCTTCCAGTATTTCTGCATGCAGCGGCGAGTAGCTTTCAGCTTTCAGCGAAGAGCTATCGGCAGCGGACAACTGATCGCTGACCGCTGACGGCTGATCGCTTTCTGCTATCTTGATCAATACCTTTTGCCTCCGCTTGTAGATGATCTCGCGGTGCCTGTTCATCACGTCGTCGTACTGGAGCACGTGGCGGCGAATGTCGAAGTTGCGTCCTTCCACCTTCTTCTGCGCGCCCTCGATGCTGCGGGAGACCATGCCGCTCTCGAGCGGCATGTCATCGGGGACCTTGAGCCGCTCCATCACCCCCTTCAGGCGGTCGCCGCCGAAGAGGCGCATCAATTCATCCTCCATGGAAACGAAGAACTGGCTCTCGCCGGGGTCGCCCTGGCGGCCGGAGCGGCCGCGGAGCTGGTTATCGATGCGGCGCGCCTCGTGGCGTTCGGTGCCCAGGATGACGAGGCCGCCCAGATCCGTGACCCCTTCGCCCAGCTTGATGTCCGTGCCGCGGCCGGCCATGTTGGTGGCGATGGTGATGGCGCCCTTCCGGCCGGCTTGCGCCACGATTTCCGCTTCCTTTTCGTGCTGCTTGGCGTTGAGGACCTGGTGGGGGACGTGGAGCTCCTGGAGGAGAAGACTCATGGCCTCGGACTTCTCCACGGACGTGGTGCCGATGAGCACCGGTTGCCCGCGGTCGTACTTCTCCTTGGCGATCTTGGCCGCCGCGCGGAACTTGGCCGCCACCGACTTGTAGACCACGTCCGGCCTGTCGGTGCGGACCATGGGGCGGTGCGTGGGGATGACGATGACGCGCAGCTTGTAGATGGATTCGAATTCCTCCTCCTCCGTCTTGGCCGTGCCCGTCATGCCCGCAAGCTTCTTGAAGAGGCGGAAGTAGTTCTGGAACGTGATGGTGGCCAGTGTTTTGGACTCGCGCTGCACCTCCACGCCCTCCTTGGCCTCAATGGCCTGGTGGAGCCCGAAGCTGTAGCGGCGGCCGGGCATCAGGCGCCCCGTGAACTCGTCCACGATGATCACTTCGTTGTCCTTGATGATGTAGTCCACGTCGCGCTTATAGATGGCGTGCGCCCGCAGCGCTTGCTCGATGTGGTGCACCTCCTCGAACCCGCGCTCCGTGTAGATGTTCTCCACCCCCAGCATCTCCTCCATCTTCTTGATCCCCTCTTCCGTGAGCACGGCGGCGCGCTGCTTCTCGTCCCGGTTGTAGTGGACGTTCTCCTCCAGGCCGCCGACGAGCTGCGAGTACTGGACGTACTTGGTGGTGGATTCCTCGGCGGGCTGGCTGATGATGAGCGGCGTGCGCGCCTCGTCCACGAGAATGGAGTCCACCTCGTCCACGATGGCGTAGTGGAGCCCGCGCTGCACCTGGCGCGCGAGGGACGTGGCCATGTTGTCGCGCAGGTAATCGAACCCGAACTCGTTGTTGGTGCCGTAGGTGATGTCCGCCGCGTAGGCCTTGCGCCGCTCGTCGGTGGAAAGGCCGTGGACGATCACGCCCACCTCCAGGCCGAGAGCCTTGTAGAGCATGCCCATCCACGTGGCGTCGCGGCGGGCGAGGTAGTCGTTCACCGTGACCACATGGACGCCCTTCCCCTCCAGCGCATTGAGGTAGACCGGGAGCGTGCACACGAGCGTCTTCCCCTCCCCCGTCTTCATCTCGGCGATGTTCCCGCGGTGGAGCACGGCGCCTCCCAAAATCTGCACGTCGAACGGTACCATGTCCCACGCGAACTCCTGCTTGCCCAGCTGCGTCTTTTGCCCCGACTCCTTGAGGAGCTCGCACGCGCGCACGGCCACCGCGAACGCCTCCGGAAGGAGATCATCCGTGGTTTCGCCCTTGGCGATGCGGTCCCGGAAGGATTGCGACTTGCCGGGGAGATCCTCCAGCTTCAGCGCTTTGATCTCCGGTGCCTCTCCGGCCTTGCGTACCTCCTTGACCAGCGGCCACAGCTTGCGGAGTTCCTTCTCATTGGGATCGCCGAGGAGTTTGTTGAGGACGTCAAGAAAGGCCATGAGGATGGGATTTTACCAGAATGTTGCGGTTTATTAAGGAGAAAGTTGAATGGATGAAGATGCCGAGGTTGTCGAGGTTGCCGAGGATTCCGAAGAGTGCCAGGAAGATGCTCTGTGTTTCCAGATACAGCAGCTCGTCGGAATCCTCGGACTCTTCGGAATCCTCTTCAATCACCATTTTCGCCCATACCATCCGGCTTCGCCCCTGCGGGGCTTCGCCGCGATTGGTTGGAGACGATGATTCCCGCGGGATGATTCACTACCATTTTCGCCCATACCACGGCACGACGTTCTTCTCCCCGTACTTCAAGGACTTCAGGAATACCGGCAACACTTCCTTCACGTCCTTCATCTCCGCGCGCACCGCACCCCGGGAAGAGAGGAACCGCTCATGGTCGGAGAGGAGCTCACCCGTCCACGGTGCGCCCGAGGGGTACGCGTCTCCCAGCTTCCCCAGGTCCATCCACGCCGCTTCCGGGAATGCTTTGGCGAAGGAACCGAACCCACGGACGAAGAGCTCGATTTTCTTGGTGGAATGGAGCCATAAAAAATTTGTGTGTTTTTTCCCCTCTCCCCCTCGCTCCCCCTCCCCCGATGGGGGAGGGGGAAGGGGGGTGGGGGCGGAAACACGCACAGCACACAACTCGCTCAAATGGATGCCGGCCACCGGCACATTGAGGGAGAACGCCAGCGCGTTGGCGAACGCCGCCGCCACCCGCAGGCTGGTGAACCCGCCGGGTCCCGTGACGCACGCGACCCGTCCGATCCCCTCCTTGGACCACCGGGCTTCCGCGAGGAGCGCCTCCAGCAGAGGGAGGAGGTCGGCATCCGAGATGCGGCGGTCCACCTCCTTTAATGAGACAACCGCGTCATCCGTGACGCAGGCGACGAGCCCCGGGTTGCCGGCGAGGTCGAGGAAGAGGGTGTTCATGGGAAGAGAGGATACAACGGAATGATCCTGTTATGAAGAACCGGGGCAGAGAATGCAAAATTGTAAATTGAAAATGGATAATGAGAGAGGAGCATCGGCTTCCAGAACCACTCCCATAATTTTCAATTTTCCATTTTCCATTTATCATTCCTCCGTGCCTCCGACTCTCTCCCTCATCATCCCCACCCACAAGCGCGCGGATATCCTCCGCGAGTGCCTCAAGAGGATCGCGGCGCAGACCGTGAAGGATCAGATCGAAGTGATCGTGGTGAGCGACGGGCAGGACGACGATACAGACCGCCTCTTTGACGGGCATACGCAATACGCAATACGTCATACGCAATACTTCTCCATCCCTAAATCCCAGCAGGGCGTCGCGCGCAATCGCGGCGTGGAGAAAGCGACGGGGGAAATCGTCATGTTCATCGGGGATGATATATTCCTGGAGCCGGATGCGTGCGAAGTGCATCTTAAAGTGCATGAAAACATGCAAAATGAGAAATTTGAAATGCAAAATGATGGAAGCGATTCAAGAACAAGAACTGGTGACGGAATTTCAAATTTTTCATTTCCAATTTTGCATTCCGGTTCAGCCGTCCTGGGCTATACCGAGTGGGATCCATCAATGGAGATCACGCCAGTGATGGAATGGCTCGACCGGACCGGTTGGCAATTCGGCTATGGCTTCCTCAAACCCTACGAACACCGCGCGATCCCAAAACGCATGCAGCACCGCTTCACCTACACCAGCCACATCAGCCTGCCGCGGGAAATCGCGTTGAAGTTCCCGTTCCGCGAAGACGTGACGATGTACGGATGGGAGGACATCGAGTGGGGATGGCGATTGGCGCAGGAGAACATTCCCCTCCTCTATGAACCGGACGCGAAGGCGTTCCACCACCACCGGATGACGCCGGAGGATTCCTTGAAGAGGATGGAGACGCTGGGGAAGTCCGCCGCGCTCTTCGAGAGCATCAATCACGATCTTCATCTGATGCCCAAAGGGATGAAACGTATGGCCTACCGCTTCTTCAGCCTCTTCCCCACAATGAAGGGAAGGCATGCGCGGGCGTTCCTGAGAGGGATCCATACAGCGGAAGCCCCCCTTTCCTCTTAAAGTTTTTCGGGATGCTGAAGCCGAAAAGACGCTCTTGCGACACGCCATGCCTGGAGTACGGTATTCGTATGACGGTCTACAATCCTCAGCCCGGTGAAGAGCCCATGAATGCCGAGGAGCGTGAGGGCGTTGCGGTCAAACTGTATCAGGCGGTGGGGAAGGTGCGCAGCCTTCACATTCAGGTGGATTCGATGACCCCCGGACAAGAAGAGGCGTGGCGTGAGCTCATGGAAGCCGCATTGCAATATGAACTCGGGAAGGTGCAGAGCGGCCATCGTCACATTTCCGAATCCTATTTGGCCAATTTCGGCCTCACCGATAAAGAACTGATCAGAAAGGCGCAAGAAGATGTCCATCTCTTAGCCCTCAACAAACTCGCCGATGCCCCATCCTTATCCGCCGACCCGAGCGTCCCGCATGGCGTGATCACGGAAACATCCCGATCACAATTGAGCAATTGCCTATCCCCGGCAGACCCCTCACCGCAACGAGAAGCAGCCGACAATGGATAGGATGCGGCGGTCTCCCCACGATGAAGGGAACGCACACGAAGGCGCTATCGCATGGATTGGCATCATGCCCCGGTTGATCGCATCCACTTGCGATACTCTTCTTCAATCATATACATCGTTTTGCCCAACAGTCCCCGTGCGGTCGCCTCCCGTTCCCGCCCCACCCGGAGTGTCCGTGGCAATGCCGCGACGTATGCACGGGGCAGAGTACGGATTTGCGCCGACACCTCGCCATCGTCCGTCACGAAACGGTACGTTCTCTTCTCTTGATCGGAAAGCATAGCCACACCATAATCCACCTCCATTCGGCTTGCAAACGGCTTAAAATTGCGTATAATGTTTGTAGCATCGAGTTGTATGACAGGCTATCCCGAGTAGATCGGGATGGTCCTTTCTTCGACCGCGTAGAGCTCGTTTTCGCTCTCCATGCGGCACAGCTCCACCCCTTTCCCATCCCTATCATGCGCGCATCCTTCCTCGCCGCCATCAACCAGATCTGTTCCGAGAAGAACGTCTCGCCCGACCAGGTGATCGAGGCCGTCAAACAGGCCATCGGCACCGCGTACCGCAAGGACTTCGGCAACAAGGAGCAGGAAATCCGCGTGGACCTGGAAGAAGGGAAGGACATGCCCACCATCCTCCTCGTGAAGGAAGTGGTGGAGGACGTGGAGAATGAGAACATCGAGATCGGGCTCAAGGACGCCAGGAAGATCAAGCCGGACGCCGAGCCGGGCGACGAGATCAGCATTGACGTGACGCCTTTGGAGTACGGCCGCATCGCCACGCAGGCCGCCAAGCAGGTGATTCTGCAAAAGCTGCAGGAGGCGGAGAAGATGAGCCTGTACCAGATGTTCAAGGATCGCGAGGACGAGCTGCTCACCGCCACGGTGACGAAGGTGGACCCCAACTGGGTCACGCTGGAGATCGAAGGTATGACGGTGTCGCTCCCCTGGAGGGAGCAGATCCCCGGCGAGCACTACTACACGGGCAAGCGCATCCGCGTGTACCTGGAGACGGTGGAGATGAGCGGCAAGGGGCCGCAGCTCCGCATCTCCCGCACGCATCCCAAGCTGGTGAAGAAGCTCCTGGAATTGGAGATCCCGGAGGTGCGCAACGGCGACGTGGAGATCAAGGCCATCGCGCGCGACGCCGGCTTCCGCAGCAAGGTCGCCGTGCTCAGCCACGACCCCCGCATCGACCCCATCGGCGCGTGCGTGGGGCAGAAGGGCGTGCGCATCCAGGCCGTGATGGAGGAGATCAACGGCGAGCGCGTGGACATGATCGAGTGGTCGGAGGACCCCATCAAATTGATTTCACTCGCGCTGCAGCCAGCGGCCATCTCCGCCGTAATCATCGTGAACGACAAGGAGCACTTGGACGACCAAGGCCGCAAGATCAAGAAGCGCGCGGCGGTGTTCGTGGAGGAAGCGCAGCGCCCCATGGCCATCGGCAAGAAGGGCCAGAACATCCGCCTGGCGACGGAACTCTCCGCATTCGAGCTGGACATGTACAACTACGAGGAGCTCCCCGCCTTCAAGGCGAAGCTCGCGGAACTGCGCGGCGGACCTGTTGCCGAAGCCGCGCCTGCGGAAGCCCCCGCCGAGGGACAAGCGGAAGCAACCGTAGCGGAAGCCACCGCAGTGGAGACTCCCGCGGAAGCGTCTGAGGAACCGAAGGAGGAATCTGCCGCTCCCGAAGCCGCCGCAGTGACGGGTGCCGCCCCTGAAGATGTCCCCGCCGCCGCCGCACCGGCCGCCGAAGCGAAAGAGCCTGCCAAGAAGCCGCGGAAGAAGAAGGAAGGGGCGGCAGTGGGAGAGGCGAAGGAGGAAGCGGCGGCGTAACTTTCAGATGTATTGATAAGGAAAGACTGCGTTTATCCGCGGTCTTTTCAAAAACATCAAACAACAAACCTGGCCGGAGCCGCGCGCCGCCGGCTGGCCGCGGAACCAAGGGAAAAGAACAGGCTGTGGGATACCCCCTTTTCTCTTCCAGACGGTGCGGCGCTGGTATCAACATGTAAACCGGTCTGTGTCGTTCCCTTCGGCGCGCGGAGCGCTTTCTTTTCCCCATTTCTTTCTCGCCTTGAGAAAGAAATGGGGCTGTTCTGCTGTTTGGCATGCCGTGGCCCTACGGTCAAACCCCTGTACAATCGTCTTCGTGAAACTCCCTCCCCTCCCCCTCGTCGTCCTCGACACGGAAACGACCGGCTTCGTGCCGCGCACGCACCGCGTGATCGAATATGCCGCGGTGAGGGCGGAGGGCGGGAAGGTGACGGATACCTACGAGCAGCTGTTCGCGACGGACGAGATCCCCCCCGTGGTGGAAGTGATCACGCGCATCCGCATGGAAGACGTGCGCGGGCAACCGACGTTCGAGGAGAAGCGCGAGGAAATCCTTGCCCGCATCCCGGAAGACGCGATCATCGTCGGCCAGAATACGCCGTTCGATTTGGGCATGCTCAAGGGCGAAGGGATGGATCTCACGGGGCGGCCATGGGTGGATACCTCCATGCTCGCCTCCCTCGTTTTCCCGGAACTGGAGAGCTACTCCCTGGGGTACTTGAGCGCCGTGCTCGATTTGAACCACGAGCCCAAGCACCGCGCATTGGGTGACGTGCGCGCCACGCTCGAACTCCTCAGCCGCGTGTGGGAACGCCTCCTCGAGCTCCCGCCCGGACTGGTGAAGCAGGCGCGGGAGGTGATGGAGCGCGCGCCCGCCGGCTACCGCCTCCTCTTCGAGGCGCTGCCCGCGTCCGGGAAGAAGGAGACGCCCGCGTGGCTCCGGCACCCCGAAGAGGCGGGCTTCAAGCGCCGCACGGTCACTCCCCCGAGCCTCCCGACGCCGAAGAAAGGGGAGATCGCCCTCCGCGAGGAACCGCTCAACCCCGCCGAACTCCAAGCGATCATCGAAGCCGCACAGGAGGATACGTCCGTGCGGCATTGGATCGCCGTCAAGAATCTGGACGCCGCCGTACGCCGCCTCTCCTTTGAGAAAGGCGTGCGCATCCTGTACCCGCCCGGCCATCTGCTGGATCCCGAGGCGGTGAAGAGATGGACGAAGGCGGATTCCTTGACCGCCGATGAAGCAACGCTCCTGCTCAAGATTCACTGGTACTCGCCCTTCACCCGCAATGACCTCCCCCTGCACGGAGGGGAGGAATCCGTATGGCGCGGGACGCTGGCTTGCACCGATGCTTCCAAGGCGTACACGGACCAATTCCAAGACCTGCCGGGGGTGGTGCTCATCGACCACCAGCAGCTCCTGCGTTTTCTTCAGGATGAGGAGCATCCCGCCGCGGCGGCATTGGCGGAGCCGGCGCACATCATCATCGACGACGCCTCCATGCTGGAGGACACCGCCACCAAGGCCTACGGCTGGTATGCGGACGTCTCCGCCCTGCGCGCAGGGAGCGAGCGCAACCCGTCACTCACGCGCATCACGGACCTGCTGCAACTGTGGATCGAGAAGGTGCGCGGCGGCCTGGACGTGCGCGCACTGAATGCGTCCGACCTCACCGCGCCGGAGGCGAAAGGGCTCCGCGCGCAGATTGAGGAACTGCTGGAACAGGACGGAGACCTGCCTTCACCGGTCCGCGCCCAATGGGAAGGCATTACGCACATCCTCAACCCGGAGAACCTGGCGCGGCGCTACGCGTGGATCGAGCAGCGCATGAACGGCTCGCACACCCTGCAATCCGTTCCCGAGCATGTGTCGGATTTCCTGCAGGACTTCCTCTACTCCCGCTTCTCCACAACCCTCCTTATCCCGCCCGAAAGCACATCTGAACTCCGAGAGATCCTCCCTGTCACTGTCGTGTCTTCCCCCTCTCCTGAGGGGAGAGGGGGAGCGAGGGGGAGAGGGTATGAACTTCCCCTCTCTTTCCCCCTCACGCCCCTCCATGAAATTCTGGGGAACCCGCCCGAAGGGAAAACGATTTTGCTCATTCCCGGCAAGGGAACGATCGAGAACATGTACGTGCGGTACACGGAGATGCTCGAGGAGCGCGGCGTCACCCTCATCTGCCTCGGCGTGAGCGGCGGGCAGGGGCGCATGCGCGCGGAATTCCTGGCCGCGGAAGGGACGGTAATGTGGCTCGTGACGCCGTGGGTGTTCGAAGGGCTGGAGCTGCCGCCGGAGACCGTTGACCATTTGATCATCAGCGCGCTCCCCTTCGACTACGCTTCCCACCCCGTCCTCAGCCGCCGTGCGGCCCGCTACAAGAGCGGCTTCATGGATTACTTCCTCCCGCGCCTCAAGCACCGCCTGTTCCGCGTCCTCCGCACCTTCGCGCGGTTCAAGACGGAGGAAGCGGACGTGCAAATACTGGATGACCGCTTGCGGAGCAAGGAATACGGGAAGGAGGTGATTGCGTATTTGAATCTGTTCTCGGTACAGGGAGAACGTCATGCAAAATTAGAAATGCACAATGAAATCCCACAGCCCCCCCGCACGCGGAAAACAAACACGGCTGCGAAGAAAAAGGAATCCTCCAAAGAACAGAAAAAGGACCAGTTGAAGTTGTTTTAGAGAACTCATAAAGCCGGTAACTGCTCACTGCCCCATCTCTCTCTCAACAAACGGAGGGTTGGCGCGCCGCAGGGGGTGTAGGGGAAGGCCCTGCTTCGACATGTTCGCCGACGAGTCAGCCCCGAATCCTTGGAGGGGCTGACGAGGAGGCACAGGGCCGGGTGGAGGGGCTTCGGCGCGCCGGCGTTTTGGCGCCACCTTTGTCGCCGGACAAAGGTGGCATCAGTCCGCCCCCTTCCTGCTCAATACCGTGAACATCGTCCTCCACAGTATCCAGAGATCCAACAGCAACGACCACTCTTCGATGTAGCGCAGGTCGAGTTTCATCTCCTCCTCAAAACCCAAATCCGAGCGGCCGGAGGTCTGCGCCAGCCCCGTCATGCCCGGTTTGACGGCGAAGACGCGGCGCTGTTCCAGCGAGTACTTCTGCACCTCGGAGGGAAGGTGCGGACGAGGGCCCACGAGCGAGACCTGCCCCAGGAGGACATTGATGAGCTGCGGGAACTCATCCAGCGTCCACCGGCGGAGGAACTTGCCGAAGGGGGTGATGCGGGGGTCGTTCCTCATCTTGAACAGGGGCCCGTCGTTCCGTTCATTCTGCGCCATGAGCCGCCCCTTGAGGGCGTCGGCGTTCTTCACCATGGTGCGGAACTTGAGGATTTTGACGAGCGTTCTCCCCTGCTCCCCCACCCGCGTGGAAATGTAGAAGATGGGCCATCCACTGGTTAGCAAAATGCCCAGTGCAAAGAGGAGGAGGAATGGCAGGAGGAGCACAATGAGCACCGCGCTCACGAGCAGGTCGAAGAGGCGCTTCCACACGCGCCCCCACCCGTCCAGCGGCGTGGGCTGGAAACGTATGAGCGGCACTTGCCCCAGGCGGTCCACCGCCAGCTGGTGCGGCACATCCGCGAGCACGGGCGGCAGAAAGCCGTACCCCAAGTGGTGGCTGCGGCAGTACTCGATGAGCGCCACGGTCTCCTGGCTCCCGGGATTGGGGTCGGTCTGGATGACGAAATCGATGACCTGCTGGTGGATGACCCGCTTGAGCGCGGCCAGGTCCTGCAGGTGTCCCAGGTAGTGGTAGTGCATGTCGTGCAGGAGCACGTCGCGCGCCGGCACCGCGATGGCCTGGGACCCCAACGACACCACGAGCAGCCGCCCCACCCCCCTCCGCAGGAACGCGCGCTGCACCAGGATGAGCCAGGAACGGAACACGGCGACGAACAGGATCAGAAACGCCACGGAATGGACCAGCACCGCGCGGGAGAAGAAGAGTTCGTGCTCCACGAGGAAGAACCACGCATTGACCACCGCCACCCACAGCGCCGCCGCCAGCACCACATGCCCCATTTCCGTCCACGCGCTCATGGTGGCGCGCAGCGCGTACAGCTTGAGTGCGGCGGCGAGCGCGACGAAGAGGAGGACGGCGGGGAGGATGAATGCTGAAACGTAGTATTCCGCCGTGGGGAGCGTCTGCGCCGGCTCCAGGAGCCGGACGAAAGGAAGGAGATCAATGTTCGCCTGGCGCAGGCGGAAGCTGAGGAAGAGCGCGGCCCCTGCGGCCAACACGTCCGCCGGTATGCGCAGCAAGCCGAACAACGCTTCCGACTTCTTCATCCCCCGTAGTGTCCATCCTCGTTTGCGCTTGTGCAAGTCCCAAGCGCAATGCCCGTCATTCGCCGATCACGGGCCCCATTCCCAATTGCGCCAATGCAGGATCGGTCTGCCGCTCCACGAAATCGGGGTTGAGGGCGTAGGCGTTGCGCAAGGCATCGCGCGCATCCTGTATCCGGTTCTCCTGGAAGAAGAACAGCGCCAGCGCCAGGTGCGTTTCCGCATCGCCGAGGTCGATGTTCAGCGCCTTCTCGAACTCGGCGTACGCCTCATCCTTCATCCCCTTGCGGATGTACGCCTTGGCCAGGTTGTTGTGGAGGCGCACGCTCTCCGGTTCCACGGCGAGCGCCGCACGGTAATCGGCGATGGCGGCGTCCACATTCCCCTGCCGGATGTACGCGTTGGCACGGTTATTGAGCGCGAGCGCGGAACGGGGGTACAGGGAGAGCGCATGGGAGAAAAGTGTGATGCCATCCTTCCAAACCAGGGACTGGCGGAAGGAGAGGAATCCGAACGCCGCGAAGACGAAGATCCCCAGCACAGCTGCTCCCCGGCGAAGAGACCGAGGGGAGAGGTGGTCATACAGTCGGGCGGCGCCCAGGCCGGCGAGGAGGAACAGCCCGATGGAAGGGATGTACGCGTAGCGGTCGGAGGCAATGTACGTCACGCTCCCCTTGTACAGATTGAAGAATGTGGGGGCGAGAGTGATGAGGAAGAATGCAACGCCCACCCAGATCCGGCGCGCATGCTTCCATCCGTATGCCACAAAACCCGCCAGGAATGCGCAGATGACGAGAGCGAGCAGGTATCCCGCCCCTCCCGGCGAAGGGGGACCCGCAAGGGGGTAGATGACGCTGAGGGAGAAGGGCAGGAAGAGTTTCCAAAGAGTGAATGCTGTGCTCCCCGCGAGGAGCAGAATCCATTGCAGGAGGGAGTACGCCTTCGGGAGGGTATCCGCCCCCTTACCGAGGAAGGCGATGACCCCGAACACGATGGAGAGGAGAAAGAAGGGCGCTTTCTCCCACAGGCTCTTACGAGTGATGCCTCTCCCCTCCCATACGTCAATGAGCAGCAGAATGACCGGCAGCGTGACGACGATCACTTTGGAAAGCAGGCCGAGGAGGAAGAGCTCCAGTGACAGGACGTACGCGGTCCAGCGCGGCTTGCGCACGTGGGTGACGTACGCGATGAGGGAGGCGAGGAAGAAGAACGCGGAAAGCACGTCCTTGCGGCCCGCCACCCACGCCACCGCTTCCGCATGCAGCGGGTGGAGGAGGAACAGCAGACCCGCAACCACGCCCGCAAAGCGGCGGCGCGTGAGCAGGAACGTGAGCCAGCACACGAAGAGCGCGTTGGCGGTGTGAAGGACGAGATTTGTGGTGTGGAAGACGGCGGGATTCATCCCTCCCGCTTGGTACTCCACCTGGAACGTGAGGAACGTGAGGGGGATGTAGAGCTCCGGATCGAACATCGTGAAGGCCTTGCGGATGGAGCGCGGCGAAAGCTCCCGGATCACGGGGTTGCGCGAAACGAGGATGTCATCGTCAAAGGGGACGAAATCGTTCGTGAGCGAGCGCCCGTACACAAGGAGCGCAAGCCCCAGGAACGCCAGCACCACAAGAAACACTTGCCGCCGGGTCATGCGGGAAGTGTGCCACAAGGTGAGGATGGATGCGAAGAGTAGAGCTCCCTATGGGAGCTTATCAGGAACTGCCCTTCTTCTACGGACTATGCCGAAGCATCCGGCAATGGATTGTATGAGCGACATCTCGGCGTAGTCGCGCATGCGGGACGAAGCCGGATGGAGCCGCTTCGGGGACTCGAACCCCGGACCTACTCATTACAAGTGAGTTGCTCTACCACTGAGCTAAAGCGGCGCGGAGAGAAGTATGAATTATGAATCAGGAATTATGAAGGAGATAATTGAAGCCCTTCTTGATTCTTTATTCCTGCTTCATAATTCTTAAAAACATAGGAATATTGTTTGTCAAATACCGTCAAGGGAGGGATAATGGGGGTCTGCTCCTTCGATGATCGCTTCGGCGTAGTCCGCCAACGGCGGACGAAGCCTGAGAGGAACGTCCGGGCGCCATTGGAACGCCATGCGGGTAACACCCGTCCGCGCGCCACATATCCGGTAAAGGCGCGCGAGGACCAGTGCCACAGAGACGATACCCCGCATCCTTCCTGGCAGGGAGAGCAGCAAAACATGTTCTGAGCTGTTGCATCTCTGCCGAGAAGGGTGCGGGGGGTGAAACGCCTCCCCCAGGGAGGATCGTGCACTGCACGTGCATGCATGATCGGCAAACTCATGGTGGCGCAAGGAGGAATTGGGTTGCGGGAACCGGCGATGGTTCCGTCGCCCCCGCTACCCCTCCGCTTGAGACGGCGAACAATCGCCGTCCTAGAGAGATGATCATCCTTCCCGCGGTTGCGGGACAGACAGAACCCGGCGTATGAAGGAGCAGAACGTAGAAGAGGGCATTCCCCTCTTTTTCGTTATGTGAAGGATCTGTTTGAGGAAGCCGAGGTTTCCGACAATTCCAAGGATCAATTCCAAGCAGCTCCGACACTGCAAGAACAACCGCTCCTCTGCATCCTCTGCATCTTCTGTTTCCTCTGTCTCCCCCCTTACTTCAACGGCAGCCGGACGGTGAATGTTGTCCCCTTCCCGGGCTTGCTCTTGAACTCGATCTTCCCGTCCAGGTTCTCCACGATCATGCGCGTGAGGTAGAGGCCCAGACCGGAGCCGTCGGCATCCGTGCGCTTCACGTTCTTGGCGCGGAAGAATTTTTCGAACACGTGCTTCTGTTCCTCGGTGGGAATGCCCATGCCGTTGTCCGAGACGGTGATGATGGCCGTCCTCTTGAGCAGGCTGAGGTTGATCTTAATGTCCGTCCCGTTCGGGGAGTACTTCATGGCGTTCGTGAAGAGGTTCTGGAGTACAAGGTGCAGGAGGATGGGGTCGTTGGAGAGGCGGACTGCGCGCCTGGGCAGCGTGAAGGTGCACAGCAGGCCGCGCTCGCGCGCCAGCGGTTTCCACTCGTTCTCCAGATCTAGCATCAGCTTCCGCAAGTCGAAATCCCTCTTATCGGCATGGATTTCCCCGCCTTCCAGGTGGGTGATGCGCAAAAGGTCATCCAGGAGCGTGACCATGCGCTTGGAGGCGTATTCCATCTGCTCCACGAAGGATTTCTGCACATCCGAGAGTTTGGGTTCCTTCTCCTCTTGCATAAGCTCCAGGTACCACCGCAGAGAAGCGAGGGGAGTGCGCAGTTGGTGGGAGGCCAGGGCGATGAAATCGGACTTCATGGCGTCAATCTGGTTCTCCTCGCGGATATCCTGAAGAATCACCAGGATCCCCTCCAGCGTGCGCCCGTCCATGAGCGGCGTCACCGTGAGGGCCACCGGCAGCAGGATATGCTTGCCCACGAAGAGGGTGAGGTGGTCGTTGTGGAAGAAGTGGACCGCCTTCTTCTGGTGGAGCGCCTGCACCACCGGATGAGCCAGATCGCGCAGAGGTTCGTTCTTCCGGAAGAAGTGCAGGAGATTCGCCGCCACATTCCCCACAATCTCCTCGCGCGTCAGGCGGAGGACATGCTGGCCGGCGGGGTTCACGTTGATCACGGTGCCGTGGGGATTGACCACCAGGACGCCGTACTCGATGTGTTCCAGGATGGTGCGGTCGAGGAGGTACTGCCGGTGCAGCTCCTTCGTGCGTTCCTCCACTTTCTGTTCCAGGCTCGTGTAGGCCGTGCGGAGGCGGGAGGTGAGCTCGGCCGCCACCACGTCGAGGAGCTCCACTTCATCACCCGTCTGCACCGAGCGCTTGAAGGTCCAGCGCTTGGGGTTGAGGGCGCGCATCTTCTGCGCAAGGTCCATGATGGGGGAAGAGAGCTGCTTCGCCAGCACCAAGCCGAACACTCCCGTGAGGAAGACGAGGAAGAGATCGATGAACAGGAGCGTATACACGAAGCGTTCCCATCCCTGGAGGGCGTCGCTCGTATCCACTTTCAACACCATTCCCCACCCGGTCGCCGGGACGGATTGGTACGAAGCGAGGATATCCTCGCCCCATTCGTCCTTGCCCACGAACACGCCCCCCTTGCCCTTCACGGCATCGGGAATGACGAAAGTGCTCACCGGAACATCGCCGGAGGACCGGCGGGCTTGCTCCCCCGAATGGGCGTAGACCAGGGAGGCGACGCCGTTCACTTCGCGGATGATGAGCAGCTCTACGGTGGTGCCGATGGAGGGGTTATCCGAGAGGAGCGTGAAGAGCGGCTGAGGGTTGTAGCGGATGGCCAGCGTGCCGAGGAGTTCCCCTTGAGGATTGCGCACGGGCGCATAGGCATCCGTCGCCATCCACTTCCCATGCCGGTCGAGGACCGGGCGCAGTTGCGTGGCGGTTGGGATGGCGGTGGGGAGCGGCACGTCCTCTCCGCGGTGGTCCTGCACCACGCCTTGAAGGTTGAGGAGCGTCAGACCTTCCACGGGCACCTGTTCGCTGAGCAGCCGTTCCCACAATTCCTGGAGGGGAAGGGAGGGGGTGGGAGCCTGCAAGGACCGTACGAGCGCCTCTTCGGCGCCGAGAAGCGCCGTCCTCTCGCGGTCATACTGGAGGGAACGGGAGAGCAGGTTTTCGCGGGATGCCAGGGTGGAGGAAAGCTGCCCCAAGACGCGGTTACGGATGAGAAAGAGCGCAACCACGGAAGAGAGCAGCGACAGCACCATCACCGTGAAACACGTGAGCAGAAGGGATTGCCACAGGATCCGCTTGCGGATGGAAGTGTTCTGCTCGGGGAAGTGTCGCAGGAGCACATCTCCGCTACGGGAAGCACGGCGCTGTTTGGCGGTTGGCATAGTGTGTTTTCCTTATATTATAGCCTAAAACCCCATTTATCACAATAGCCTGCCAAGCGGCCAAATCCCCTTAGAATGCCAAGAAAAGCCTGTTACTAAACCATTCGCCGAAGGTCGCTCCATCTGCGAGCATACGACGTACTTCTTCGCATCGTTGCCGCACGGCCGGATCGGGTTCGGAGAACATCTGCCAGGGGGCGTCCAGCGGCACCGCCGTGCAACGCTCCAGTTGTACAGTCGACACAAATGTTCGTATCCTCTCCGCATCAGGCTTCGTCATCATGAAGATGACGCGGCGGCCGTTGTCCGCTGCCAACTGTTTCCACCATCGTATCGCCACCGGATCCCGGAGCCGTTCATGCAGCACGACGCTTTGTTCGGGATCACCGTAGAGCGCTTGGAAATAGTGGAAGCCCCAATCAGCGGCCACCACCATGGAATTGCGGGCGACCGTGGGATCCAGAAGCACTTTGCGGAGCACCTCCTTTGACGAGTGTCTGCTGGGAATAAGGTTTTGGCGGGGGAATACCATGAAGTAACGGACGTTGAGGGCGAGGAAGAGCAGGAGCCATAGTCCGGTTACCGATCGTACGAAAGGCCGCACCCGTCTGCCTTTTACAACCAGCAGTCCTTTCACTGCGGCACCGATGGCGAGAAGAAGGAAGGGAAAGGTAAGAATGATATGGTGCATGCAAACGGCATTCTTCGTACGGGCGACCATCGCAACGGTCAGCAGAAACGCGATGAACAGGGCGATGGACATCAAGACATACTCCCTCATCTCCTTCTCCTTCTTCCAGAGGACTAGCGAGAGGATCAGAAAAGCCGGAACGAACAGGAAGAGGAGAACGTAGTAGTACTGCCACAGCGGATCAAGCGGTGAAACGTAGTAGATACGCTGCGTCGCCTCTAGAGGATGCAAGAGGTACTCGAAAGCACGAGTGTGCCAGAGAGCGCCATGGAGAATTTCCCGAATGGAAAACATCTGGCTCTGGAGAAGTTGGGTGAGGAGAGGCCGCTCATTGCCTTGGAGAGGATGCGTGGAGAAAATGTACGAACCAGCCATCCCGGCACAGACGAGAATGGCGACTATGCTTTGGATAGCCAGTCGGGAACATGCGCCGCGACGAAGGAGAATTCGGCGATGACGAATGCAGGCAATGACGAAGAAGATGGCAATGCCCGGAGCGAACCAGAAATAGGAGAGCTTGATCCAAATGCCAAGGAACATGACTACGGCAGATCCTAGTGCATAGCGCCACCGAAGAGTGGAGCACCAGCGATCGATGAGTATGTACAGGGCATAAACGGTACAAATTTGGGGCCCGACGGGACCGGTATCCACCAAGTGCTGAAAGGCATAGGGAAAGAAGAGCGAGAAGAGCACCGCAGTCACGGCAAAAGGAAAACGGAACGCGCGTGCAAACAGCGCCGCGCCCCCCATGAGGAAGAGCCAGCTGACGAGGCGTGCGGAAAGCGGACTCTTCCACAAAAGCCACAGCGGTAAGTAGTAGAGCGCGGGTATGCTGCCGACGTACAGGAACGAGCGCAACGGCAATACCAATCCCGTACCGAGGACATTCAGGGCGTGTGGATCACAATGGCCGTTGATATCATTTCCGGGATACGCCCTGCACGCAATGATGTTGTAATAGATGAATTCATCCATGTCGTAAGGCACCACCACGGAGAAGAGCGTGACGACACAGACGCTCGCGACCACTGTCAACACGACGGTGGTCCATGGGCGCGGAAGGAGGCGGCGGAGGGTAGGGGGCATAGAGGAAAGATGCAAGAAGGATCCGCGCCGTTCTCCGTTCACCTCGTGATTTCCAAAAAGTTGCTGTTTTCCGCCATCCAAGCGGTCGCAGTGATGGAGCCGTCCGCATTCCGCCGCAGGGCGTACTGCGTTCCCGTACCCGTGGAGGGCAGCAGAGGATCGCGGGGGAGGACGGGGAGGTACGTCCCGATGAGCGGAGAGAGGTCCACGCCATTCTCCGCCGCGCATTCCCGGGAAGAGAGCGTCACGTTACATATTTCGCGCGATGTTCCCGCCTGCATGCCGGCGGGATACGATCCTTCTTCCGCCGCGAAGCGCGAGAGGGCGTCGAGGAGCGTCGTGAGGTCTTCTTGACGCCGTGCATCGCGGCGCTCACGAAGCTCCCCGGGAGGGAGGAAGAGGGAGAGGCCGAGGGAGAGGAGCAGGATGACCGCGAAAAGAACGCCTGCAATCCAGGCAACGGAGCGGAAGGAGCCGACGGTATCGTGCGGTGCAGGCATGGCGGGCGGCAACGACTGTACCACAGGCCCCCTTAAGAGGAAGAGCTGGAAGTGCTGGAACTGCTCGCGCTGCAGGGGAGATACGTCTGCGCATCGGAGCACATGAAACTCTGGCACACTTTCCACGTGTAGATCATCCCGGCGCAGCTGGGGGCGGAACACACTGCACCGCCGCACGCGGCCCCCCGCGGCTCATCGCCCGGCGGCAGTGTGAATGTTCCCTCAAACGTCCGTTCGTAGATATGGGGCGCCTGGAGGCGGATCGCCCTGCTGACGCGGAAGGAAACGCGAAAGCTTTGCAATAGGGTGGAGGCGGACGTGTTCCAGACGCGGAACTCATCCAAGGCCACTTGCGGCGAGGTGATGACCTGCTTGGTGGCGCGGCGGATGACCACCAGGGAGCCGCTGAGCGCACCGATGATGGTGGGGTTCATGGCGCCGCTCCCGGACTGGAGCGTGAGGACGATCCCTTCCTCTTGGGGAGGGGGATCCAGGATGCGTTCCGCCGCCGCAAGGCGCCCGATTTGCTGCAGCACCTGCAGGCCGTTCTGCTCCACCAGCGAAACCGTCTGTTGCAGCAGGCGGTTCTCCGTCGCCGAGAAGAGGAGCGGAAGCACCGTGAACCCCACCACCGCGAAGATGGCGACAAAGACGAGCAATTCTATGAGCGTGACACCGGGACGCGCCAGCTTTACGGGAACGCCGGTATCGCGTGGAAGCAGGGTTATCATTCGGGAGCGAGAATGCAGGGACTGCATACGGCCCCCATACCTTTGACAGCACACTTGTCCGGGAAGCTTTGGAGACCGCCGCATCCGATTGCTCCCGCTCCAGGATTCTCCATGCAGAACTCACCTCCGGTAACGCATTCGTACATGCAATCGGTACTCCGCGCGGGATTCTGCCGTGGCCAGGTGCCGAAGGGCGGATAACCGAGCTGATCCGGGCTCCACCTCGACTCACCTTCATGAGTATTGCACCAATGCTGTCCCCTGTAATCCACTACGGTTTCCGCGCTCCCGCATTCTCCACCCTGCAGCTCCGCGATGCCGGTGTACGTTCTTTCGGTCGCCGTAGCCGACGTGACATAGCGGTAAATAGCCAACCCGCCCGAAAGCGTCGCTTCTCCCAAGAGCGTTCCCCCGTCAACGTAGAGCATCGCTTGCTGGATGGGGATGGTGTTGAGGTAAGCATCCCGGCAACTCATGGTGAGGGTCACCTGTGCGCCCGGCGCCACGGGGCCGGTGAGCACTGCACCGCCCACACTCGCCTCCAGCAAGCACGTTTCGGTGACACTGGGGCAGAAGCTGCAATCGTAGACCTGCTTCGAACACATCCCTTTCTCCACACCGTTCACCGTCAGCGTATACGATTCCATCCCGGGCACGATACCCGCCGCGAATTGCCGGGTAGCCGTTTGGCCGTTCACGGTGGCGATTCCCCCCTCGATCTGTACGCTCCCTGCCAGCGCTTCCGTACAGGTGAAGGAAGCGATGACGTCCTCACTGGTGCAGACTTTATCCACGGGAGGCGCGAGCGTAGCTTCGGTGACGCCGTCGCAGGCACAAGTGAAGGAGGGGGTAGGTACTTCCGTACATCCGTCCACGCAAGCCTGATAGGTGCCGTATTCCGTTTCACCCACGCCGCAGGAAACGGAATACGGGCAACTGCCGCCGCAAGGCTGGCAACTCCCCATGGCGCAGGCACCGTTCATCCCCAAATTCGAAAGACAGGGGCCCCCTTGATTTATGTAACACGTCTGTCCGTCAGGGGCTAACACTCCCGTCCCGCATTGGCCGTCCAGCGCACCTACGTAGCAGGGAACGTAGAGTGTCGTGGGGGTGGAACACTGGTCCGTGGCGGGGTCGCAGCAGTACGCGCACTCTCCGAGTATCGTCCCGCAGCTCAGGGGGCTCCCGTCCTCCTTCTTCATGTCCACGCCGTTCACCGTGAGCACGTAGGAGTGCGTACCCGCCCCTGCGGGAGTGACATACGCCTTCACCTCGCCGTCCTGGACATAGTAAGGGTCGTTGCCGCTCACCGTAATGGTATCCGAGAGGCTAAACTCATGCGGCTCCGTTGTCCCATACCCGTCGAAGCACTCGTAATTGATGGAGAGCGTATCACCCGTACAATAGGAACCGATGTGGGGCGTCGTATCCTCCACGGTGCACCGGCACCAATCGGGCAGGGAGAGATCCGAATACGTCACGGTGGTGGTGAGGGTGATGGGCGGACCCCCGACGGGTGTCACGTTCGCCGTGTAGGTGATGGTCCCCGCCGCCGCCGAATTCACCTGCCGCGAGGCGGTATTCGCCGCGATGACCGTGGCGGCGCCGTTGATGAAGGCGGTTTGGATATCCGCCGCCACCGGGGAACCGCCGGAGCTTTTCCAGCAGGTGAGGTTGAGGATGACGGGTTGGTTGATGTAGTACGGACCGTTCGCCGGGTTCTTGGCTTCCCACTGGCAAGTATACTGCTCAGCCGTGGGCGGCAGGTAGCAGCCGGCACCCACGTTCCACCCCAGGAAATTGCAGAAGTTATCCCCCTCCGCATCCGGAATGCACTGCTGCCCCACGGGACAGTCCGCATCACTGCCGCATCCTCCCCCGCAGCCCGCCTGGGAAATCCAACCCGTGCAAAAACCGCCTTCGCAGACCGGGTAATCGCGCATCTGCCAAGCGGAGGTGTAACACACGGTAGGTGCACCGCAATCCGCATCGCACGTACACGTCCTCTGGCAGAAGCCCGAAGGATTGCACATCTCGCCGGGAGGGCAGGCGCCGCACGACCCGGCACTGCTCGCCCCCCCCTGCAACAGGCACTCCGCAGTGCACCCCGTCCCCGGCGGGTCGCACTGCTCCCCCGTTTCCACCACACCGTTGCCGCAAACGGGCGCGGGTGCGCCGCAAACAGTCGTACACGCCGTTTGGGTGCTGTAGAAATCCCCCGCGAGCGCCGTGCATTCCGTTGCGGTCTTTGCCAAACAATTGTCTTCCGAACAGCAGTACCCTCCGCAATCCATGGGGAGGGACACTTCCTGGCATGCCTGTCCTTCACATACTTCCCAGGTATAGCTGCCACCCGCGCACGCGGGGGCAGCGCAGGCAACGCCTCCGCATGCCGACCCTGCCGTCCGGTCCGAAGGCGAAAGGGTGAAGAGCCCCTCAAATGTGCGCGCGTACACCCGCGGATCCTTGAACTGGATGGTGCGTTCCACCCGGAACGACACGCGGAAACTCTGCTGGGTGGCCGAAGCGGAGGTGTTCTGGATCCGGAAATCCTTCACAACCACCTCCGATGACGTGACTTCCTGCTTCGTACGGTTGCGGATGATGATCATGGTGCCGCTCTGGACGCCGATTATGGTGGGATTCGTCGCTCCGCATCCCGTTTGGAGCGTGAGGACCGAGCCCTCCTGCTGCGGCGGAGGATCGGTGATGCGCTCCGCGTACTGGAGCCGGTAGCCGATGTTCTGAAGGACTTGCGCGCCGTTCTGCTCCACCAGCGACATGCTCTGTTGGTTCATCCTGTTTTCCGTGGCGGTGAAGAGGAGGGGGAGGACGGTGAACGCCACGATCGCGAACACCGCGACGAATACGAGCAACTCCACGAGTGTCACTCCCGGCCGCAGCCGACGGGATGCGTGCGCCGACCGCATCGGGATGACTCCGGAAGAAAGAAGAGGGGACATGGGGGAGGAGGAAATGTTACGTCGTGGGACAGTTCGTGAAGGTTTTTACCTCGTTCCAAGACCGGACCTTCACCTGCGGAAACAACTGCGTCACTTCCACTTCCAGGCGCCGCAACGCGAGGCCGCTGCGCCCTTCCGCACAGAACACGTTCTCGGCGTTTGCGTTGAAACCGATCGGGAGAATGAGGCACGAGCCCCGCGGCCAGCTGTAATACTCCTGCCCGCCGTACGCCATGTCGTTGCGCGCCTCCAGAATACCTCGTTCCACGCAGGAGCGCGCGAACTCCAACGCTTGCATGGACTGCTCCACAGAATACGCCGTATGTTCCGCGGCGCCGCCCAAGAGGAGCAGGGATGCCGCGGTGGCGGCGGCAATGACCCCCACCGCGAGGACGCTGAGGAGGAACACGAAGCCGGGGCGTGATCGGGGGTTCAGGTGCATGGCCGGGTGGAAGCGCCGCCGGGGCGCAAAATGATGACGTCGCGGGATGTGACCAGATAGAGGCGGTCCCGCACGGGGTCATAGAGGACGTCCTGTCCCACGGCAGGCGACGTGGCGTTGAAGGATTTCAGCTCCCCCGCCCCCGTAAAGTTCGCGATGCTCACCACCTGCAAGGCTTTCCTGCCGGAAACCGCAGCCAGGAACGCGTACTTCCCGTGCGGATCCAAACTCACGCCCGTAATGCTCCCGCTGCCGAGGTGCCGCAAAAAGGTTGTCACCGCTCCGTTCACAATCTCGGAATACCACGCAGGGCTTTGGGATGTTGCGGCATTCTTCTGGCACCCGATGAGGAGCCCCGAACCGCTCACGGCGACGGATTGGGAGGGTTGGTCCCCTCCCCAGGCCGTGAGATTATGGATCGAATTGGGGTTGAGGTTGGCATGCGTCGTATCCGTGATCCCCAACTCCATCCCTCCATCGGACAGCGCAAGAAAGGCGCCGGTACCGGCTACTGCAATACCCTTTACATCAAATCCCGCTTGCGGCGCCAATTGCCCCTGCTTGAGAGGCGTCACGGCGCCACTGTTGCTGATATTGAACGAGAGGATCTCCGGGTTCGCCGAATTGGTGAGGCCGACGTAGAGCGTATTCCCCTTGATGGCGAGCGACGTGGGTGTTCCCGCGATGTTCACGTTCACGACGGGATTCAGCGGCGACGGGGAGGAGAGGTTTTCCACGCTGAGGACGCGGAGTTCCGCATTCACGTCGGAAGTAAGGAGGTAGAGCCGCCTCCCCTTCGCCACTACCGCCGTGGCGGTGAGCCCCCCGTAATCGTACGTCGAGGTGGCATGGGTGGAGAGGTTGAGGATGTGGAGAGCGGGTGCGACTCCTGATACGACGTACGCCCGATCCTCCACCACGGCGATATCCTTGAGTGTGGGGTTCCCGCCGGGGGCGTACCGCCACTCCTCCGTGAGGTTGGCCCAGTCCCCTATGGCGCACGTGGATCGCCAATCCGCAAGCTCCGACGTAAGAACCAGGCTGCCGGAGCGCCCGATGCCATGCTTCCACTTCGTCTGTGCCACGATGCGCCGCACATTCAAAGCCGGCGTGGAAATCTGGACGTTCGTCTTGTACCCGTCCAACGCGTCCGTCTCGCTCCCGGCGAACTCCCACTTGCCGGATGCCCCCAACAGCACACCATGCTGCCCATCCGTGAGGCTGCTGAAATTCACCCCCCGCAAGTCCCGCGTCGCCTCCAGGGAACGCTCGGACAGGAATGTCGCGCGCACGCGGTCCCCTGCCATTTCCGTCCCCTCCTGGCCGTTCATGAGAACGAGGCCGGCGGACATGAGGAACATGGCGAAGAGCGCAATGCCCATCATCACCTCCACCAGCAGGAATCCCCCGCGGCGATGCGCTGCGGTGAGGGGAAGCCGGCGGGGAGGAGGGGCGAAGAGCACGGAAGGGATCAACTGGGGATGAATTGGAGGAGCAGCACCGTATCCGTGTAGTCCTCGCTCTCCGGCGGGGGAGCCATGACGGCGCTGAGTTCCGTAATCACCACCGCGGCGCAGGCATTGAACGGCAAGCCGGGGAACTGTACGGATAAACCGTCCACCGAGAGGAGGTTGTAGCTCTGGAGCACACCCTTGAGTTCCGTGTTGTCGAAGAACGCTGGAATGAGGTCGCCGTTGCGGAGGATAAGAGCTTTCTCCGGCTCCGTAGCGCTGTTCGTGTCGCCCGTGGAATCGTACGTCGTCCACCCTTCCTGGCTGAAGTACCCGTGCATCCGGAGCGCAACCAGGGAATTCTGCTGGATATTCGTTTCCGTCTCCACCCGTCCCGCGTACGTGGGATCGTCTTCTTGGTTGTACAGCTTCTTCCACTGTGCCCCGCCATTCTCCGTGAACTTCATGGTGACGGGGATGTCCGGTCCGGCCCCGTACGTCAGGTTCTCCGCGAGGGTCGTGACGGTCATATCCATTTTCTGCACCGCCCGTATGTTGCCGCTTGTTTCGATGGAAATCGTATCGCTGCACGAGACGCTTCCGCCGCCCCCGACGCACACTCCCAGAACATCCCCATGCGATTGGTGGTTCGGCCAACCGGCCAGCGGAAGGGTCATCGTCTGTTGGTTGTGCAGCCCCGGCTTGTGGCAGAGCGTCACGGGATCACCCAAGCTGGAGGAATTCCCGATGTACTCATCCCCCCCCATGTACAACGTGATGGAGACGGTGCGCTGCTGGTTATCCAATCCCTGGAGGACGATGGTCCCGGAGGCGCTGGCTTTCCCCTCCAGCTTCGTGAAGGCCACTTCCAGGAGCACGCCGTTGACCACGACGGAAGAAGGCATGGGGTAGACCTCGTCGTGAGCGGGGTCCCGCGTTGCGTAGGAGCTTCCTTTATAGAGCACGCCGGCCGGCACGTAGAACCCCCAGCCGGAATCCCCCTGTCCCGTTTGGGAAAGCATCTTTGCGCGCGCAAACCCTTGCACCACGTTCTCCTTGGCCATGTCCAAATCCGACCGGATTTGGGAACGGCGGAAGAACACCACGGAGAACACCATGACGATGCTCAGGATGCCGATGACCATCATCGCCTCGACGAAAGTGAAACCCCCCCTCACTCGCGGAGCTTTGGAAGAAAGGCCGCAGCGGGTTTTCAGCGTTGCCATGATTGCAGCGGATGGAGACGGCTTACCGTACTCCCGCAAAGAGAAGGGAAGGGAGAGCACTCATCGTACGATCCGCTGGAACATGCTGAAAGGTCACCCCGGCGATTGCCCTTGACCTCACGGGACACGTGTTGCATGAGCATCAGGCGGTGCCATGCTGCCGCGCTCATCCGATATCAGGGACAGGGGTTCACGGGAAAACTCTCGCAGGGGCCCAGAACATCTCCGTGCTTCTGGTGGGCCGGCCACGCGTTATCGGGAATGTGAAGCGTATGCTGGGCATGCCCCTGGCAGTGGCAGACGGTCAAACGGTCGGGGAACATGATGGGGATCCCCTCCGTGGAAATGGTGATGAGGATGCTTTCCCGTTCATTCTCCAAGCCCAGGAGGAGAATGCTTCCCGTGGCGCTCGGTTTCCCTTCCAATTGCGAGTACGTGAGCTCCGTCAGGCTGCCGGATGCCGTGATGGTGGGCGGCATGGGATAGGATTCATCGTACTGCGGATCCCGCGTTTCGTACGTACTTCCCTGAAAAAGCGTCCCTGAGGGCACATGGAATCCCCACGGAGCGGCTCCTTCACCGTTCTGGGAGAGCGTTTGCGCGCGCGCCAACGCCTGGACCACCTGTTCCGCGCTGCGCTGGACATCGCCGCGGATGAGCAGTTGGCGCAGGAAGGGAACGGAAAGACCGGAGAGCACCGCGAGGATACCCAGGGCAATAAGGATTTCCAACAGGGTGAAGCCCTCCTTCGCCCTCGCGAAGTGCACCCTGAGTGAAAACGGAGAAATCGGGGCTGCGGAGGGCAGGTCTCGGCGTCGCATGGCAGGAAGTGTAAACCATCTGCTGTCGGTTATCACCTTTACTTCTCCGGCGATCCTTCCTGCCGGTGCTCAATCCAGACTCTTCCCTCATTGATTCACGCTCCCCACGATGCTGTAGATGGGCACGATGATGGCGAAGGCGATGGTCCCCACCAGCGCGCCGATGAAGAGGAGCAACATCGGTTCCAGAATCACCGGCAGTTTTTGCGCGGTCTCGTTGGCCTTCTTCTCATAGATGTCCGCGATCTTCAGCATGATCTTCGAGAGCGATCCCGTGCGTTCCCCCGTCATCACCAGCTGCTGGACGGAGAGGGGGAGGAGTTTGTTGCTCCCGCGGATGGCGGCGAAACTCTTGCTGAAGGAATCCCCCACGAGGATGTGGTCCAGCAGGCGCTGGTAAAACCTCTGGTAGGCGATGATGGTGGTCACGTCCACCAGGGAACGCAACGAATCCACCAGCGGCACGCCGGCTTGGAGCAGGCCGCCCACTATCACGCCGAAGCGCGCAATGGTGGCTTCCCAGAGGAGGGCTCCGATGCCGGGAATGCGGAAGATGAACCACTGGAACACGATCTGCAGAGGTGTGTACTTCACCAGGATCGCAAGAAGGATGGAGATCGCGATCGTGGCGGGCAAGATGGTGGTGCCATGTTCCGCAAACATGTTGGTGAAGCCGATCAAGAGCCGCGTGACCAGGGGCAGCGGCACATTGAGAGACGAGAGCACGCTGATGAGGTTGGGCAGCACGAACATCCCCAGCCCCATGATGACGATGATCATGAGGACCAGGACGATGGCGGGATAGATCATGGCCATCTTCACCTTCCCCCGCAGCGCCTCATCCTTCTCCTGCTGGCCCGACAAGTACTGCATGTTCTCCGCCAGGTTCCCCGCCTCCTCCCCGATGCGGACCAGGGCCAAGGCATCCGGCGTGAAGAAGTGCTCCATCTGCATGGCGCGCCACAGCGGGCTTCCGCTCTCCACCCTGTCCACAATGCGCTGGATGAGGGCGCGCGCCTGTCTGTTGTGCGTCTCCATTTGGAGCGTGCGCAGGGAATCGATGAGCGGCAACCCCGCATTGAGCATGGTCGCCAGGTTCTGGATGATTTGGAACCGCTCCTTCCCCATACCCACATGGCGGAGGGTATTGGTGATACCCACGAAGATGTTTTCGCGGCTGCGGAGGGAGAGCCGCTTCTTGGGGAGAGCCGTGCTGGGGACCTGCACCTGTTGCGCCGCTTCCAGTTCTTTCTTCTTCTGTGCCTCTTCTTCTTTACGGTGCTTCTCCGCCTGCTCCCGCAAGGCTTTCTCGTCTTCTTGCTGGCGCTTGCGCATCCCCTCCAGTTGTTGCTTCTCCTCGGGTGTCAGCTCCCGGGGAGGAGCGGCGTCCGCCGCTTGCGAAAGCAGCGGGGCGGGCTGCATTCCCGGGGACGGGGGGGGCAGCATTTGCTTGCGGATGAACGTTCCTCCCTGCGGTTGCAGGAATTTTCCGCCGTCCTTTTCCTGCGCCTGCAGTACGGCATCCAAGTCCACGGGGGCGCCGGGCTGTTCCTCCGCCTTCGCCGTCTTCTCCTTCCCGGGGGCGGCCGAGTCGGCACCGAGTGGTATGTCCATGCGCACCTCTGCTGCTTTCGACCGGGAAAGAGCGGGATGCGCGCCGGGAGCGGCAGACCTGCGCCAGAAGGCGAAACGTTCCCAGAACCCCGGCTGCCTCTGTCCCGGTCGGGTGGGATGCGCTTCCACGGAAAGGATTTTCTCCCGTTCCGCGGGAGGGACTGCCGCATGAGGGGCTTCTTTGGTGAGGGGAAGGAACTCCCCTTTCCGCGGCTCTTCGGACGCGCTTCCCTCTCCCCCTTCCGCCGAGGAAAGTTCTCCTTCGCGCAGGTGCTGCGGCTTGATTTCCCCCAGGATGGCGTCCAGGTCCACTGCGCGCAGCGTGTCCTCCACCTTTTTCCCTCCGACGGGAGGAACGGGCGGGGCCGCGGGAGGCGCGGGGATGGACGGTTCCGATTCCTCATCCTCCAGGAGGGTCTGTGAAAGTTCTTCAGCCGGTGGCGGCTCGGCTTCTGCATCCGCGGGCGTGAGCGACGGAGGAAGTTCCAAATTCGCCGTTCCGAGCATCGCGTCCAAGTCCACCTGCCGCAGGAGCGCTTCCACGTCCTGCTTGGTCTTCCCTTCCGGATGGCTCACGGGTTTCCGGTGGCGCTTGTAATGGCGGCGCCTGCGGTGCGCCACTCCCCGCTTCCCTTCCCCGTCCTGTCCGGCTTCCTCCCCTTCCGTATGGCTTGCCATGCCCCTGCCTTTCGAGAGGAACGGCAGGAACGACCGTAGCAGCGAGAAGAATGCCGACTGTTTCCGCTCATTCTTTGTTGCCATGGTGAACGATGAGGTCGGGAGGCGCGGCCACGCGCAGGAGCTCTTCGATGGTGGTCATGCCCGCCTTCACCTTGGAGAAGCCGTCATCGAACATGTACTTCATCCCCTGGTCGCGGGCGACATTGTTGAGGTCGCTGCTGGAGGCGCGCGACACGATGAGCTGCTCCACTTCCTGCGTGATCATGAGGAGCTCGTAGATGCCCACGCGGCCTTTGTAGCCGGTGCCGTTGCACGTCTCGCATCCCTTCCCCCGGTAGAGCCGCGCCGTTTCGCCCTTGTCGAAATAATCCTGCGCGCCCAGGAACAGCTTGGAGGCTTCCGCATACGGCAGCGAGTAGCTGAAGCGGCACTGTGGGCAGATGCGGCGCACGAGGCGTTGCCCGATGACCACTTCCAGCGTGGAAGCGAGGAGGAACGGCTCCACGCCCATGTCCAGGAGACGGGGCACAGCCGTTGCGGCGTCGTTGGCGTGCAGGGTGGAGAAGAGCAAGTGGCCCGTGAGTGCCGCGTTCACCGCGATGGACGCCGTTTCGCCGTCACGGATTTCACCCACGAGGATGATGTTGGGGTCTTGGCGGACGAGCGCGCGCAACCCGGTGGCGAAGGTGAGGTTGGTATCCGGGTTCACCTGGATGTGGTTGATGCCCGGCACTTTGTATTCCACCGGATCCTCGATGGTGGAGATGTTCACGTCGGGCTTGTTGCGCATCTTCATCAGCGCGTACAGCGTGGTGGATTTCCCTGAGCCGGTGGGCCCCGTGGTGAGGATCATCCCGAAAGGCTTGTGCGCGACCTTCTCCAGTATTTCCCGGTACTCGTCGCTGAAGCCGAGGTCCAGCAGCGTGAGCGTGCGCACGTATTCGGAAAGCAAGCGGCAGACGATCTTCTCGCCGTCCACGATGGGCACGATGGAGACACGGATGTCCATGGTGTTGTCGTTCGGCGTGCGGTAGCGGATCGCCCCGTCCTGCGCCGCGTAGTGCTCGTCGATCTGCATGTTGGATTCGATCTTGATGCGGTTCACCACCCCCTCGTAGTACTCCCGGGGAATGCGCCCCGCCTCGTGCATCACGCCGTCCACGCGGAAGCGCACCATGACGAACTTCTCCTGCGGCTCGAAGTGGATGTCGGATGCGCGGAGCTCGATGGCGTCGTTGAAGATTTCCGTGATGATCTCCGGGGCCACCTTGCGCTGCTTGGTGATGATCGCCTGGAAGCGGGTGGCGAGCGGCTTGCGGTAGTGGACGAAGAAGCTCTCAATCGCCCCGCGGGGCGCGTAGAGGAATTGGATCCTCCCCATGAACTTCTGCCGCTTCTGTTTGGCCGCCAGTTCCGCCCCTCCCGGCTGGTCGGGGAAGATGACGGCCGCCTGCCCCAAGTTCCAACGCACGCCTTCCTCCAGCTTCACGTTGCTGGGATCGGATGTGGCCACCATGACGCCGTTCTCATCCTGTTTGATCACCACGCAGCTGTAGGCGCGGGCGATCTCTTCGGGGAGCAGCGAGACGACTTCCGGCGTGGGCTGCACCTGCTGGAGGTCCGCGAACGGGAGCTTGTAGTACTCCGCGAGCGCGCTCTCGTATAAATCCTCGGTGAGGAGCCCCATCTCCACGAGCACCACCTTCAATGTGACCGTCCGCTCCTGCGCCTGCTCCAGCGCCTGCTTGAGTTCCTCCTCGCTCACATAGCTTTGCTCCACGAGAATTTTCCCGAGATCGGCGTCGTTCAGGGGCATGGAAAGGGAACGGGGGAGGAGGGGTTCACTCGAGCGCCGCTTTGACGCGCTTCACGATGTTCGCAATGGGCGTGTTGGCTTTGACGAAGTAATCGATGACGCCGAGCCCCTTGGCCTTCTGCTTGTCCTCGTCGAGGCCCAGGTTGCTGAGCACAAGCACGGGCGTCTTGACCTTCTTCTTGGACATCTCCTGGAGAAGCGCAAACCCGTCCACCTCCGGCATGATGATGTCCAGGAGGATGATGGAGTACTTCCCCGTAATGGCTTCCTTCATGCCTTCGGGGCCGGTGAGACAAACGGTGACGTCGAACCCCTCGCGCTTGAGCTTGAGCTCCAGTGCGTGGGCGAGCGGCCGCTCGTCCTCCACGATGAGGATTTTCTGGGAACTTGATGTGCGTGTAGCCATAGGGTTTGTGTTGGAACTTTCATCTAATTGTAGCAGAAAACCCGTTTCCGGGCAACCATGCTTTTTCTCCTGATTTCCCCGCCCGTTTGCCCCTTCTCCGACCCCCTTTGTTGGGGTAGACTCCTTGCGCCTTCATGACGAAGCGCGCCCTCCTTTCCGTGTCGGACAAAGCAGGTCTCGAAGACCTGGGAAAGGGCTTACAGAAGCTTAAATTCCACATCATTTCCACGGGAGGAACCGCGCGTTTTTTGCGGGAGAAAGGGGTGGAGGTGACGGACGTTTCCGACGTGACCAAGTTCCCCGAGTGCTTCTCCGGCAGGGTGAAGACCCTGCACCCCCTCATTGCGGGCGGCATACTGTTCGAGCGCAGGAACGAGGAGCACCGCAGGCAGGCGAAAGAGTTGGGGATAGAGCCGATCGACGTGGTGGTGGTGAACCTGTATCCGTTCGCCCAAACCGTGAACGATCCGAGCAAGACGAGGGAGGAGGCTGTTGAGCAAATCGACATCGGCGGGCCCACCCTCCTGCGTGAGGCGGCGAAGAACCACAGGGACGTGACGGTCGTGTGCGACCCGGGTGATTACGGACGCGTCGTACGGGAGCTGGAAGCGAACGGAGAAACCACCGAACAGCTCCGGCGGGAACTCGCCGCGAAGGTGTTCCTCCACACCGCCGCGTACGACGAGAAGATCGCCGAGTACCTTTCGGAAGGGACCTACCGCGGCGTGATGCTCACGGGAGGAACGCCGCTGCGGTACGGGGAGAACCCGCACCAGTGGGGGAAATATTACACGTTGTTCGATTCCCTCTCCCCCCTACCCCCTCCCCCGGTGGGGGAAGGGGAGCACGCTCGAAGCATTCAAACAACAACAGAACAACACACATCCCCTTCCCCCCTTGGGGGAAGGGCTAGGGTAGAGGGATGGGGCATCCTCTTACAGGGGAAACCTCTGAGTTATCTGAACATCCTGGACGCCGACGGCGCATGGTCCGCGGTGCATGACTTTTCCGACCCCACCGCCGTCCTCGTGAAGCACGCGACCCCCTCGGGCATCGCATCCCACCCGGACATCACCGAGGCGTTCCAGCGCGCGTACGACGCCGACCGTCTTTCCGCCTTCGGCGTGATCATCGCGCTCAACAGGACGTGCACGGCCGCCATCATCCAAAAACTGATCGACCAGAAGATCTTCACGGAGGTGATCGTGGCGCCGGAGTACGAGCCGCAAGCCCTGGAACTGCTCAAGAAGAAGCCGAACCTGCGCGTGATCAAGCAGCACAACGGCGAGCGTATGAAAGGCCGGGTCCTCTACCGCTCCGTGATGGGCGGAATGCTGGTGCAGGAGAGCGATTCGCGCGTGGTGACGGAGAAGGACCTGACGACGGTGACCAAGGTGAAGCCGACCGCGGAGCAAGTGCGCGACCTCCTCTTCGCGTGGCGCGCGGTGAAGAGCGCCAAATCGAACGCCATCGTGTTCGCCAAAGACCAGGTGACGGTCGGCATCGGCTCCGGTCAGACGAGCAGGGTGGATGCGACGTGGATTGCGGCCAAGAGGGCGGGAGAGAATTGTCAGGGCGCGGTGATGGCCAGCGACGCCTTCTTCCCCTTCCCCGATTCCGTGGAGGAGGCCGCCAAGCACGGCATCGCGGCCATCATCCAACCGGGTGGCTCCGTGCGCGACGCCGAAGTGTTCGCCAAAGCGGAGGAGCTGGGAATGGTGATGGTCACCACGGGGATACGGGCATTTCGCCATTAACACTGGCGTGGGCTTCCCCGCACGCGGAACGCTCCATCGCAGGCAAGAATGCCCGCGCTCCATCACGTAGGGCGCGATGCTTCCATCTGCATTTTGCTCAACTCCCAGTCTTGTTCCCAAGCTTCCGGATCAGCCTGCTCAAAAGCCTCTATCAGATCGCCCGCTGTGACTTGCCCCGTACGGAAAGCGACCTGCCGACAATAGTTTGCCACTTCCTCTCCATGCACATCATGAATATATGTCAATATTTCCTCATTCTCAGGGGACAAATGTTGTTCGTTCTCGATCGCCATAGGAACGTGAGGGAAGGACGACCCCAATGTATGCTCACTCCAAACAGCAATCAATCGCCTTCTTCACGAGCGCTCCCAACTTGCCCATGAAGCCGCCCTTCTCTTCGTCGTGCTTGTTCAGGGCATTGTCATCGATCTTCTTCACGTCGCCCGCGGCGATGATCTTCATGTTCAATCCCCAGAAGAGCGAGTAGAGCTCGTACGCCTTGCGGAAGAGGTCGTATGCCTCCTCCTTCCTCCCCATGGACTGCGCCTTGGTGCCCACTTCCATAAGGCGCATGGATGCCGCGAGCAGGTGCTTGCTGATGCACCACACTTCGCCGTCGTACTCCTTGATGATCTTCTTGAGCAGGTTCTTGCGCATCTCGCGCACCTCCGTGATGAGGTCGAAGTACTCGGTGTTCCCCGTCTTGCCGCCGCTGAAGAAGAGGTGCTCCTCGATGGAGACCAAGTTCATGATCGCAATCGAGAGGTCCTGGTCGGAGGAGAGGTCCATCTTCTCCTGCTTCTTCATGTTGTCGATCTTCGCGATGAACTCGTTGAGCTTATCCATGGAGACGTCTTGATCCGCCATACGGGAGGGGGGAAATGCTTGTCCTGGAAGAGTTAGAGAAGGGAGGGGGGAATGACGAAGAAGAAAATGAGGGTGGTGATGGCGAGTGCGGCAAGCGGCCACACCACTTTCTGCATGGGGAACCACGCGCGTCCGCCGTTCTTCTTTTTGATGGAAAGGTACCACAGGTGCGCGGCGAGAAAGACGACGCTCCCCACGAGGGTGCCAAGGAAGAGCCGGTTGACGCCCCACACTTCGTTGAGGGGATTGGTGAGGAGATCGGTCCAGAAGTAGAGGGGCAAGTAGAGCAGAATCACGTAGTAGAAAAGCGTGGTGAGGATGATTCTTCCCTTGAAGCGGATGTTCTTCTTGTTGAACCACGTGATCGTCCAGCCGACGATCGCCACCATCATGCCGCCCACCCACAGCCCACTGATGGTGTCGTCCACCCCAAGCCACCGCGCCAACCCCACTCCCGCACCCGCGGCGATGGTGCACACGGGGCACATGGCGTGGGCGGAGGACGTGAGCACAAGGTTGAGCAGGAGCCCGAGAGGCGCAAGGCGCGTCATTCTCTTCAGCATAGAGGAAGTGAGGAAAGCCAGGAGAGTATAGAGAGGGAAAGATTATGATGGAAGGCTGAATAGGACCGTTTCTCGACCATGTCTCGTTACTCGTTTTTCGATAGAAGCAAAGAAGTGCCGTCCATGAACGAATCGAAAAACGAGAAAGGGTCGAGAAACGAGAAACGTCATAAGCTCCTCCTCCCGTCGATCGCCTCGCGGAGGGTGACTTGATCCGCAAAACCGATGTCCGCGCCCATGGGGAGCCCGTGCGCCAGGCGGGTGACCGCGGGGACGTAGGGGGCGAGCTGCGTACGGATGTACGTGGCGGTCGCCTCCCCTTCCACGTCGGGGTTCGTGGCCACGATCACTTCTTTGATCTCGCCGCTCCGCGCGCGGTCGACCAGCTCGCGGAGCTTGAGCTGCTCGGGGCCCATGCCGTCGATGGGCGAGAGCACGCCGTGGAGGACGTGGTACAGGCCGCGGTAGCCGACCTTCTCGAATGCGATGACGTCGAGGGGATCTTCCACCACCAAGACCTGCGAACGGTCGCGGCCGGACCCGCGGCACACCTCGCACTCCTCCTGCAGCGTGACCATTTGGCACGTGCGGCAGTACTTGAGTTCCTGCTTGAGATCGAGCAGCGCCTTCCCCAGCGTCTCGGGGTTCGCTTTGCCGCTGCGTAGCAGGTGGAACGTGAGCCGCTCCGCGCTCTTGGGCCCGATGCCGGGGAGCTTGGAAAATTCCTCGATCGTCCGCTGGATTTGGGGAGGCAAGAGAGCCATGTGGAAGAATTATGAATCAAGAATCGAGAATTAAGAATATGTTTTCTCTCGTAATTCATCATTCTTCATTCTTGATTCTCCTCAGATTTCCCTCCCCTCCCTCAATCTCCTCCCCGTCTCCCTCTCCTTGATCCTCTGCCTCTTGTCTATCCTCTTCCTCCCCCGCCCGATCCCCAGGAGAATTTTGATGAACCGCCCCGCCCGCACCTCCAGCGGTATCACCGCCATCCCTTTCTCCTCGGACGCCACCTCTATCTTGTGCGCCTCGTTCTTGCGGAGGAGGAGCGGACGGTCCCGCAACGGGTCGTACTCCGGGAGCGGCAGCGCGAACTTGTACGCCGCGATGCTCGCCTTCTTGAGGACGGGCTTGCCTCCGAGGAAGGAGATGTACGAGCCGGCCAGGCTGATGTTCCCCGCGCGGCAGCTCTTGGCTTCCTGCCCGGTGAGGACCACTCCGGCCTCCACGGTATCCAGGATCTCGTAGTCAAAGCGCGCCCGGCGGTTTTCCGCGACCACTTTCATGGGAGGATTATGCGTGGGAAAGCGGAGGGAATCTATGGATATTGCATTATGGTGAACGATCTGCTTCAATACGCCCCCTTGGAAAACGACTCTCGACGGACGGCCGACCATCCTCTCCCGGAGACAGTCCGGGAAATCCTGGATACCATCGGCACGCTCCCTCCCACATTCCGCGCTACGGCATTGGAAGCCCTCGAACACCATGATGTTCCAAGCGCGATGAGAATCGTCGCCACACTACGACTCATCGGGGAAACCCTTCGGAAAGCCGGTTTTTCCACCGATGTGGTCCCCACCCTGCACTCCACTCCCAGGGCAGCAGACATGGTGAATTGGCAGGAACAATCGAGAGGACCGAAGCCCACTTTTGGGCTTCCCCATGGGAATATCGGGGGGATATTGACAAATATGTGATTTTGAGAAATAATGATCCGTCGGTTTATTCCATTCTCTCCCTGTATCTCCCTGTTCTTTAGAGACCGAGAATAGAGAGATACAGGGGCGGGAAACGCAACTGCGTCACGGTTTATTCCGATTTCATTCTTGGGGCTCCGCCGATTGGCTGTGGGCCCCTTTTTTCTGTCCTCACCCCCCCCACTTCAGAGGGCATACCAATCCAGAATCGTATACCCGAACAGCATCGTAAGGAGCGTCCCCACAAAAAGGAACGGCACGAACACCATCCTGTCCTTCAGGCTCTTGATCTTGAGCAGCATGAGCGTGACCGCCACCAGGGTCCCGATGATGTAGGAGAGGAAGAGCGCCACCACGAGCAAGCGCCAATCGCGCAGGAGGAACCCCATAGCCGCCCCCACGATGATGTCCCCGCTCCCCACCCAGAACCCGCGGCTCACCCCCCACTGCACCGCAAAGACGCCCGCGCCGATGAGGGGGGCCGCCAGCTGCAGCGGCGGAGAGAAGAACGCGTACGCCACGCCCAGCGCCAGGAAGGGGAAGGAGAGGTAATCGGAGACGTAGCCGGTCTGCGCGTCCATCACGGTCACGAGGAAGAAGGACCACAGCGTGAGAGCGAGGAGTGTGGCGGGGAGGAAGGCGAAGCCTTCCAGGAACAGGGCGAGGACGAAGAGCAAACCCGAGAAGAACTCGATGAGGGGATACAGCCAGGGGATGCGCGCCGCGCAGGATCCGCACTGCCCGCGCAGGAATGCGAAACTGAGGAGGGGGATCAATTCCAGCGCTCCCAGCGTCTTGCCGCACCGCACGCAATGCGAGCGCCCCATGATGCTGCGCCCCTCCGGGATGCGTGTGACGAGCACCGTGCCGAAGCTCCCGAACGCCAGCCCCAAGATGAAGTACAGCACCGAAGTCGCTAGCGGGAAGACCTGGGGGGAGAGCATTGGGGAGAGCATAGAGCAGGGGGAGCGCTGAGTGCTAGGGGTGATGGGACGGGAAGAGTCCGAGGATTCCGAGGATTCCGAAGAAATACATGAAAAGTCCTCGGCATCGTCGGAATCCTCGGCATCCTCTCCACCGGAGAACCTTCGATACACTCCTCACTCCGACATCTCCAATCTCTCCCTTGCTCTCTCCACCACCAGTTCCACGCGGCTTTCCGTGCCGCCGTTCGCCGTGGCGGTGGCGAAGAGCGACGCCACGCGCGGCCCTCCCCATTCGTAGGCGCCATAGAGAAGGAAGGCGATGAGGGCACCGGCGGCGGCACCGCCGATCTGGCGGACAAGACGGTGCTGGAGAAGGGCAATGTGCATGTTCAGGATAGTATAGCAAACTTGACGTCTTCACGCCACCGGAACGCCTTGGCAGAAGGTTATTTCCTGGCGCGCTTCCCCCGAATCTTCCGCGTCTTGCTCCCTCTCCCGCCGCGCGGGGGAGAGGAGACTTTGCGCAGCAAACTGCTCTTGTACGTCCGCGGCTTGAACGGCTTCGCGCGCTCCACGTCAATCCCCGCCTCCCGCAGATCCCGCTCCTCCACGCCGGGCGGAAGCCGCTGGTCGTACCCCAGGAGGATAAGGTCGGGCTTCACGGTGAGGACGGGCAAGAAGTAGTCATTCACCTCCCCAATGAGCACGTGCGCCTGCGGGAACTCCCGCTCCACCTCGCGCCGCCGTTGCGCCTGGGAACGCTCCGCAGGGCGCCCCTTGAAGCGTTGCACGTTGCCGTCCCGCGCCACCACAATGAAAAGCTCCCCCCGCCCGTACTTGGCCGTGGGTACGGCGCGTTTGACGGCTTGGGAGAGGAAATACCGGTGTCCCGGATGGAGGCCGTCGAAGGTGCCGAAGACGAGGACGCGCATGGGAGACCAATCCTGAATGCAAAATGAATAAATGCAAAATGAAAAAGAGACCATTTCGCATTTCCAATTTCCCATTTTGCATTCTTTTCTACCTCAACAGGTCGATGACATAGATTCTCTTCTCATCCAACACATACAGGTGCGCTTCGTCGGGATCCACGTACAGGTCCTGCAGCTTGCCCACCTGGTCCCCCTCCAGCACGTACTGCCGCAAGTAGGAGGATTCGCCGTTCGGCCCGCCGTCCGACGTGACGCTGATGCGGCGCTTCTCGGGATCCAGGAAGTAGAAGTTGCTGTCCGACATCTTCACGATCTTCGTGGCGGTCTTGAAGGTGCCGTCCGGCGCATGGGTGATGGCGAAGGGCTTGGCCTCCCCGCGCATCATCTTCACCACGGCGCCGCCCTCCTTGAGCACGTAGATGCTGCTGTCGATGGTCATGTCCAGCGCGCCCGTAAGGTCGCCGCTCACGTTGTACTGCACGGCCGCGCCATAGCGGTTGTTGAGCCGCTCGTACTTCATGATGTTGTTGTCCACCCCCAGGATGTAGAGGTACCGCAGATACGTCTCCATGTCCTTCCCCGTCACCCAGCCGGAGAGGTCCTCCGTCTTCATGGAAACGGGCTGGCTGCCCTGGAGCTCCAGGATGGAATTGCCGGTGGTGAGGAACGCCTGCGCCTTGAACCGCGGGAACGACACGCCGTCGATGATGAGGCCGTCCTCCGTGAGGGTGCGTGGGTCATCCACGCCGTTGAGGAGGACGTGGTACCACTCCTCCCGGTCGAACACCACGAACTCCCCGTCCGCGATGCCGATCATCCCTTGGGCGGAGACGTCGGAGTTCTTGGCGGCCAGGTTGACGAGCACGCGCGGCGAGAGGCGCGTGATGTTATTGATCTCCTCCTTCTTGCTGCGGATGCGGTCGAGAAGGTCCAGCGCCTGCACGCGGAAGAGGCCGCTCTCGTTGTCCATCACCTGCTTCGCCCAGGCGTCGGCGCGCTGCAGGATGTCGTTGGCGGCGTCGGTATCGCCGGCGATGCGCCGGTTGTCCGCGGTCTTGATCTCTTCGTTGATCCGATCCACGAGCGTGGAGAGTTCCGCGCGCGTCTTGCTCCGCTGGCTGGTGATGGAGAGCTTGACCACGAGGAAGATGACCAGGAAGGCGGCCAGCGCCCCCGCGAGCAACAGGAAGTGCGCGCGCCTCTTGCGTTGCGGATGCTTGAGGTCCGCCATGAAATCGGATGCCTTCTCCCTCATGGTCTGGACGTGCGTGGAGGTCTTGCCCAGCTTCCCCAGCCCCGTGCGCGCCCACCGCGCCACCACGGGCGCCGCCAGCGCCCCCGCCCTCTTGAGGGAGGAGGAGACCTTGTGGAGCGAGGAGGGAACCGAGAGGGGGATCCTCCTCCCGGAACGGCGGCTGGGCAGCAGGCGGCCGCGGCCCGGCCCCGCGTACCCTTGCCGGGGCGGGATGACCTCCTTCGACTCCATCGGTGAACCGGATGCGACCAGCGCCAGCGCGGCCGGCTCCTCTTCCGCTTCCAGCCGCATGGCGATGTCCCGCAGCGCCCCCTCCCCCCGCTGGAACGTCATCTGCGCCAACTGCGCGGGAGTGAAGGCGCGCAGCAGCCGCTGCGTGGCGACCACCACCGTATCCTGCGCCTCCAGGGCACCGCTCGAAATGTGAACGAATGCGGAAAGAGGTTTGCCCCGCGTGTACTCCGTGATCTGTGTGGCGGCTCCGTGGCGCACCAAGTACGCCTCGCCGCGGCCGGCGTGGGAGACGTGCAGCGCCCCGTCCTTCTCCACCACCGCCACAATGGCATGCACCTCGTCCATGGTCCGCGCGAGCAGGAGCCCCTTCATGAGCCCGTTCAGTTCCTTCAGTGTCCCGTCGAGCCGGCTCCATGCATCCCCGTCGGTATCCAGCAGCGCATGGCGAATGACGTTCTCGCATTCGTCCGAGAACGCCTTGGCCTGCCGCTCTTCGGCATACACCTGCAGGAGGAGCAGCACGGTTTCTCCGCTCTTGCTCGTCAACGAGCGCGAGAGCAGCGCCTGAGCGCCATCCGCTTGCGCGATGCCTGTCTGGACAGAGAGGTCCATCAGGGGGTTAGGCTACCTTAGGGAGGATTTTCACTGCAAGGAGAGTTTTCTCCTGTGCGTCCTGGAACCACGTATTACGTATTGCGTAGTGCGTAGTACGTTGGCGCAAGAAGAACGAAGATACGCAATACGCCATACATAATACGTAATACTCTACTAATAATTTGTTTATCTGAAGCCAAAATCTATTAGGTATAACATGCTGACTCTTGCTTTATGGGCCTCCAGGGAGTACACTGTGTGCAGTTCGATACTTTTAACCCCTGCCATGAGCCGACCGAACAGAGTGAACTCTGGTCCATGGCCTACCAGACACGACAATGAACGAAATGCATGAAACGACGCAACCCGCGCCTCAGGCGCAGGGCGCTCTTCCTACAGGTCCCGCCGGAGGCTCCGAGCCTCGCCGAGGGGCCGCGCCCCCTCCCGGCGCTCCGCAAAAACAGGGAGGATTCACCCCTCCCGCTCAACAGAAATCCGGCCGGGGACGGCACCATCGGCGCTTCCGGGACGGAAGGACACCCCGCCCCGCCCTCCAGGGGAACGGTCAGCTCCCCAGAACCCAACCGCAACAGCCACAACGGTTCGATACTCGACAAGTCCCCCTCCGCGTGTACCCCCTCGGGGGATTCGAGCAGGTGGGACGCAACTGCTTCGTCATAGAGGTGGATGGCGACATCTACCTCATCGACCTCGGCCTGCAGTTCCCCGACGAGGACATGTTGGGCATCGATTACCTGATCCCGGACATCTCTTCCCTCAAGGGAAGGGAGAACCGCATCAAGGGCGTGCTCTTCACCCACGGGCACCTGGACCACATCGGCGCGGTGCAGCACCTGCTCCCCGCTCTCCACTATCCGCCGCTCTACGGCACGCGCCTCACCATGGCGTTCGTGAAGAAGCGCCTGGACGAGGAGAAGATGACATCCAAGGCGCGTATGAACGTGGTGAAGTTCCGCGAGAAGATCCGCCTGGGCAAGGTGGAAGTGGAATTCCTCCGCGTGACGCACTCCATACCGGACGCGGCGGCCATCGCCGTCCACACCCCCTACGGCACCATCATCCACACGGGCGACTTCAAGTTCGACCTTACGCCCATGAATGAGCCTCCCGCCGACTTCCCGCGCCTCGCGGAGATCGGCGACAAGGGCGTTCTCGCCATCATCGCGGACTCCACCAACGCCAACAAGCCCGGCAACTCCAAGAGCGAACGCGAGATTTCGGAAACGCTCCACGGCCTCATCCGCGACGCCAAGGGGCGCCTGATCATCTCCACCTTCAGCTCGCTCATCAACCGCATGCAGCAGATCATCGAGCACGCGCGCAGCTACAACCGCAAGATTTTCATCTCCGGACGGAGCATGGAGACCAACCTGGAGATCGCCCAGCAACTGGGCTACCTCCGCGTCCCGCGGGGGCTCATCCGCAAGGTGAACCCCGCCATGGACAGGCTTCCCGATAAGGAAGTGTTGATCCTCACCACGGGAAGCCAGGGTGAAGAGATGGCGGGCCTCGCCCGCATCGGCCTGGGCACCCACCGCCACATCAGCGTGAAGAAGGGCGACACCGTCATCCTCAGCTCCAACCCCATCATCGGCAACGAGCGGGCCGTGGCCAAGGTGGTGAACAACCTGCACATGCAGGGCGCCGTGGTAAAGACCAGCCAGGAACTTGCAATCCACACCACGGGACACGGCTATGCCAACGACCTCCTGCTCATGCACCGCCTGGTGCGTGCGCGCCACGTGATTCCCGAACACGGCGAACCGCACATGCGCGCCGCGCATGCGGACCTGGTGCGGCAGATCGGCTACCCCGAGAACCAAATCCACCAGCTCGCCAACGGCGAGATCATCGAGTTCGACGCCAAGGGTGACGCGCGCAAGAGCAAGAGCAAGCTCACGTTCCACGACGTGATCATCGACGGGCGCGGCAGCGCGGGCGAAGGCCAGCGCGTGCTGGACGACCGCAAGGTGATGAGCGAGAACGGCGTGATCATCATCCTGTTCCGCGTCTACAACGAGAGTAAGCGGCTCGTGGGCGACCCGGACATCGTCTCTCGCGGGCTGATCTACGGCTCCGAGCAGCAGGAGATCACGCGCGATCTGATCCAAGCCTCCCGCAAGGCCTACGAGGATGAACTGAACCGCGGCGAGAAGGACCGCAAGGCCCTCAAGCGCGCGGTGACGGGTGCCCTCTACCGGTACTTTGACCGGAAGCTGGACAGAGAGCCGATGGTTATTCCTCTCATGGTTGAGGTCTGATTCACCATACGTAATACGAAATACGTGATACGGTATACGTGTCCGTATTTTGTATTACGTATTACGTATTTCGCATCACATGAAATATTCCGCCATCCTCTTCGATCTCGACGGCACGCTCGTCCATTCCATCGACCTCTACGCCAGCGCCATGCGGGAGACGTTCGCGGAGGCCGGCGTGGATCTTTCGGAGGCGCAGTTCCGGAGCTCCTATGGGTCGGGATTGAAGTTGAAGGACTGGCTGGTGACGTACGGGCTCCCCGAAGCGTCCGTGGACACCATACGCACGGCGCGCGACAAGCGCTACGTGAAGCTGCTACGGGAACAGGCGGAGTGGATCCGGGGCGCGGAGGACCTCCTCACCGCGCTCAAGGGGGCACATCCGCTCGGGCTCATCACCGGCTCGTGGATGAGCTACGTGGACGCCATCGATGAGCGGCTTTCCGTGAAGCCCTACTTCCGGCACATCGTCACCGCGGAACACGTGGGCGACTTCCCCAAGCCCCATCCCCACGGCCTCCTCCTCGCGGCGGACCGCCTGGGCGTGGAACCGGAGCGGTGCCTGTACGTGGGGGACCAGCTCTTCGACGTGGATGCAGCCAAGGCGGCCGGCATGGCGAGCTGCTGCATCCGCGGCGCCTACACGCCCTCCGAGGCGCTCGAACGGGCGGATGTGGTGGTGGAGAATCTTGGCGACGTTTGGAAGGTGATCGGGTGATGCAAATACTTCCCCGGCAAAATATCTTCCTCTTCTTGGAGCCCGGAAAGCGGCGACGGGTACAATGAGCCGATGTGGGACATCATCGCTCAAATCTCCATCTCGATTTTCGGCGCCATCTCCGTGTTCCTCGTCGCACGCAATAACCGCTGGGGATGGGTCATGGGGCTGGCCATGCAGCCGTTCTGGCTGATCACCTCCTACCAGCATGAGCAGTGGGGCGTATTCTTCGTGAGCTTCCTGTACCTGGGAACCTGGGCATACGGAACGTACCGGTGGTTCTTCCTGAAGAAGGAGCCCTCACGCTAGCGGTATGCATCCCTCCGATGACCGACACGCAGGACGGTGACGGTCACGATCTCCTTCTCAACCGTATAGATGATGCGGTACGGCCAGACACGCAGGGACCACTTCCCTTCCCATTCGCCCTGGAGCTTCTTCCCCTGGAAGGGATCCGTCCCCAGAGAGCCCATCGCCGCCACCACGCGCTCCCGGTCCTTGGCAGGGAGGGATTGTAACTCCTTCCGCGCGCGCCGGGTCATGAATACCCGATACATCTTCATAGGCCGAGCTGTTTGTGGACTTCCTCCAGGCTAACCACCTCGCCCCTCTCCTTCTCCCTCATCCCCTCTTGAATGGCGGCAACCTCTTCGGGATCAGACATGATGTCCAAGGTTTCCATCCACCCCTCAAATTCATCTTCACTCATCAGGACATATCCCTTATCACCCTCGTGGATAATTTTGACGTACACGCCGGGGGTCTTTGCCATCTTGAGGAGGGCAAAGAAATTCTTCCGCGCATCCGTTGCTGTGAAGGTTTTATTCATATGTACATGATAGCGTACATATCACGATGCTGCAAGAGGATTGCCTGGAACCGCGCACAACTCACGTACCAAGCGGGGGTTCCACCGTTGCCGCAACGGCAGAATGCGCTAGAGTTGTGCCACCGGAGTACATCGTATGAATGAACGCATACCCAACATGGAGCATGGCCACACCGAAGAGGCGGCGCCGGATCGGAAGCTGCCTCAGGATTATTCAACGCCCGAGCAGAAGATCCAGGCCAGGAGACGATTAATTGAGTGGGTTCTGGATCGATCCAGAGCTGGCGAGATTAGCCTCGAGCAAAGGAGCGAGATACTTGCTAACATTTGGCCGGTTGATTTAGATCAGCCTTAGCCTCAGCCGGAAGAACGAGCGAACCCCTCCCGGTGATGGAAGGTGGCGGCTCGCGCATTCACTCCTGCGCGCGCCCGATGGCATCCAACTCCTCCAGCATCCGCCGCACGTACTCGCGCTCCCTCATGCGGCAGGGAAGGTTGTCCCATGCAACACCCAATGCCTCGTACGTATTGAACGCGAACTCTCTTCGCAATCTCCTGGCTTTGGGACCTTTGCGTCCTTCGAGCTTCAACAAGCAATTCTTGCAGGCAATACAGAGCTGGCGGGCAATCACGGCTATGCGCTGCATGCTGGCTTCCCGCAGGCAGTCTTTATCGTCTTCCGTCCTTCGCTCCGCCAACGTCTTGAGTTGGGCGAGGCGCACGCGGTAGGAAAGAAGGGATTTGCTCATGGAAGGGAACGGCATAGTACCCCCTTGTATTCGTCCTTCAAGGGAATTTTCTCCTACCCCATCACCTTCCCCCTCACCTTCCACCCTTCGTACGGGGTCCACCCGCACTTCGAGTGCAACTCCTTGCCGCGGATCACCCACTCTTCGTCGGTGTTGATGGTGAGGGCGGACGCGTCGCTCTTCCCAAGGGAAAGGATCCGATTGGGATTCTCAAAGCAGAGGCGGCGAATGTCATCCAACGAGAGGTTGTAGGGGGTAGGTTGTAGGTTGTAGCCCGGCCAGTTTCCTGCCGCAACAGTGAGCAAGAGAGGCAGCATGGTCTCCACGCCGGGGACGCCGCTGGGCGCTTGGAGCGGATCGGGGTTCTTCTTCTCCTCGAGCGTGTGCGGCGCATGGTCCGTGGCGATGCAATCGACCGTACCGTCGGCGATCCCCTCCCACAGCGCCGCTTGGTCTTCCGCCGTGCGCAGCGGCGGGTTCATCTTCCCCAGTGTGCCGAGGGAAGGATAATCATCGGCGGTGAGGAAGAGATGGTGGGGCGCAACATCGCACGTAACACGCACCTTCTCTTCCTTCGCTTCGCGGATGAGCGCGAGGGCCGCCGCGGTGGAGACATGCGTGGGGTGCACGTGCGCGCCCGTCTTGCGGGAGAGAGCGAGAAGGAACCGGACGGCGGCTTCCTCGCTCTCGGGCGGACGCATCATGGAGTGCGCTTCCACGCCTTCTTCCCCCACGCACGCCTTTGCAGCCGCAGCATTGATCTCCGCATCTTCGCAGTGGCACACCGCCACCATCCCCTGTTCCGCGCAGTACGTGAGGACCTCCTCTGCGAGCGCGGGATCGATCTTCTGGTTCCCCGTGGAGTGGTCCAGGAACAGTTTGACGCCGCAGCAACGCATACGCAGACGCATGAGCGCGGGATCGGTGCAGAGCTTCCACAGTTCCTCCAGGTGTTCCTTCGCCGTGACGCCGAAGTAGAAACGGATGTCCACGTCCTTGATCCGCGCGGCACGCTCCGCCTTCTCCTCCAGCGCCGCGACGGTGACGGTGGGAGGAACGGCATTGGGCATGTCGCAGACGGTGGTGATGCCCCCCGCGAGCGCCGCACGCGTTTCCGTCTCCATATCCCCCTTGTGCGTGAGCCCCGGCTCCCGCAGATGGACGTGCATGTCGATCAAGCCCGGCAGTACGGCTGTGTTCATCTCGGGGATCATATCGCAGATTCGTTTCTTCGTTTATTCGTTTATTGGTTCCGGTATGCTCCTGCCGTCTGATGACGGAAAGGCAGGTATCCATTGAATAGGCTTTTCCGCTGCGTAGAGCGACAGAATTGACAGGGGAAGGGCGTAGCAGGATGATTTCGCCTGTATGGTGCTCTGGCAGCCCAAGGGCGGCCAAGGACTTCCCGCAGCGCCCGCGGCGGGTGCGTTGGGAGCGGAAACAGGCTGGTACTTCAGCAAGCCTGAAACCGGCATTTGCTCTGCACCCTCCCTGGCCGTCAAGCCGCCACTCGACCGGCTTCTCGCGACATTCCGTGACGCACTGGCATGCTTGGGGAAGAAACCGCTGGATGTCACGGTACAGTCGGTTCATGATCCCAGTTCCTATCCCAAGCTGTACCAGTGCTCCATCGATCCGCGTTACCTGGATTGGGTCCTCCGTGAACACGGAAGCTTTCTCACACACGACCCTAGCGCATCCGTCATGGTCATCAAGCCGAGCCCGTTCAGCACCGTTGAACTCGCGCTGAACAAACTCATCTACATCACGGGGGAAAAACTCCGGAAGTTCAAGAGTATCTGCGTACAACAAGGGCCCCGTCCAAGCCCAACCTTGCAGATCCTTTCCCACGTCAGATCATCCATCCATGCCAGCATGGAACATATGGGGCAATTCCGTCTCTTTATCGATAAGTTGGAAGCGGAGATCGTACAGCAAACGGAGGAAGAGGACCGCCCTTACGCCCCCTTCTGAAGCAGCATGTCCAGCAAGGCCATGCGGATGAGGACGCCGTTCTTGGCCTGGCGGAAGTAGGCGGCATTGGGGAGCGCGTCCACGTCGGTGGTGATCTCGCCGATGCGGGGCAGCGGGTGCAACACGCTCACGTTTCGGCCTTTGAGCTGGTCGGCGCGCAGCACGTAGCTGTCCTTGAGCCGCTCGTACTCGGAGCGGTCCGTGAAGCGCTCCTGCTGGATGCGCGTCATGTAGAGGACGTCGCACTCCAGCGCGGCATCGAAGTTCTCGGTTTCCGTGTAGGCGATCTTCTTCTCCTGGAGGAAGTGCGTCACCTTCTCCGGCACCACCAGTTCCGAGGGCGAAACGTATGTGAACTCCACGTTGTTATAGAGCCCGAGGAGGAACGTGAGGGAGTGCACCGTCCGTCCGAACTTGAGGTCACCCACCATGGCGATCCGCAGGCCGTCGATCTTGCCGCGCTCGCGCTCGATGGTGAGGAGGTCCAGGAGCGCCTGCGTGGGATGCTGGCCGGGACCGTCGCCCGCGTTGACGAAGGGGACCTTGGAGACGGCCGCCGCGCGGTCCGCCGATCCCTGCTCGGGGTGGCGCATGGCGATGATGTCCGCGTACTGGCTGACCATGATGATGGTGTCCTCGATGCTCTCCCCCTTATAGAGGGAGCTGAACTGGAACCCGTCCGCCGTGATCACCTGGCCGCCGAGGCGGAGCATGGCCGTTTCGAAGCTGAGACGCGTGCGCGTGCTGGGTTCGTAGAAGAGCGCGGCGAGGATCTTGCCCGGCAAGCGCGGTTCCTTTGCCCCCTCCTTCAAGTACCGCTCCATGAGGCGGGCATGCTGAAGAATGGCGTCCGCATCCCTCCGTGAGAGTTGTTTAGTTGAGGTAAGGTGCTGGAAGTTCAGCGCCATTCACGGCTGAGGGTAGAGGAACGCCGGATTGCTGTCTATAGGAGTTTGACAACGGACCCATGCTCGCTATCCTGCCGCACCTGGCGGGATCTGAGCGGTCTGGCCACCTCCTAAGGCCGGACCACAAGGACGTGTATCCCTCCAGTTCTGCGTTCCGCCCTCCAGCTCGTACAAGGTAGTGATTCCTTCCCATAGGGGAGTCCTACCGTGAGCTGGAGGGCTTGTTCTTGACGCATGTCTTTGATTCTTTACACTTTCCCCGTTGTCTGAGTCCTCTGTGGCGGCTATTTCCCGATACGACGGACTTCCCTTTGGCAATCGACATGGCACGCAACTCAAGGAAGATTCCACGATGTAAACAGCCGACCACCGACTCAGCACACTCCGCCCCCGGGGCTCCTCGTTGGAGCACCTCCACCCGAGGGCGGTTTTTTACCATGCCGCAGTGCCCTTGCGTCCCGCTCCGCATGCTCCTACACTCCCCGCCTCTACTTCCCGCTGGGAAGTGAGGAGCCTCCTCTCCTGGTGCCGGGAGATGGAACATTTCCCCCCGCCGAAAGCACTGAGTGGTGCGTTTGGGGAATTGCTCCCGGGTGAGAGGGGGCTTTTTTTGCTGGTGCGGAGGGACCAGGGCTCTTCTACAATCATAGTATGACACCACGCCGCAGCAACCACACCGCAGAAGGTTACGAGGACCTCTTCCATGGTCTTCTCAATGTCCCCAACCCTTCCGTGGAATGGCAGGAAACCAAAGGCAGACGGAGCGTGCAGTACTTGCAACAGTTCCGGGAGAATGTGGGGGCGGAACCGCACAGCCCCGAATTTTCCCGGGAGAAGATCCTCGCTGCATTACACGCGGCAGAGACCGTGGCAAA